>JAFSKY010000118.1 GCA_017448685.1 Synergistaceae bacterium
AATCGACATTACACGCCCCCTTGAAGCATTGAGCCTAACAGACAGGCAGGTTGTTGAAATCTGCAAAACCCTCATGGCCGATAACCTGAAGCTGTTGATTCTTGACGAACCTACAAGCGCGCTCTCATCCGATAAGGCCGGGCAACTTCATGAAATCGTGCGCGAATTAAGCTCAAAGGGTGTCGCGGTGATATACATATCCCACAAACTTGACGAGATAAAGAAAGTCTCAGACCGCATAGTCTTACTCAGTAACGGCAAAAACAGCGGCGATTTTTTTGCGGATGAGGTTACGCAGGCTGATATAGTCTCTGCTATGGGAGGAACATCAGCGGCAAGGGCAAAGAATTTCCGCGATATGTCATCGAATCCCGACATGATGAAAATATCCGGCCTCACAACAAAACGCCTCAAGGACATAAATATTACCCTCAAGAAAGGCGAAATCATCGGAATCTCCGGGCTTGCTGGTTCAGGTCAGCAGGAATTGTTGCAGGCTGTGTACTCAGCACGGAATAAGCCACGCAAAGAGATTGAGCTTCATGGGGATATAGCTTACGTTTCAGGTGATAGAGCGAGGGAAGGAGTGTTTCATTTCTGGCACATTCGAGACAACATACTCATAGCCAACCTTGACCGCGTTAAAGGGAAAATCCTCATCGACAGCAAAAAGGCAGATGAGTCCGCGCAATATTGGTATGACAAGCTGAAATTCCGCGCAGAAGGCATCAAGAGTAACATAATGTCCCTCTCAGGAGGCAACCAGCAAAAAGCCC
The DNA here is from genome assembly GCA_017448685.1 of Synergistaceae bacterium. Lineage (GTDB taxonomy): Bacteria > Synergistota > Synergistia > Synergistales > Aminobacteriaceae > JAFUXM01. The sequence continues at coordinate 777 of JAFSKY010000118.1, forward strand.
TAATCGCACGTGGAATAGCCTCAGAAGCCGACATAATCATACTCAATGACCCCACAGCAGGCGTTGACATTGGAACGAAGCAAGACATTTACAGGCTACTTGAGGAAGTTCGCGACATGGGGAAATCCGTAATACTCTACTCCACAGAAGATAGAGAAATGGAGATTTGCGACCGCGTTTATGTCATGAGGGACGGACAAATCACGAAGGAGCTTCAAGGCGAGAATATCACCGTTCCTGAGATTGTAGCGGCATCATTCATTGACACGGGCAAAAAGTCTTTGACCGAAAAGCACGGGGGAATGTTCAGCCGTCTCATGTCAGCTCCGTGGATGTTGCCTCTTGTAACGCTGATACTCATATTCGCCGCCAACGTCGCAATCAATCCTCGGCTTATGACGTATTTAGGATTGCGCATGAAAATTAGCTCAACCCTTCCACTTGTGTTTGCGGCATTGGGGCAAATGTTCATCGTAATGTGTGGAGATGTCGACATGGGCAACGGGTATTCAATCGGCCTCGTGAACTGCATAACGGCAATATGGCTCACGGGAAATATTTGGCTAGGCTTGGGGGGATTGGTGCTTTTTGTCGGGGCATATATGGCTATGGCGGCGTTGATTCAAACACGCAGAATCCCGGCTATTGTCGTAACTATGGGAGCTCAATTCGTTTGGTATGGCCTCGCCCTTATGGTATGTCCGACTCCGGGCGGTTCATGCCCTGCGTGGATCTCTGACTTCCTCAAATACCGCTCGCCTTTCGTGCCATTCCCGATAATCATTGCTGTGATTTCCGGGCTTGTGTGCTGGTACATGCTGTACAGGTGTCGTTACGGGATAATCCTGCGCGGAATCGGCAACAACATTCAATCTGTGGAGCGTTCCGGGTGGAGCTGCCTTCTCGCCAAAATCACGGCTTATGCGTTGTCGGGATTGTTCGTTGTGCTTGCTGGCATGGCGTATACGTCAACTTGTAGCGGTGCAGACGCAAACAGCTCGGTGAACTATAACATGATGTCAATCGCTACAGTGATACTTGGCGGGTGCGAAATGCTTGGAGGAGTGCCGGTGCCTTTTGGTGTTGTGATGGCGGCGGTTGTGATGAACCTGATTAACTCGCTGCTTACGGCCATGAAGATGAACTCAAACTATCAGACTGCCATTATCGGAATGATACTAATCTCGGTGCTTGCGTTGAAGTTCTTGATGCGCAGAAGGGAGCGTGAAGCGTCATGAAAAAGAGCCTGAAGGATATACTCACCAGCCCTGTAATGTGGCCTCTTGCAGGAAGTATATTGCTTTATGCGTTGATATGCTTCGTTTCTGGCGGAGTGAATATGCGTGTCATAACTGCGGGGCTGAAGCTGTGTGTTTTCGCGATGCTTCTCGGAATTGCGCAGATGATTGTGGTTACTAGCGGTAACGGGGCAATAGACATCTCGCAGAAATATATCCTGACTCTTACGGCGTATGTGTCATGTGAGCTGATGAGGCACAATATAGTGCTTGGGCTTGCTGGGGCTGTGATTGTCGGAATGATTTGCGGGCTAATCAACGCGAGCATAAACGTGTTCTTGAGTATTCATGCGATGATTACGACGATGGCGACGGGATATTTGTATTACACGGTGATACTTCTGGTATCCAACAAGTTCGCAAATTCCCCGAATGCAACATTTGTTGAGTTCACGAACGCTGACATATTCGGCCTAAACATGATGACGTTGACGGTGCTTGTAATCGCGGTGATTCTGTGGTTTGTTCTGTACAGGACAAAATACGGGATGAACCTTCACGCAGTCGGCCAGAAAAGAGATGCTGCCCGCCTCGCAGGAATCAGCGTAAATAGGACAGTCATAACGGCATTCGTGATAAACGGGGCTTTATGTGGACTCGCTGGGGCGTTGAATGCGGCTTATTGCGGAGGAGCAAATCAGGATTTAGGGACAACGTATTTCTTGCCGTCAATAGCGGCGTGTTTTGTTGGAGGCACTAACGCAGCGGGAGGGAAATCGAACATCATAGCCGTGTGCATTGGGGCATTCATGATGACTCTTATGTCAACGTTCCTCAATGCCGCAAGAATAAGCATAGGAGGCCAGCGACTAATTCAGGGAATATTCATCGTGTTGCTTCTTGTTGCCGCTACGAAATCTCCAGACTCGAAATCATAGCCATAAAAATAACCCTCCCTTGCGTTACAGGGGAGGGCCTCTTGTTATCTCGTTATCTTAATGAGCCGCGGCCATGTCCTTACGAACTTTAGTCGTGAAAAGCTCCTTCCAGCAGCTTGACACAACAAGCACAGCCAGAGTCATCAATGCCAACGCAATAATCAGCTGTAACCCGTCAACCATAAACACGAAATTACCAGCTCCAGCCCTCACAGCAATGTTATACACGCCTATAGCAAGAGCCGACATCGTAACCACAAACATAAACGTCATGGGTACATAGAGCATCCAGCCTTTACGCCCGGTTACGCGAAGGAACACCGCAAGAGCCGTAAGCACCAATGCGCTCAAAAGCTGATTAGCCGACCCGAATAACGGCCATATGCTAGTATACCCGGCAAGGCATAACGCATACGCAAGCGCAAGAGTAATCACCGTTGCAACGTAAGTATTCGTGATGAGCTTCACGAGAGTCCCGGCCTGTTCACCTTCTGACGGAGCGAAAAATTCCTGCCACGACATACGGCCTATCCTCGTTACAGCGTCAATTGTCGTCATGGCCAATGCGCTAACACACATCATGATTACGCACGATGATATATGAGCCGGAAGCCCGAACATCGTGAAGAACCCGCCGACAGCGTTCCCAAAAATCTGGAAGGGAGTCCCTGTAGGAAGTCCGCCCCCCTGTGAGGCTGAACACGCTATCACCAGCGACACAACTCCAAGCAGAGTCTCAACGAGCATTGCGCCATATCCAACGGGAAGCATGTCTGTTTCATTGGCGATTGACTTTGATGATGTTCCTGATGACACGAGGCTGTGAAATCCTGAGACAGCTCCGCAAGCTATTGTGATGAAAAGTATCGGGAATAATGGATGATCCCTAACCGTCCAGCCCGCGAACATAGGCATCTGTATTTCGGGATTCGCTATGATGATTCCTATTGCACCGCCGAATATCATTCCGAGAAGGAGGAACACGCTCAAATAGTCGCGGGGGTGTTTCAGCAGCCACATAGGAAGGACTGACGCAACGAAGCAATACGCGAATACGACATAACGCCATGTCTGAGCGTCATAATACAGGGGATTAGCGATTCCCGCCCACAACATAGCCACGACGAGAATGACACCAACGATGAATTTCGCAATTTCGCCCGTCTTCATGAACCTGATGAATATCCCGAATGCCATTGCCGCGAAGATGTATATCATTGAGATTGAAGCCGCTGAAGCTCCTGCAACATTCTGACCGCCGTCCTTCGTGAAACCGTTGAACGTTCCTGCGAGTATGTCAGCAAACGCCGCAATCACCAGAAGCGTGAACAGCCAGCAAAACATGAGGAATAATTTACGGCCTGTCTTGCCTATGTAACGCTCAATGATGAGTCCCATAGATTTACCCTCATTCTTGACTGAGGCATAAAGCGCGGTGAAATCCTGCACAGCTCCGAAAAACACGCCTCCAACAAGTAGCCACAAAAACGCAGGAAGCCATCCGAACATGGCCGCTATTATCGGGCCTGTAACCGGGCCTGCTCCTGTTATGCTGTTGAATTGGTGGGAGAATACTGTGAAGCGTGATGCTGGTACGTAGTCTTGTCCGTCCTCGAAACGGTATGCAGGAGTCTTTGCGGAAGGGTCAATGCCCCAAGTTTTTGCGAGCCAGCGTCCATAAAGCAGATACGCAAGCAAAAGCACAGCCGCCGCAATTCCTACAAGCGTCAAGCCGTTCATATGTGTATATTCCTTCTTTCGTTACAGTGAAAAATTGCAGGAAATATAGCGCCGTCAAAATTTTCTGTCAAACTTACAGGCTATTGCACCGAACAAAAAGACAAAAAAATATCCCCCAGCCTTTATGACCGGGGGATGATTCTATATTCGGGATTCGTCTGCTTTACCCGCGCTGTTTCCTTCTCATCATGGCCGCCAAAATCATTGGAATAGCCATCATTGACGCAAAACCCTCGCAACCTCCGCCACTTGAGCCGCCCGGAGTGTTGTTGCCACTGCTGGAGGAAATATCCTTTGTCGTGTCAGTCTCTGAGGCTGTCGGCTTCACCACAAAATTCACGCTCGCTGTGTGGCCGTAAGCTGTTGCCGTGATTCTCGTTGTGCCTTCCTTGAGGGCTTTGATTTTGCCATCGCTCGTAACTTCTGCGATTGTCGGATCTGACACATTGTATGACGCAACCCCTAATGCGGTCTCGGAAATGTCATAGATACTTCCATCAGCCTCAACAATGAGTCCTGCGTGAACTTCATCGCCGACATGAGCGTAAATGTTCCCTGCTGATGTCCAACGTACTACAGGTGTTGTGTTACTGCTGAATTTCGGAGCGTATGCAACTGTTTGAGTCGGGGAAATTTTGAGCTTGCCATTCTGAACGGTGAAATACGAGACCTCATAGACTCCTTTTGCTTCTTGGTCCGCCCACATACTAACGTCAAATGACTGCTTGTTGCTGGGATTCATCACGAAGAATTTTGTTGCACCTTCTCCATCATCCAGCATGACGTAAATATCATCGCTGAACGTTGAAGATGAACTGCCCGAAATTTTCACGCTCTGTACTACTGGCTCGCCATCATCTGCTCCCATGTGTTCATCAACTGGAGCTGAAGCGTTAAGCGTCATTGAAGGGTCAAGATATTCGCTGAGGTCATCACTTGCGCTTGCAAGGAGATATTCGCCGAATGAGTCCGCTACTGTGTCAAATGCCGCGTCATATTCAGCTGTTGAGGCCGTGTTGATGCTGAAATTATCCGTGCTACCTTTGAGGAGTGCTAATACCCTGTCGCCAACATCATCCTGCTGTGCAATCATCACATGATTATGTGTGCCGAGTCCTGTGAATGACGTTACAGCGTTTGATGGGAATTTGTCCTTTGCGCTAGTCTCTGACACAACGAGATCATAATCATCATCACCAAAGAACGCGCCGAGAAGCTCTTTGAAGCGCATATCGTCAGAAGTAGCTTGTAAGACTCCGCTTATGAGAGCAAGTTTTGAGGAAGTGAGGTTAGCAACAAGCTGTGAGGGAAGCCAGTCAATTTTACCCAAAGCTACAATATTCTGATTCACGACATCGTCAAAAAGCTGGCTGATTTTCGACTCCTCAGACTTGATTTTGCCATAAATCGAATGGAACGGAATACCCGGATAACCAAGCCCCGCAAGATATGTGCTTCCCAACGAGAAATCACTCATGGCCTCGTCAACATTATATTGACTCAGCGCAAGTCCCTTTATGAGTGTGTAGCCAGTTTCCTCCCACCATGATTTAGCCTGCCAATTTTGCCACGATGACGGGAGAGTCGAGAAATTCCCAGCAAGGTATGAACCTATAGGCGTTCCGAGATTGGGAGAAGCGATTGTTACAACCCTGCGAACCGTGCCGAGGCCGTAAGAGTTGGCTGTCTTGTTGCCCGTGTCAGTGTCATTCCGCAAATACTGACGTGCCATTAATCCGCCTGTGCTGTGTGTAACGAGGTCGACTCTTGTTGCCGAATATCCCTCAGCGTTAAGTTTGTTGAGAGTTTCAGCAATGATTTGGGCGAGGCCGTTCGTGTTGCTAGCGATTAAAGCCTTTGGAGCTTTGACGCTGTCATAGTTCCAGCTTGCTACAGTGAGTCCGGCATTTTCGAGTTTGTGCCACACACCTGTTTTTGTGCCTTTAGCATGACCGAACATTTTTTCGTTTGTCCCGAATACACCATGAATCAACACTACTGGGGGAGCCATGAGAGTCAGCGTTAGGGATTCAGTTGTTGCGCTTCCGTTCGTGGGCGTGAATGTCGCTGTAACCGTGAAATCTCCTTTGGGGTATGTGATATTCGTCGGCCATGCTTCAGGAGCAACAAATACCGCCGATGCCTGATAGCCACTTTCAGTCTCAACTGTGCTTACCGCGCCCGTGAGTTCTTGGCGAGTCGTGAGGCTTTCGAGCTTTGAGCCTGCTATTGATGGTGATACGGAGAATGCTACATTGCCGGGAGTGTCTGACCTGTAGCGGAGAATGAGCCGTGAATTTCCATCAGCGATGAGTCCCGTTTTGGCGTAATCGTTGGAGCTTAGAGCGGATATTGTTGACTCGGTTATCGCTCCGCCGTCCTTGAGGAGGTATGCTGAGCTTGAGACGCTGTAGATGATTCTCCCAGACTCAGAGCCACGTTCAAGTGCCGTGAAATCATTTGCGTATGCCGGGATTGCCAGCAATGACAGTACGCAGGCACATAACATGAATTTGCGCATAAAATATTTCATTCCTTTCATAGTTTTCACAAGCCTGAAGATACACAAACAAAAACAGGGGAACTTGATCCCCTGCCCTATTTTTGTGTGGACTAAAGCGCGTTCCTGTTCTCCCAGATTACTCCGCCAACCTGACACGCCGGACAAATGCAATACTTATTCCCCGCAGCTTTTGACTTCTTCGCGGCCTCAACCATTCCCCAGCCTTCTCAGCTCCGAAAAACTTCTTGCCGTCCTCCGATTCGCACAACCCGATAAGCTCATCGACCGTGCAAACTTCAGCCTCAAGTGCCTTCACGAGTGCCGAAGCTGTATCTTTGTTCTGTGATTTCGCGTAAGCCTCGGCGGCCTCCTTCACGTTCGCACAGACTGATGGAGCTGCTATGAGTTCGTTGACCTTTGCGAGGATTTCCTGTTTGGTCATTGCTACTTTACCTCCTGCTGAAAATTTCGTAATATTATGCCACAAAAATTACGTATTGTGTGATAAGTAATAGTGAAAACATTTCTGCAAGGGGAAGGATTTTCATCATGACAGAGAGAGTTGCGGTTATAGGTGTAGGGCATCTTGGGCAACACCACGCGAGAATATACACGGAGCTACTTGATGCGAGGCTTGTCGGAGTTGCTGACAGCGACATTGACAGGGCAAGGCAAATCGGCGGGAATCTCGGAGTCCCTGCTTACGGATCACTTGAGGAGCTTATACGCCGTCAATCCCCGGATGCAATATCCGTTGTCGTTCCAACGAGCCAGCATTACGAAATCGCCAAGACAGCACTTGAGGCAGGAATACATGTTCTTGTCGAGAAGCCTGTAACCGTCAAACCGTCAGAGGCTGGAGAACTCTTAGAGATTGCCGACAGGAAAAACCTTGTGCTTCAGGTCGGACATATCGAACGCTTCAATAGCGCAATACGCTACATATCCGGGATACCATGCAGGCCAGTATACCTTGACGCAAGACGCACAGCCCCATTCACGCCAAGAATCAATGACGTTGGAGTCGTGCTTGATTTGATGATTCACGATATCGATATAGTCATGTCTCTTGTGCCGTCAAAAATCGCCAAGATTGCCGCAACAGGAGCATGTGTTTTCACGCCTCATGAGGACATTGCAGACGCTCACATAACGTTTGAGGATGGTACAGTTGCGCATATACTCACATCGAGGTGCGCGCAGAAGAAGTGCCGTCAGCTTGAAGTTGTCGAGCGTGAACGGCAAATCACGGTGAACTATGAGCTTCAGACGGTGCAGATTTCACGGTGCGTGAACAACCCTGAAGGCCAAGTTGAAATACGCGAGACTCCTGTATTCCCGAAAAGTGAGCCGCTTAAACTTGAGCTTGCTGATTTCGTGAGGTGCGTGAGGGAACATCGTCCGCCTGTTGTGGGGGGTGGGGATGGCAAGAAGGCTCTTGAGGTGGCTGTTGAGATTCTGAGGCAGATACATGACGGAAATATGAAGGGTGAGAGATTCCCAGCGGCAATTTAGATGAAATTCCCGGCCTCCCAATGAAACGGGAGGTCATTTTTTCCCCTCAATCTATAGCCTTGATGACCCTGCAAGGATTCCCAGCCGCCAAAACTCCCGCAGGAACATCACGAGTAACCACGCTCCCCGCTCCAATCACACACCCATCACCTATCGTTACGCCCCCCGTAACTGTTACATTCGAGGCAAGCCAGCAATTATCCCCAATCGTTATGGGCTTCCCGTATTCAAGCTGAATCATATTGCCGTCAGAGTCAGGCTTAGCGTTTCTTTCCTGCCACCTTAAAGGGTGCATAGGAGTCAGCAGTGATACGTTTGTTCCGAGCATGACATTATCCCCAATCTTCACCGGGCAAACGTCAAGGATAACCGCCCCAAAGTTCGCGTAAAAATTCTTCCCTATGTGAATGTTGAAGCCGTAATCGAAGAATATATGCCCCTGAAAATACGCCTCACGATCTGAATACGGCATAAGCTCGTGAAGAATCTTGTAGCGTTCTTCCTCGTCCGTGTCAAAAAGCTGGTTGTACATCATGCAGAGCCTGTGAGCTTTTGTGCGAAGGGTATACAGTTCTTCATCTCCGGGATTGTATAGCTCGCCAGCTGTCATTTTCATGCGTTCGTTCATGAGTGTGAATCTCTCCTTTCATGGCCGTATTATATCTGCAAACTGCTATAATCTCTCATACGCAATCCATTCACAAAATTTCCAGGAAGGAGAATTATTTTCATGGTACAAGGCTCAATGTTGGTTGTGATTCTTGTTGTCGCAATCATCCTCATGGTTCTGCTCATCTCAAAGATGAAGTTCCATCCATTTGTGGCACTTTTCGCAGTGGCTCTCGCAATGGGACTTGCTGTAGGAATGGCACCCGCAAAAGTCCTCGACACAATCCTAAACGGTTTCGGCGGAACATGTCGCGGAATAGGCATCGTGATTCTTCTCGGCACGATTATAGGTGCGATGCTCGAAAAATCCGGGGCGGCTTTCACGATGGCTGACTCAGTGCTGAAAGTTGTCGGCGAAAAACGTCCCGCGCTCGCTATGGGGCTAATCGGCTGGGTAGTCTCAATTCCTGTCTTCTGCGACTCTGGCTTCGTCATCCTCTCATCCCTCAACAAATCTCTTGCGCGTCGTAGTGGTGTAAGGCTCTCAACTATGGCAATCGCACTCTCAACAGGACTTTACGCTACACATACGCTAGTTCCTCCCACGCCCGGGCCAATCGCGGCGGCAAATGAGCTTGGTGCTGATCTCGGTATGGTCATAATGTGGGGTATTGCTGTGTCAATCGTGTCAGTACTTGCGGGATATATATACGCGTTAATCGCCGGGCCAAAGCTGCCAGTACCGTTTGACTCGAATCTTGAAGAGGGCGGTTCATATGAGGAACTCAAAGCCAAATACGGCACATTGCCTTCAGCGTTCAAATCATTCGCCCCGATTCTGATTCCGTTAATCCTGATAGCGTTCAGCTCATTCATCAGTTACCCTTCAACGCTTGCGAAAATCGGCGGCAAAGAGTCAACCCTCTTCATAGTGTCATCATTCTTGGGCAATCCCGTTATAGCTTTGTCGATTGGAGTCGTGTTGTGCTTCTTCCTTGCACCGTTCACTGAGGAAGTAACAAACGGCTGGATTGGCGCAGGGGTTAAGGACGGCGCAAACATCATCATGATTACAGCTGCTGGTGGCGGATTGGGAGCTGTCATTGCGGCTTCAGGTGTCGGGAATTATATCGGCGAGGCTTTATCGTCCTACAATTTTGGGATATTCCTTCCGTTTATCATTGCGGCGGCACTCAAGACGGCTCAAGGCTCATCAACTGTTGCAATCGTTACGACTGCGCAGATTATTGCTCCTATGCTCGCGTCATTAGGGCTTGGCTCTCCTATGGGGGCAGTGTTGGCGACTCTGGCTATTGGCAGCGGGGCTATGGTCGTATCACACGCGAATGATTCGTATTTCTGGGTGGTCTCTCAGTTCTCCGATATGGATTTGAATACGGCGTACAAGGCACAGACGGTTGCGACATTGATTCAGGGAGTCGTTGCTGTGCTGGCGATATATGGCATATCAACGTTCATGCTGTAACCTTACAATCCATTCTGTAACCTCACGGCGGAAATCTACAGGGGCGGGCGTAAAAGTCCGCTCCTTTTTTGTGTGCTATGATAGGGCAATCCATGAAGAAAGAAGATGACTGCGACATGACGAAAATACCTGCAAATATTTTCCGTGAGTATGACATTCGCGGCAATGCTGACAAAGAGCTTACAGACGAAATCGTGAGCGAAATCGGAAGGGCTTATGCCTCATGGCTTATACGTGCTGGCGTAACTTCAGGCGTAACCATTGGGGGCGATGCGAGACTCTCAACTCCTCGCATAAAATCGGCCATGACCGAAGGCATATTATCGGCTGGACTTGATGTTGTTGATGTCGGACTTGTAACGACTCCCATGCTTTATTGGAGCTTGATACGTTTCAACTTTGACGGCGGAGTCATGATTACCGGCTCACACAATCCCCCTGACATGAACGGCCTGAAACTGTGCTTTGAGCGCGCAACATTATGGGGAAGCGAAGTGAGGAACATTCACACGATTGCGGAGGCTGGGAATTTTGAGTCGGGGCAAGGGAAATTGACTCACGCTGACATAAACGATGAATACCTGAAAATGCTTGTGTCAAAATTTGAGCTTCCATTCACAAAACGCTTCAAGGTTGTGTGCGATTGTGGCAACGGTTCAGCGGGATTAACGGCGCGGAAATTCTTTGAGATGCTCGGCTGTGATTGCATATCCCTATATGATGAGCCTGATGGACATTTCCCGAATCACCACCCAGACCCCCAAAAGCGTGAGAACCTTCAAGATTTGATTGCGCGTGTAAAGTCTGAGGGTGCTGATGTTGGATTCGCGTATGATGGGGACGCTGACAGAATCGGAGTCGTTGATGACAAAGGCAATGTGATATTCGGAGACCGCCTAATGACTCTCTACTGGAAGGAAATACTTGGGACTCACAAGGGCGCGGCAGTACGTGTTGAGCCAAAGTGCAGCATGGTACTTCCTGAGCTTACTGCGAAATTTGGGGGTAAGCCGTTTTTCTGGAAGTCAGGACATTCCGTCATAAAGGCCAAAATGCGCGAGCTTGGAGCGTTATTCGCCGGGGAATATTCCGGGCATATGTTCTTTGCGGATGAGTTTTTCGGCCATGATGATGCGTTTTACGCTTCAGGGAGACTCTTGCGCATAATGTCTGAGAGGCACGAGTCACTTTCACGTTTGATGATGTCGATACCCGTTTACCCTTCAACGGAAGAAATCCGCATACCCTGCCCCGATGATGTGAAATTCCCCGCTGTTGCGAAAATAGCGGAGAAGGCAAAATCCGAGTATGAATGCAGCGACCTCGATGGCGTGAGAATAAATTACCCAGATGGCTGGGGACTCATACGTGCCTCCAACACACAGCCCGTTGTAGTCTTGCGGTGTGAGGGTAGGACTCAGGAGGCGTTAGAGCAGATAATGAATGACGTGAAAGAACGTGTAATAGCTGGTGGGCTTCCCGATTTCGAATGGACCTTTTGAGAGCGGCAACGACACAGGCTCGTCCGCGTTACGGGGCAATAATATATCCTGAGAGCGGCATACCTCTTCCCGTGAATGACAGCACGGAGCTTGAAATAGGCTTTGGGAACGGAGAATACACGGTGCAATGTGCGAGGATGAATCCTGACACGCTGTATTATGGCGTTGAGGTGTCGCAGGCTTGTGTGTTGCGTTGCGCAAGAAGGGCTGAAGGACTCGACAATTTGCGCCTCATAAACACTGACGCGAGATATATGTTGCGTGAGCTTTTTGCAGATGAGTCATTTCGGCGAATCATAATGCAATTCCCGTGTCCTTGGTCGAAAAATGCTGACGCACACAGACGGGTAACGGCTAAAGATTTCGCTGACGGACTCGCGGCTGTGCTGAAAGTTGGCGGAGTATTCGAGATGCTGACGGATGATGAACCATACGCGCATGAGGTGAGAAGCGTTCTTGGTGGCCATGAGGCATTGAGGGCAGAAGATTTCGAGGTCAATCCCATTCGCGAAATCACCACGAAATACGAGCGAAAATGGCTAGCAGAAGGCCGGAATATTTACCGCGTAACGTTCAGGAAGTGTGCGAAATTCACGGCGCAACGGAGGGTATCACAGGAAATGCACATAAAGATTCAGAGCGCAATAACGCATGAGGCAGTAGAGTCTCTGAGAAATACAGAGGGACATGGGGAAAAATCATTCTGGAAGTTCGGCAGGACATTCACGGATGGGGATATATATCTTCTTGAGACGTTGACGAGTGATGACGAGTTCGAGCAGAAATTCTACATACATATTGCCCCACATGGTGAAGGCTCATTGCTGAGGCTGGACAAAACCGCAAAAGCCTTCCTGACTCCTGCTGTGCGTTCTGCATTATCTGACGCGGCGCAAAGACTCTCATGAAGGATGTACGTCCAACTTCCGGGCGAGTTATGTCGGCACTGTTCAGCATACTCGGTGAAAGGGTTGAGGGCGTGAAGTTCCTTGACCTTTTCGCCGGGACTGGGCGTGTTGGGCTTGAGGCTCTGAGGCGTGGCGCAAGCTCGTGCGTTTTCGTGGAGGGCGTGAAATCGAGGGCTGATGAGATTCGGAGGCTGTCAGGGGATTCAGTGGTGTTGTCGCTTGAGGTTAGGCGGGCGGTTTCGTGGCTCGTCAAACGTGAGATGAGATTCGGCGTGATATTCGCTGACCCTCCGTATAATTCCGGCTGGTGTGATGAGTTGCCAGCAATCCAGAATCTTGGGGAGCTTTTTGCTGATGGGGCATTGATGGTGATTGAGCATTCTTCGCGGGAAAATCTGACTCTCACCTCCAATCCGCATAAACTTGAAGTCATATCATCGAGGGATTACGGCGAAACATGCCTGACATTTCTTGAGTGCAGGCAATAACGACATAACTCCTCTCGTTGTCATTCACGGAACGAATTCTAGTTTTGCGGGGGCAGACGTTGTGAGATTTCCCGTAGCGTTATGCCCCTCATCTTTTCTTCGAGCGAGGATTGCACCTCATCCAATGCCCAATCAAGCGCGGAATGTATGTTCTTCCCAACCGGGCAATCAGGGTTAGGATTCTCGTGGAAGCGGAATAACTTACCTCCCTTCACGCTCTCAACAGCAATATACACATCATAAAGTGTGATTTCCTCCAGAGGTCTCGCAAGAATTATGCCCTCTTTACCCCTTACGACATCGATTAAGCCTGCACGTTTCAGAAATAATATAACCTGCCTCACTATGACAGGATTCACGCCAATGCTAGACGCTAAGAAGTTGCTCGTTATCGTGTAATCATCGTGAAAATAGTCCGTGCATGTCAGTATATGAACCGCTATTGTGAACCTGCCAGAAATCTGCAACCTTAATTTCCCCCCGCAAAAAAATCACAGGCTCCCGAACGATTGCCCGAAAGCCTGCCAGAATAATACCGCAATAATTTTCCGTGTGCTACTGGAACAACGCTGTTATTACTCCCTTACAACTGAGATTCTTTCCTGAATGTGATTACCCTTTGTTGCCTCGTCAACCATTGCAATTGCGTAATCCGCATAGCTTATGATGCTTTCACCCTTTGCGTTGAGAGTCAGTTCCTCGCCCGCAAGAATGTATTTCCCCGTTCTCGCACCATCCGCCTGAAAATCTCCGGCAGGACTAACGAATGTCCATTTCACGTCATTGCGTTTTCTGAGTTCGTCTAATGCTTTGCTCTGAGCCATTGCTAGAGGCTTGAACATTTCGGGGAACTCTGGTGTCTGAAACAGCTGCATTGTGTGTTCAGGATTAACGTAGAGGCTTCCTGCTCCGCCAACAATGAGAAGACGTGCATTGCTTCCCGACATTGCATCACACAAAACCTTGAGGCTCTTGCTGTGCATGGGGAGAGTCTCAGGTGTCCATGCCCCAAAAGCGTCAACAACAACGTCAAACCCTTTGAGGTCATTGGCCTGTTTGTTACAACGCTGGGAATTTCGCATCATCATTCTGTAATGTCAATCGCTACATAATGTTTCTGGTACAATACAAAAACTTTCACAACGAGGGGGAATATTCTTCAAATGGGAATGACAATGACGCAGAAAATTCTCGCCGCTCATGCTGGATTACCAGAAGTCCACGCAGGCCAGCTCATTCAGGCAAAATTAGACCTCGTACTAGGCAACGACATAACCTCGCCAGTAGCCATAAACGAGTTCAACGCGGCAGGCTTCGACAGCATATTTGACGCGGACAAAGTAGTTCTCGTAATGGATCACTTTGTGCCGAATAAGGACATCAAATCGGCGACACAGTGCAAGCAATGCAGGATGTTCGCGAAAAGATTCGGCATAACTCACTATTACGATGTCGGCACTATGGGAATCGAACATGCCTTGCTCCCGGAACAAGGACTCGTTGCTCCCGGCGAGGCTGTTATCGGTGCTGACTCTCACACATGCACATATGGCGCGTTAGGGGCATTCTCGACAGGGGTCGGCTCAACGGATATGGGCGCGGCAATGTCAGCGGGCTATACGTGGTTCAAAGTTCCTGCGGCTATACGCGTGAATGTTACGGGTAAGAAGCGGCCTTACGTTTCAGGAAAGGACGTAATTTTGACTCTCATCGGGAAAATTGGCGTTGACGGAGCTTTGTACAAGTCGCTTGAGTTTTCCGGCGATGGATTAAGCCAGCTCACTATGGCTGATCGTCTCACAATATCGAACATGGCCATTGAAGCAGGCGGCAAAAATGGAATATTCCCCGTTGACGATATAACGCGTGAATTTCTTGAAGGTCGCGTAAAACGTGAATGGACAGCCTACAGCCCTGACCCTGATGCGGAATATGAGTCAGTGGTGGAGATGAATCTTGACGAAATCGACTGCACAGTGTCATATCCACATCTCCCGGAGAACGCTCGCCCAGCCCGTGAAGGCCACGACGTGAAAATCGACCAAATAGTGATAGGCTCATGCACGAACGGAAAAATTGAGGACATGGAAGCCGCCGCAAACATCCTCAAGGGTAAACACATTGTTGACGGCGTGAGGGGGATAATCATTCCCGCAACGATGAGCATATATCGTGAATGCATGAAGCGCGGATATACTGACATATTCCTTGATGCAGGGTGCGTTGTGTCGACTCCTACATGCGGACCGTGCTTGGGCGGTTACATGGGGATTCTTGCGGAGGGTGAACGCTGTGTGTCAACAACAAACCGTAACTTTGTCGGCAGAATGGGACATGTGAAGAGTGAAGTATACCTTGCCTCACCTGCTGTAGCTGCGGCATCCGGGATAATGGGACATATCGCACACCCTGAGGAGGTAATGTAAATGTCAATCGCACACAAATACGGCGACCACGTAGATACTGACGTAATAATCCCGGCGCGTTACCTTGCCAGCCAGGACGAGAAAGAGCTTGCCTCACACTGCATGGAGGATATAGACTCCGATTTCCCGAAGAAAGTCAAAGCAGGCGACATAATGGTTGCAGGGCTGAATTTTGGATGCGGCTCATCACGTGAACATGCTCCCGTTGCGATAAAGGCATCAGGAATCTCGTGCGTAATCGCGAAGAGCTTTGCGCGTATCTTTTACCGCAACGCAATCAATATCGGGCTGGCGATTCTGGAATGCCCCGAAGCTGCCGAGGATATTTCAGCAGGGGATGAAGTGAGTGTTGATTTTGACACAGGGATAATCACCAACTCCACAAAGCACAAAACCTACAAGGCCGAGCCGTTTCCTGAGTTCATCAAGCAGATGATTGCTGACGGGGGACTCATGGCATCGTTGAAGAAAGCGAATCAGTAACAAAAAAACTCCCTCGTAAATTTCGCCGGGGGAGTATTTTTTTGCCTTAATCCGTCCTGTGATTACTGCTTCAGTTTCTGTTTTATTGCTTCCGTGAAAATAGCTTCCCAGATGATAGATTTGACTTCGCTGTTTCGTTGCGGGTTAGTATCATCATAATCAGCATAACCCAAAGCTGTTTTGCCATCAACGTTTTCTGCGTGAACATCCGCACCAAGCTCAATAAGAAGCCTCACAATTTCAGGATTTGGATTACTCCATGCTGCCATCATCAATGCAGTTTTTCCGTATTCATTGTCGCGATGATTTATAGCTGCTCCAGCCCTCATAAGATATATGATTACCTTAGGATTTGGATTACGATTTGCAGCATACATTAACGCAGTCAACCCGTCTTTGTTGGTGATATTTACGTCAGCTCCTGCCTCAAGAAGTACGTAGGTAACATCAGCATTATGATTGAGAATAGCAGCCCGCATTAATGCATTTTCTCCTTTATCATTTTGGGCATCAATCACAGCACCTTCGTTAATGAGAAGCCGTACAATTTCAGGCCCTAAGCCTTCAGCAGCAATCATCAGCGGAGTAATCCCCCCATCGCTAAAACGAGCGTTTACGTTTGCCCCCTGCCTTATCACAAACATTATGTCGTCATCTGAAACGTCATCTCTGATTAATTCCCTGAACAAATCATCCGTTGCGCTCATGAATTATCATTCTCCTTCCTTTATTTAGCGAGGATCTTCCCTATGAGGCCTTCAGAATTGCCACGGGCTACAACAGTCTGTGTGAGGAACATGCGCAAATATTCTCTACCGTAATCCTCAGCTAAAGCACTGGCAATCGTCTTTATGACCCCTAACCTGCGTTCAGACTCAGCATCATTACCCGGCGTTAAAGCCACCTGCAACGCTAACTGCAACATAGGAAGCACTGCACCTGTATTCAAAAGTTCTGTGTCAGACCTCAGCCCAGCAATCATACTCTTCATCTTTTCGGGCGTAGTGTCATCAGAACCAGCTACATTGAGTAATGCGTGTGTTTTGTCTCCTAAGCTCATTGCTTTTCTCACCTCCTTTAATCGCCACGCACAAGAACAACCCAAAGCACAGCAATCAATAACATTCACGGCACAAAAAACTTATCGCCTTCAAACATGTCATAACTCTGCGTTTTTGTTCCTTATGTTGTGGAATTTTTCGTAGGTAATATTAACATAATTGGGGGGGTGGGCAAAAAAGGTTAGTTTTACGTAAAACTTGACTCACGTGAAATAATCAAAGCCATCACAATTTCACAAGAAGGAGAATACCTCATGAAGAAAGTAGCAGTAATACCCGGCGACGGTATCGGCCCGGAAGTAATCGGCGCAACCCTCGAAGTCCTCAAGAAAGTTGCCCCCGGTCAATTCGAGTTCCAAAGTGTAGCAATGGGCGGTAACGCAATCGACAAATACGGCGAACCCATGCCAGCCGAAAGCCTCAGAATCTGCCAGGAAGCAGACGCAACATTACTCGGTGCAGTAGGCGGCCCAAAATGGGACAACATGCCCCCCGATTTACGCCCGGAACGCGGACTCTTGGGTGTGCGCAAAGGACTCAAAGTCTTCGCCAACATTCGCCCCGCAAAAATCTTCGCCCCACTCGCCTCAGCATGTCCCCTCCGCAAAGACATCGCCGACAAAGGAATCGACTTCATCATTGTACGCGAACTCACAGGGGGAATATATTTCGGCAAGCACGAAGCCTTCACCACACCAGACGGCGAAAAGGCAGCCCGTGATGTCATGGAGTACACCGAGCATGAGATACGCCGCATCGCTCATGTGGGCTTCAAGATGGCCATGAACCGCCGCAAAATCGTTACGTCAGTCGACAAAGCCAACATTCTCACGTCGTCAAGGTTGTGGCGTGAGGTTGTCGAGGATGTCGCGAAGGAATATCCCGAAGTCAGATTGAATCATCTCTATGTAGACAACGCATCAATGCAGCTGATTCGCGTTCCACATGAGTTTGACGTTATCGTTACGGAAAACACGTTCGGCGATATTCTCTCGGATGAGGCAAGCCAGATTGTAGGCTCAATCGGAATGATTCCGAGCGCGTCTCTTGGCGAAGATAATCGCGGACTGTATGAGCCTATTCACGGTTCAGCACCTGACATTGCCGGGCAGGACAAAGCCAATCCAATTGGGACGATACTTTGCGGGGCTATGATGCTGCGTTGGTCGTTCGGAATGAATGACGAGGCCGGGAAGATTGAGAGTGCTGTTGACGATGTGTTGAAGGCGGGACTGAGAACGCCTGATATTTTCACGGAAGGCACAACGTTAATCAGTGGCTCAAGGATGAGGGACGAAATAATTTCGAGGCTGTAAGGGATTAAAGAGTGAAGGAAGCCCCCGGTTTCATAGCCGGGGGTGTTTTTATGCGCCTGCCAGCCATGAGCCTTAATGCCCCTGTGATAGAATATCTCAACCATGATACTGAAAGGATTATCCTGAATGAGCCGTGAAATCATTGAAGCCATAAGCCCGCATACTGTGAAGAAAATTGAGCTTGTAGCGAGATATGTTGAAACGTGGAAGGAAAAATTGCTTAACAATGCCTACTGTGAGGAACTAATATTCATAGACTGCATGAGCAACAGCGGAGAATATACATTCAATGGAGAAAACGTATACGGAACTCCCGTACGTGTGGACAAGCTCCTCAGAGGTGCAGCGGAAAAATATACAAGCAAAAATATCAGCGTCATCTTCAATGACATATCTGCCAGAAAAATTGATCATCTCAGGACTCTTATTCCCGAAGGCACTGACAATTATCACGTGAGATTCTGCAACGAGGACTGTAATATGCTTCTCCGTAGATTGAAGAGCGAAATATGCGGGGGCGGCAAACATTACCTGCTTTTCTACGACCCTTACGAGGCAATAATTGACTGGGATGCTTTAATGCCATACTTCAATAACTGGGGAGAAGTTATCATAAATCACATGATTTCGGATTCAATAAGGGCTATTAGGGCGGCAAAATCCCCCGAAGCTGTGAGCAAATATGAATCAACTTACTACGGCATGGATATTATGAGATTGGCTGAATGGGGTAGCGACAAGGGAAAATACGAGGAATGTATCGAAAATATAATACGCTCACTAAGGATGAGAAAAAGCCGAGATTATTTCATAGCCTCATTTCCTTTCTTCAACGTGAACAACGCGCTTATATATGACATCATTCACTGCACAGGACATATTGAAGGCTTCAAGCTGTTCAAGAAAACGGCTTGGCAGATATTCGGCGGACAGTCATCAAACAAACGCCCGCTCAAAAGTGAAGCCGGGCAGGGATTATTAATCTTCCCAGAAGATAATAATGATTCGGCTGATGAATGTTGCTACACTGTTGATGATATTGCGCATTACGTTCACGGAAAATTCAAGGGATGCGGGAATGTCCCACTGAGTGAAATATGGGGATTGCTGGAAATGCATCCTGTTTTCCCATCAGAGGGCTTCAAGGAAGAAATCAAATATATTCTGAAAAATACGTACGCCTGTAAAACCTTACGTAGCGCGATAACTTTCGGTGTGCAGGAATGAAACAGGTTGCAGGATATGTAACGCGCAAATCAATGCTCTACGTTACGGGTGTTGAGTATGGAAATTATACAATGAATCACGTTCAGGGATGCGCACACGGTTGTTTATATCCATGTTACGCCTTTATGATGAAAAAACGCTTTGGGCAGGTCAGCTCATATGAAGAATGGCTCAAGCCTTACCTTGTCTCAAATACTCTTGAGCTTCTCGACAGTGAGATACCACGCTTGAAGGATAAAATAGAGTCTGTTCACCTATGTTTTACGACAGATCCCTTCATGTATGAGTATGACGAAATAGCCGAAATGAGCATAGCCGCAATACGTAAGCTCAACAGTGCCGGAATAAAATGTACCGTCCTTACTAAAGGAGTCTTACCTAATTCGCTCGCTGCATTGTCACCTGAGAATGAGTACGGAATAACCCTCGTGTCGCTCGATGAGGGTTTCAGGAAAGAGATTGAACCGTTCTCCGCACCGTATGGTGAAAGAATCGATGCACTAAGGAGTCTTCATGCTCTGGGCTGCCGGACATGGGTTAGCGTTGAGCCTTATCCCACACCTAATATTATTCAGCAGGACTTAGGGAAAATCCTTGAGGCTGTGAAATTCACTGGAAGGATAATTTTCGGTAGGACGAATTATAGCAAACGAGTGTCATCTTACGTGGGGCATAAAAAGTTCTATGCAGACGCGGCGCGAGAAGTGATAAATTTCTGCAATGAGCGCGGGATTACGTATCACATAAAGAAAGGTACAGCGAAATAATCGTAAGTACTGAGAAATGACGAACTCCCTGGCTATGAGTCAGGGAGTTATTTTGTTGTCTGAGAGGAAATATTGAGCGCGAAACTTTTTGTGCTATAATTCCACGCGTGGAAACGTGGCCGAGCGGTCGAAGGCGGGCGCTTGGAGAGCGTCTTAGCAGTGATGCTACCAGAGTTCGAATCTCTGCGTTTCCGCCATTCCTTTATCCCCTTCACTAACTCATCTCCAACAGTCATACACAAACGCAGGCGGTATATTGAACATCACAAAACGAGTCTTCATGTGGGAAAATTTCTTCCTCAGAACATGCTTCATGATTGAGGAGTACTGATACGCGACAAAATGCCCCCCAGGCTTTAAGGCTTTCACTACCCCGTTGAGTATTCTCACAGTCATTTTCGGAGGCAACACCGTAAAAGGCAGGCTCGAAATCACAAAGTCAAGTTCATGTATTCCGTTCTCATTCATATACCTGTATAGCTCCTGCGCATCACTGTGGAGAGTCAGCCCTTCATGATTTGGATGTTCTTCGCGAATCATTTTCTGCAACGCCGGGTCAATCTCAAACACTAAAATTTTTGCGTCAGGTCTCGCAAGCCTCACAATCTCACGAGTGAATACCCCCGTCCCTGCTCCAAGCTCGGCAATGTATTTAGCGTTCTCCCAGTCAACACGTTCAAGCATGGCTTTAGTGAGAAACTTTGAGCTAGGCGCAACACTTCCTATTCTGCGCGGAGATGTGGCAAAACGTTTCAGGAATGTCATACTCTCCTTCAAATGCAATCGTAATTCCCCCGTTGTGCTATCATTCTGTAAATCCACAATAATTATACAAGGGGGAAAAAATTTCATGGCCGGGAACAAGAAAAGGCTTGTCGTTCTCACTGGAGCGGGCATAAGTGCTGAGAGTGGCTTCAAAACCTTCAGGGACTCCGGCGGGCTGTGGGAGCAATATAACGTTGAGGATGTCGCCAGCATTCAGGGATGGTACAGAAATCCCAAATTGATGACGGACTTCTACAACGACTTACGCGCACAGCTTGAACACGCACAGCCCAATGAAGGCCATAAAGTTTTGGCGGAACTTGAGCAGTATTTTGACGTTCGCATAATCACTCAGAATGTCGACAACCTTCACGAAAAGGCCGGGAGTCATAACGTCCTTCACCTTCACGGCGAACTCACAAAGGCACGTCCCGTTAATGATGACCGTGAAAGCAAAGTCATCGAGATAGGCTACAGGGCATTAGGTTACGGCGAGAAAAACGCAGACGGTGAAGAGTTGCGGCCTCATATAGTGTGGTTTGGGGAAGCTGTCCCGGCAATCACGGAGGCTTCAAGGCTCGTAAGGAGTGCGGATATTTTCGCGGTTGTGGGGTCGTCATTGGTGGTTTACCCGGCGGCGGGACTCGTTCATGATTTGAGGGGAGGCACAAAATCATACCTGATTGACCCTGCTGAAGTGAGTGTGCCGGGCTGGCTGAATTTCACGGTCATAAAGGAGCCTGCTTCCACAGGTTGCGCGAAGATGAGGGATGAATTATTGAAGCACCTTGAGGAAGAATAAGCGCAGAACAATATAAGGAGGAATAATACCAAAATGTCATTCAAACGCTGGCAGAACGTCCCAGAAGTTCAAGAAGCATCATCAAAGCTCGCGGAATCAGCTCGGAAATACGCTGCTCTTCTCGCGGAAAACACCACCGACAGCAAATCCCAAGCCCAAAAGTTATGGGCTGCTATGTCCTCGTCATACTGGGATATACTTTTCGCCCTCATCGACGCTCAGACAAAGACAATGCCCGCGACTCTCACGTTTGACCCGGAAGAACGACTCTTCATCGATTTGGGCTGCCTTCCCGGAATCATCAACCTCAGCGCGAAATTTGACACAAAAGCCTGGCTTGAGTCCAAATGCGCCGGAGACATTTTCCCCGTTATGACGTTCTCAGATTACATCGCTGAATGCTGGGCAGCCGTAACAGGCAATCCAGCTCCGACTCCCGTTATCGGAATGTCCCTCGATGACAGAATCAACACTCTCAACGAGGCACTGTTCAAGGCTCAAGGTCAGCGCGACTCATTCATCAAGGCCATAGCTCCCAAATACCCCACGAATCTCAATCTCACGCAATCTATTCAGACTATGGATGAGTTTTTGATGTCGGCGATGAAGGTCAACATGAGAGTCCCTGAATACCGCGAAGGAGACGAGCCAACACGCCAGAAATTAGCCCAGCAGAGGAAAGCCTATAATGACGCTGAGAACGGAATCATGCTGTTCATCTCATCAGCGCAGAAAAACGAGGCTAGCCCACTGTCGATTCCACTCGTTGAAAAGTTCATGGCCATGCACGAGAAAACGAAAATCATCGCTAGGGAAATACTCTACTCCCAAATTGACACGGTCAAAATCGCTCGCCGAATGAAGAAAATCACGGACGCTTGCGCACAGATGACCGACCAAATGAAGCGCGGAGAATTTCGCACCATGATCGTAAAGAAGCGCGAATACCTCACAGTCCCGGCAAAAAATGCTCGCTGTGATACGTCTCTTCTTGCGCAACCCGACTCAATGCCTATTGATTACGCAAAGGATTTTGAGATTGTCCGGGAGTTTACAGCAATGGACATTGAGATGTTCAACGTTCCCCGCGTTAGGATGTACGGTATACCCCGCGTTATTTTCGTGCCTGGTCAGGGTCTCGGAACATATGACTGGTCCGACAACTCAATACTGATTCCCGCGTTCCCAGTTGGCGGTAATGACAAATCAGTCAGCTATGCGCTCGGCACATTCAGATGGGACTCGGATGAAGACAGGAAGCTCAAGACTCCCTATGAGCAACAAATCAAGGAGAACAGGAAGAAATCACTGCTTGCGCTTGCTGCCTCGTTCTACAAGGATTATTCCCTGTGGTTGACGAAGGAGAAACGTGGCTACAGGATATTGCCCCGCGAAACACACAAAGTTTTCGTCAGCATGTTCACGGCGAAAGCTGATGACTGATTCACCATGCCGATAAACATTCCCGGCGACCTTCCCGCAGCGGGGATACTTGAGCGGGAAAATATTTTCGTCATGACTCGGAGGCGCGCTATGACTCAGGATATACGCCCTCTGAGGATTCTCATCCTTAACCTTATGCCCACCAAAATCACAACTGAGACTCAGCTTGCACGGCTTCTCGGAAATACTCCCCTTCAGGTTGAAATTGACCTTATGGCCATAAGTGGACGTGAACATAAGCACACCCCTAAAGAGCATATGCTTGCGTTCTACAGGAATTTTGACGCGTACAGGGATGAATATTTTGACGGGATGATTATCACGGGCGCACCTGTTGAGCATTTGCCGTTTGAGCAGGTCGACTACTGGCCAGAGTTATGCGACATTATGGAGTGGAGCAAGTCCCATGTTCACAGCACGTTTCATATATGCTGGGCGGCTCAAGCAGGGTTGTACTATCATTACGGAGTCCCAAAAATACATTTGCCCCGTAAGCTGTTCGGAGTCTTCCCTCACAGGGTTACGCATAGAGGCTCAATATTGTTCCGCGGGTCTGATGATGTGTTTATGGTGCCGCATTCAAGACACACAACCATAATGCGCGGTGATGTGGCGAAAATCCCGGCCCTGAAGATTCTTGCTGAGAGTTACGAGGCTGGAGTCTATGCTGTTTCAACGAATGAGGGCAGGCAACTTTTCATTACCGGGCATTCCGAATATGACCCGGATACCCTTGCGCTTGAGTATTGGCGGGATAAACGCTCCGGGCTTGCGATTCAAGTCCCATGCAACTATTTCCCCAATGACGATGAGACACAGAAGCCCGTATGCACATGGCGATCTTGCGCTAACCTGCTTTATTCGAACTGGCTGAATTATTTTGTCTACCAGCAAACACCGTATGATGCGAGGAAAATCGCAGATATGGACGCAAAGAATTAAGCGCATCCGTGAAAGGCAGAAATCATGAAGAAGGATAGAAA
>JAFSKY010000119.1 GCA_017448685.1 Synergistaceae bacterium
ATCTCGCTGAGTGCCTGTACATTTTCGGGGGTGTATTGTCGGTGAAAGAGTAGCTTGAAGTTGTCGCTGAATATTTTTGACTCCTCGTGCGTAAGCATGGGTCTCTGAAGATGCCAACTGATTAGCATTTTTCCGAGTGCTGAAAGCTCTATGACATGGAGGGGATTTTTGCCAGTCCCGGCTTTTTCGCCCCTCTTTGTGATTAGGAGGCCGTCAGGGTACAACTGCTCAAATGATTTCTTCATGGCCAGAATGTATTTGTCGTTGCTGCGGAGGTCTCTGGGCTTGACTGTGTTCTGCGAGTTCGTTGACGTGCTTATGACATCAGCCCGCGCCGTGTCAGAAATCTCGTAGAATCTGAATATGATATATCCCTCGCCTGATTTCTTGAGTGCCTCGCTAGCCGCATATATCGCCGTCAATGACTGGCAACCATTCACGACATTAAGCCCCTCAGTGTGAAGCGTATTGCCCTCGATTTTAAGCGATGAGCATATAGCTGTAATTCCGTTGTGGAGGAAAAAGAACTCGCCGGGATTTTTGCGTAAGCTCTGAGCTATGTCCCTATTGACCTTTGTGGTTTTGCTCAATGCTTGACGTACATTTTTGCGGAACAATGAGCCGTCCTGTATACCTGCCCGGCTCAAGGCTGAAGCTGTGAGTTATGACTGCTGGGCTGAGTCCGATAGAGTCATTGTAGCGCGACTCCAACACATGACTGTCAACTACAACGAGGCTTGCGCTTAATTTCGCACTGTCTGAAAGCTCCTGCCTGAAAAGGTCATAATCTTTCTGCGCCGATTTCGTAAGCTCTGATGTCGTAACCAGCTCGAAGCACAAATCATAATCATCATCCAATGCCGATGATATGTCATTGATTTTTGAGGCGAGAACGTCATTTGCATTTTCTTGGAGGTGGCTGAGATTCTTGATTTGCACCCATGTAGCTTTTCGCTTCCGTTGGGTCAAGGCCGTAAATGTTCCGCAAGTACCACGCTACAAAACGCTGACCATCATTGGGATAATTCAGCGTGTAATATTCCTGCGCTATGTCGTGCTTAATCTGGGCGCAGATGTTCAATTTTTATCCTCCTGTCATGGAATGCGGATATTATGCCACAAAAAAAGAGACCGCCATATTCAGACAGCCTCACAGATTTTTTTTTCCGTACGTTTTAGTTCCTCAAACTGTGAATCGGTGCAGGGATTCTTCCTCCCCTCATGACAAACTCATCACTGCGAGCATCATTCACACGCATTACAGGCGCATTCCCTAACAGCCCGCCAAACTCCACAGACTCACCGACATTCTTCCACGGTGCAGGGATGATTCTTACGGCTGTAGTCTTGTTGTTCACGACCCCTATTGCAACCTCGTCAGCTATTATTGCCGATATTGTCTCAGCACTCGTATTGCCCGGTACAGCTATCATGTCCAATCCTACAGAACATACACACGTCATAGCCTCTAATTTCTCGATGCTCAATGCGCCAGACTTCACAGCCTCAATCATTCCTTCATCCTCGCTGACAGGGATAAACGCTCCTGACAGCCCGCCAACATGCCCGGAAGCCATTACGCCGCCTTTCTTCACAGCGTCATTCAGGAGGGCAAGTGCCGCCGTTGTTCCATGAGTCCCGCAAACCTCTAATCCCATCGCTTCAAGAATACGCGCAACTGAGTCGCCTTTTGCCGGAGTTGGTGCTAGCGACAAATCGACAATCCCGAATGGAACGCCTAATCTTTCTGACGCGGCATTAGCCACAACCTGACCCATTCGAGTTATGCGGAATGCTGTACGCTTCACTGTCTCAGCAACAACATCAAAACTTGCACCCTTCACATCTTGCAACGCCCGCCAGACAACCCCAGGCCCGGAGACTCCAACATTCACAACACATTCAGGCTCACCAGCTCCATGAAATGCCCCGGCCATGAAGGGATTATCCTCAACGGCATTTGCGAACACAACGAGTTTTGCGCAACCTAACCCGCCCTTATCCGCTGTCATTTCCGCTGTAGCCTTGATGATTCGCCCCATTAGCGCAACGGCATCCATATTTATGCCCGCTTTTGTCGTGGCAACATTCACGCTTGAACATACGAGATTTGTCCCGGCGAGGGTCTCAGGGATTGACGCTATCAAACGCCTGTCAGATTCGGTGAAGCCCTTATGCACCAATGCCGAATATCCCCCGATGAAGTTCACTCCACATTCATTTGCGGCTTCGTCTAAGGCATGGCCGATTATCGCGTATTCATCACTCTCACATGACGCGGCTATTTGGGATATTGGCGTAACTGATATGCGCTTATTGATGATGGGGATTCCGTATTCACGTTCGATTTCCTCACCAACTTTCACGAGATTAGCGGCTTTACGGCAAACCTTTTCGCGAACCTTGCGGGCGCATTCGTGGATGTTTGAGTCTGCGCAATCATACAGTGATATTCCAAGCGTTATTGTTCGTATGTCCAAGTGCTGATGGTCTATCATGTTGACCGTCTGCATTATGTCTGAAATGTTCAGCATCTTTTGCCCCTTATACCCTGTGCATGGCCTCGAATATATCTGCCCTCTGTATGTGAATGTTCAGGCTTTCTTCCTCGCCGCGAGCAATCAACGCTGAGCGAATCTCGTCAAATGTATGCGCTGAAGTTGACGTATCAACAAGAAGAGTCATCGTGAATATGCCCTCCATTACAGTTTGGTTCAAATCGAGAATGTTCACGCCCATCTCAGCAAGTAGTGAGCATACTCCCGCTATGATTCCGACTCGGTCATGAGCTGTTACAGTCATTATTGCCTTCATGAATATTCCTCCCTAATCTGAAAAATCCGAATCCGCAAGCACTGTTACAGTGTAATCCGGGTAAAGCCTCTTCACCTCATCAACAACCTTCCTATGCACAGTTTCAGCATCAGCGGCAAAATCTATCACAACGTCAAACCGCATCTCCTTCTTCACCGTATCACAATAGAAGCCGTGAACCTGCAACACATACTTCACCGACATGGCCGAATGCGTTACATTCTCGCGAATCTCGGAGGCTTCTACGCTTGTCGTGTTGTGGGAATATATCCCGATTGCCGCAAGGATTATGTTATGCTTCATCGTTACCCTGTGCATTATTTCACGACTCACAACGTCAATCTTCCCAGCCGTCCATGTGTCAGGCACCTCAATATGTACTGACCCCATGAGCCTATCAGGGCCGTAATTCGTCAATATCAGGTCATATGCTCCATAAACGCCTTCTGTCTCGCAGATTGTCGCCTTGATTGAGCGTGTCAATTCACTGTCTTCACGCTCACCCAAAATTTTGCTTGTCGTCTCACGGAACATGTCAATCCCAGCCTTGATTATCATCACAGAAATGAACACGCCTAACCACGCCTCAAGATTCAATCCCGCAAACATGAACGCTATTGCCCCGATTAGAGTCGTTGATGACACAGCAGCATCCATGAGGGCATCAGAGCCGGAATTTTTCAGCGAGTCGGATGAGAGCCTTTCACCCTGAGACTTGACGTAACGACCCAGCAATATCTTCACGATTACGCCAGCAACAACAACACTCAGAGTCAACGCGCTGTATTCTGGTTCAACAGGCCAAATGATTCGCTTGCCTGACTCCGTCAATGCCTCAATCCCTGCATAAAGCACAATCCCAGAAATAACTGCTGCTGTGAGGTATTCTGCTCGGCCATGTCCGAATGGATGAGATTTATCGGCAGGACGCCCGGCTAATTTCGTGCCGATTATCGTTATGACTGACGACAAAACGTCGCTGGCATTGTTCACGGCATCGGCCATTATCGCGACTGAATGAGCCATAAAGCCCACAACAACCTTGACACCTGCAAGAAATATATTCGTGATGATTCCGATTATGCTGACGCGGATTATGTTTTTCTCTCTGCCCTCCATAATTGAGCCTCCTTGTGATTTCATGGGGAAAAAGTATATCATTAAGCTAAAGGAGTGATTTAACGTGTACGCAGAAAAATTTTTGCCGCAAGTAATTCAATGGAGGAGGCAAATACATTCTCACCCAGAATTATCACAGCATGAGGAGAATACATCTGCTCTTGTCGCTAATGTGCTTGAGGGGCTTGGGCTTGAGGTTAGGAGTAATGTTGGGGGATTTGGTGTTGTTGGACTCTTGCGTGGGAATGAAGCGGGGAAAACTATTGCCCTTCGTGCTGATATGGACGCATTACCGCTCAACGAAGAGACTGGACTCCCATATGCCTCACAGACTCAAGGCGTAATGCACGCTTGCGGACATGACACACATACGGCCATGCTTTTGGGGGCGGCGTGTGCTTTGAGTGAGATGCGCGACAAGTTACGGGGCAATGTCAAATTCATCTTCCAGCCAGCAGAAGAGCTTAATCCTGTTGGAGGCGCGCCGGGAATGATTCGTGATGGCGTGTTGGAGTCGCCTAATGTTGATGGGACATTGGCACTTCATGTGTGGCCAGCGTTTGAGACCGGGAAAATTGCGATTCGCACAGGCTCATGCATGGCAGCATCTGACAGGGTATATATCACGGTGAAGGGCAAAACGGCTCATGGCTCGCGGCCTGACCAGGGCAATGATGCAATACTCGCGGCGGCTCATGTGATTACGGGCTTGCAGGGGATAATCTCGCGCAATGTCTCACCACTCGACTCAGCCGTCATCACTATAGGCACAATACACGGCGGTTATAGGTACAACGTGATTCCCGATAATGTGAGGCTTGAAGGCACTGTGCGTACTCTCAATCCTAATGTGCAGGAAATTATGCCAGCAATGATTGAGCGTGTTGCAAATGGAATTACGGCAGCTTATGGGGCTTCCTGCGAGGTTGAATACGTGAAGGGTTATCCCCCTCTCGTGAATGACGCGGGAATGTCGGCTCTTGCGTGTGAGGCCGTCAGCAAGATATATCATGATGCCGTTATTGTCGCGGATGAGCCAGATTTAGCGGCTGAGGATTTTGCGTTCTTTGCGCGTGAAAGACCTGCTGCTATGGCGTGGCTTGGGTGTAGGCCGTCAAACCTTGAGGCCGGGAATGCTCCTATGTTGCATAACACGAGATTTGCCCCCGATGAAGGATGCTTTGCATTGGGGATTGATTACTTTGTTGGGAGTGCGTTGGAGTTCTTGAAGTGAGTATTGAAGCCCCCGGTGAAGTTTTGCCGGGGGAGGTTTTACTTGTTGCCAAATGTGCCTTTTGCCATAGCCGCAAAACGTCTCCTGAACGCATAAAGCCATGTAACAGTGTTGTCGATTGCACGCTCAACTAATCGCAGAGGAAATTCAATCGTGCGTTTCAGCAGGCTCTTTTCTTGGGGAACGTAATCATTATCCATGTACATATACATGTTATACTGCTTGAGCTTTTTGCCGTTCTTCCTGAGCCACACAATAAATAGCCTCTCTGACAGGAAGCCGAATACACGCCGCTGATACGGGTCATAACTACGCCACGGGATAAACTTCTCCACTTCTGACAGCACACCAAACAGCCATTCAGAATATGCGGTGAAGTCGTCATATTTCATGATGAACATATTAGCCAGAAGGTACTCATTGCCAAGCTCAAGAGAGTTCACGAACTCGCCAAAATAATCGGGGAATTTCTCCTCAACAACTTTCATCGTTGCGCGGTAATCCTCGCTCATATGACTCCGACAATATCCCAATGCTATTGGCTCTGGCTCATGTGATATGCACGGCACAATTATTTTTCCCGCTTCAAGGTCTCTCATAACTTTTTCCGCGTCTACCCTGTAGCTTTGTATTTCGCGCTCCGGCCTGAATATCATGAACCCAAAAGGCCGACTCTCATGGAATGACAGAAATCGCCTATAATGAAACAGTCCCACATATTTCACATCAGGATATGCCCTGCGTATGTTCTTCCACGCCCAATACATGGCCGTAAGCTCAGAATAGCCACAATTCTTGTCGCTGATATTGTCGCATGGTTGGCCGTTAAGTTCGTTGTCGCATTGCATGTGAAGGTCTTTGTCTGAGAGGGATTTCCCTGCGTGAATGGGCAGGAATATATCATCATCAAGCGGAGGAAGTGTGCTAGGTTTATGACAGCACAGCAAAATCTTTAATGGTGAACCCACGTTGAAACCTCCTTTTCTCGTAATATCAGGGCAATTCTAGCATAGTGTATAATTCCAAAGCAAAAACGGAGATGCTTTTCTCATGCCCAAAACACTCACTGCATATTTCACTTTGAGCGGACATACCAAATCAATTGCCCAGTTCATTGCATCGCAAACAAATTCCCCCCTCTGCGAAATCATCACCGAGAAGAAATACCCCCGCAATTACCTCATGGCCATTCTTGCATCACGCAAGGAGTTCAAGCATGATGAACGCCCCGCCATAATCACGCCAAAAATCGAGGATTTCAGCTCATACGAACGCATCATTATCGGCTTCCCTATATGGTTTTTCACATGCCCGATGGCTGTCGTGTCGTGGCTGGAACAATACGACTTCACCGGCAAAGAGATATTCCCATTCTGCACAAGCGGAGGAAGCAATTGCGTAAAGGCTACAGCGAAGATCCGCCAGATTTGCCCCGGCGCAAATGTCCATGACGGTATACGCTTCACCAAGCCTGACAGCGAAGCAATATCACGCTGGCTCAATTCATGATGGGTAAGGTACTTTTCATCCGGCAAAACTCATACTCACAGCCGGAAATTGACGTAGCAATAACGCGGGCATTCTCACATTTCGGGATGACATTCAGCAGGGGTGAACGCGTCCTCCTGAAAGTGAACCTCGTCTCAGGCCATGACATCAAACGCCGTGTAACCACTGACCCGGCAATTGTTCGTTCTGTGGCGAAATTCATCCTTAACGCGGGCGCAATACCTTTCATTGCTGACAGTCCCGGCATTGACAGCTTCAAATCTGCCGCACAAAAAGCTGGCTTCATTGATGTCGCAAACGAACTCGGCATTGAGTGCAAAGAACTCACTGACCCTGTAGACCTTCCAGCGCGTGAAGGAGCTGACTTCAGACGTATTCAGGTGAGCAGATATGTACTTGAAGCCGATAAAGTCATTAACCTCGCAAAACTCAAAACTCACGGTCAAATGTACCTCACTATGGGCGTGAAAAACCTCTTTGGTTGCATTCCTGGAAGGCTCAAAGCTGGCTGGCATTACAACGTTGGATTGAGCCGGGAAAAATTCGCCTCGTTGCTACTCGATATATATTTGGGCGTTAAACCTGCATTCACCATTCTTGATGGCGTAATCGGTATGCATGGCGACGGCCCGACATCAGGTGAACCCTACGAGTTTGGCGTGATTGGGACGTGTGTTGACGCTCTGACGATGGACTTCAACCTGTGCAAAATGTTAGGCGGACGGCTTGAGGATTACCCGCTTTACATGGCCGCGAAGAAACGCAATCTCCCTCAATGCAACCTCAATCCCTCAGACGTTGAAGGCGACATTGAACCCTCACACGTATTCCCAGGCGTGAAAATACCTGAAACGCGCTCAATGAGACTATTACCGCATATACCGTTCCTCGAAAAGCTCATGACCTCGAAGCCCGTTCATATCCCGGAATTGTGCATAGGTTGCGGAAGGTGTGCGAACATTTGCGCGGCGGGAGCGTTAAGGCACGAGAATAGACGGCTGTATTTCGATTACGGGAAATGCATTAGGTGTTATTGTTGTCATGAGATGTGTCCTGTGAAGGCGATTAAGTTCAAGGAGAGCGGGCTTGTGAGGCTGGTGAATATGATTAGGCGTTAAGGTCGCTGGTTTGACAAAATTCGGTAATGTTGCTATATTTGCGCGGTTGAAAACTTCAAAGGCCCCGTAGCTCAGTGGATAGAGCGACTGCCTCCTAAGCCGTAGGCCGGGTGTTCGAATCACCCCGGGGTCGCCATCAAACTTTTCCCCACATCAAAGGTGTATATCACATGACAAATCAGAAATCATCCGACATAATCCCGGCAATGTTCTTCGCTACTGCCGTAACAATGATACTGACCAATCTCACGGAATACGTTTCTGTTCTTGTTGATGGCATAATCACAAGCAGATTCCTCGGCCATGAAGCATATTCGGCGGTGGCACTCTTCAACCCTCTCATAGGGCTTCTACTCCTCGTCAGCAACGCAATCACTACAGGCTCTCAGGTTGAAATATCGCGTTCACTTGGAGCGGGTAACAGGGACAAGGCAAATTCCGCCTTCTCAATAACCCTCCTCATCATGGCGGTTGCGGCATTCATTCTCATCATGGCTTGGCTGATTATTCCCGGCGAGCTTCTCAGGATAACGGGAGTCTCTGCGGAAAATCATGCTCATCTGTATTCTGACATGATCGGCTACGTGAACGGCTACATGTTCGGTGCGCCATTGCTGATGGTGATTCAGGTGATAGGGCCTGTTATCGTCATGGATGGAGGAAGAACTCTCTTCACCGTATCAGCGGCAACTATGGGAGTATGTGATATTGCCTTCGACCTCGTGAATGTGTTTGTCTTTCACGGCGGGACATTCGGCATGGGGCTTGCAACGTCATTGTCATACCTCGTACAGCTTGCAATACTGATGACGCATTTCTTCAAGAGGACATGCGGCTTTGGTTTCTCGCTGAAGGCATTTTCACTTGGACAGATTGCGGACATAGTGAGGGCAGGCTCGCCTACATTCGTCAGGAAAATCGCCAACTTACTGCGCGAACTGTTCATCAACCGCTTCAATCTCGCAATCGCACTCACTACAGCAGCTGTAGCCGCAAGAGGCATCCAGACTGACATAAACACTGTGCTTTTCTGCCTAGGATTGGGCATCGGCAAGACTCTTATCACTATGACGGGGATATATTACGGCTCAGATGACAGGCTCGGAATAACACGGCTCTTCTCGTACTCAATGAGGCTGTCGGTGATTATGTCTGGCACTGTGGGAATCGTCATGTTCATTGCCGCGCCGTATATCGCTGGGGTGTTCTCAAATGAGCGTGAAGTCGTCGAGCTTGGGACGTTCAGCATAAGGTGTATGGCATTCGGGATTATGCCGGATGTGGTTGTGTCTGCGCTTATGGGGTATTTGCAGGGCATCAACAATCGCAGCTTCCTCAACGTCATTAACATTTTTGACAGGCTGGTTATCCCGGTGATTTGCGCTCTCATTCTTGGGACGTTATTCGGCTCAAAGGGCATAATGGCATCAATAGCGGTCGGGAAAATAATTCTCTTAGTCCTCGTGATGGCGGTGATTTTGGCGCGGACTTGGTTGCGGGCAAAGAGATTCCCCACGAGGCTTGAGGATTTCATGTTCCTTCCTGAGAATTTCGGGGGCAGTGAGGGCGATAACATTTACGCGGCAATACAGACGACGGATGACGCATTGCATGAAAGCAGGCGAGCTAGGGAGTTTTGCATGAGTCATAGCGTGAGAAGGAGGACGGCTGAATTGATGTCGCTATTCATCGAGGAGATGGCCGTGAATATCATCAAGCATGGCCGGGCAAGGACGGGGCAGAAATTCGCGGTTGACTACAGGCTATCTCTCAACGGTAACACCCTGTGCATGACTCTCCGGGACTGTTGCCAGCACTTTGACCCTGTTGCGTTCTACAAGGCTCACGGCGAGGATTCTCCTGCTGACATGCTGGGAATAAGCATAGTGATGAAGCTGGCCAAGGATATACGTTACTTCAGCGCATTCGGGAGCAACAATATAATCGTGAGCATTGGCAGCGGGGAAGCCAGGGCATAAAAAAATTCCCCCGCCGTTATGACGAGGGAAAATCGTTATTGCCGTCTTACTTCCATAATTCCCACTCTGCTTGGTCTGTGTGAAGCAGATGATGAGCCTTTTCGCCGAGTGGTTCGCCGAGATATTCCTTGTAGCACTGAATGATTGAGGGGTTTTCGTGGGAGAAACGCAAATTCATCTTCCTGTCCATGTCGAGCAAGATTCTTCCACGTCCCTCGCCAAGCTCTTCACCCTCATATATGGGTTGACCGCCTCCACCCGCGCAACCTGTTGGGCAGGCCATGCACTCGATGAAGTCATACTTAGCTTTTCCGCTCCTCACGGCCTCGCAAAGTTTGCGGATATTCCCTAGACCATGTGCAACGGCTATACGCAATTTCGTCCCGGCAATCTCAAACTCAGTCTCCTTTATGCCGTCATAATCACGTACATACCTGAAGGCGTTTGCGTCAGGATTTTTGCCCGTAACAAGGTAATACGCGCTACGTAATGCAGCCTCCATGACTCCGCCGGTCGTCCCGAATATATGCCCTGCTCCTGATGCCGTCCCTAATGGTGCGTCAAACTCGCCATCCTCAAGGGCTTTCACGTCAATACCTTCAGACTTTATCAGCCTGTCAAGCTCACGAACTGTCAACACAACATCAATATCTCTTGCGCCGGAAGCGTTCATGCATTCAACATCGCATTCATACTTTTTGGCGGTGCAGGGCATGAATGACACATGGTAGATTTTATCCGCCTCAACTCCAAGAATCTGCGCATACCATGTCTTTATGATTGCGCCAAACATTTGCTGAGGTGATTTCGCTGATGAGAGATTCGGCACTAGGTCAGGAAACTCCATCTTGATGAAGCGTACCCAGCCGGGACAGCATGACGTAAACATAGGGAATTTCTCAGGCTTACCCGCAAGATGATTCTTCAGCTTGGCTACAAACTCTGAGCCTTCCTCCATGATTGTAAGGTCTGCGGAAAAATCAGTGTCAAACACGTAATCAAATCCCACTGCCTTCAATGCCGCCGCTAATCTCTCTGCGCTTGCTTCCTCATGTGAAAGCCCAAGCTGTTCACCCCATGACGTTCTGACTGCTGGAGCTACTGACGCAATCATAATCTTGTCGCCCTGTGCAAAAGCATTCCTGACTTTTTGCGTGTCATCACGTTCAACCAACGCTCCAACCGGGCAATGTGTTATGCATTGACCGCAGATTGTGCAATGTATTGTGGGGTCAGTGATGGATTTCTCGCCTGTTACGCCTACTGTTGTGCGCGTTCCGGACTTTATGACATCCCACACGTTCATTTGCTGTATCTTCTCGCATACCTGAACGCAACGCATACACTTTATGCATTTGTCATCGTTCCTGATGAGCGGGAAATCTGTATCCCATTTGAACGCAGCTATGTCATGCTGGAATGGCGATGAGTTTATGCCCAAATCGTTGGCGGCTGACTGCAATTCGCAATTCCCTGAACGCACACATTCTGCGCACCTTGCGTTATGCTGTGAGAGTATAAGCTCAACATTTACCCGTCTGGCCTGACGTGCTTTAGGGCTATTGGTGAGTATCTTCATGCCTTCCTGAACTATTGTGTTGCAGGCTGGTACAAGGCGGTCAAGACCCTCGATTTCGACAACGCAAACCCTGCACGCGCCTATTTCGTTGACCTTCTTCAGGTAGCAAAGATGCGGGATCTTTATGTGATTGAGCTTTGCGGCCTCAAGAATTGTGGTGTTTTCAGGGACTTGTACGGATTTTCCGTTGATTGTTGCGTTTACCATTTCACTTCACGCCCCCCTCTGAATTTTCCGAAGCCGTAATAGTCGCAACGCAGGCATCTTCCCGATTCCTGTTCCATTTCCTCTTGCGACATGCCTTTTTCGACTAGCTCGAAATCGTGTATACGCTGGTCGATTGGGCGTTCACGCATTTTCACTCGTCCACAGGCTGGGCGGTTATGCGGGATTGGTTCAGGGATTTCAACGGGTAATGTGATTGGATGATGGAATCCGAGATATTCATCGATGTTGGCGGCGGCGACTTTTCCGGCAGCAATGGCGCGAATGACGGTTGCCGGGCCTGATACGCAATCGCCTCCAGAGAATACGCCTGTCATGTCTGTACCTTTGACCTGCTCGCTGTCGAATGCCTCAATGCATCCCCATTTCACTGCGATTCCGGCTTCCTCAAAGTTATGGGAGTCTATGCCCTGACCTATTGCGACAACTATAATATCGGCCTCAATGCGGATTGGGTCGGCTGAAGCGTCTTTAGGGGCTGGGCGGCCTGATTTGATGTTGGAGATCATCTGCTGTTTCACCCAGAGGGCTTTGGCTTTACCGTCAGAAACTTCAACTTTCAGCGGGGCGGCAAGCTCTAATATCTCGCAACCTTCTACCTCTGTCGCTTCAACCTCTTCAGCGAGTGCTGTCATATCGTCTTTACGTCTGCGATATGCTAGCGTAACTTTGTCGGCATTCAGTCTCAGTGATGAGCGGGCGCAATCCATAGCGACATTTCCGCCACCGACAACTACAACCTTTTTGCCGCGAAAATCTGGGAAATCCTCATCGCCAATCCTACGCAACAACTCTACAGCTGACATTACGCCTTCTGCATCCTCGCCGGGTATGCGTAAAGTCTTGTCCGTATGCGCACCTATTGCGATATACACTGCGTCAAACTGTTCACGAAGCTTTGAGAGCGGGTAATCTTTTCCGCCGATTGACACCTCTTTATGCACCTTGATGTCCCCGGCCGTAAGCAGAGTCTCTATTTCCTCATGCAGAATTTCACGAGGAAGACGGTATGACGGTATTCCGTAACGCAACATTCCGCCTAACCTCTTGCGTTGCTCGAATATCTCTACGCTATGTCCCATCATCCCAAGATAATATGCCGCTGTTATCCCGCTGGGACCGCCTCCTACTATGGCGACTTTCTTCCCTGTGGCTGGAGCTGCCTTCTTGCCTTCTGGGTATACTGGCACATGTCCGGCGTGGTCAATAGCGTAAAGTTTCAGGCCGCGAATATTGATTGCGTCATCTACCATTCTGCGACGGCATTTGTTCTCGCATGGATGCTCACAGACCATTGCGCAAACTGAGGGGAATGGGTTATCCTTGCGGATGAGCCTCACTGCATCAGCATACCTTCCAGCGTTCACCAATGCGATATAGCCGGGAATGTCTACATGTGCCGGGCATAATGTTACGCACGGTACAGCCCTGAAGCCCTCTGATGCGCAGGGTTCTCCTTTGGCGTGTGCAACATAATCATCATGGAAGCCCTTTACGCCCTTTAACACCATGTTTGCTGCCTCGTAGCCTATTGCGCAATCGGCTGACGTGGATATTGTCTGCGCTGTCTCCTCGATTTTCGCAACTGTCTCCATATTTCCGCGTCCCTCGATGAGGTCATCAATCATCCTCTCAAGCTGTGGAAGTCCTACTCTGCATGGTACACACTTCCCGCATGTCTGAGCTCCGCATACCTTCAGGAAACCGCTCGCTACATCAAGCGGACATACATCGGGTGGAGCTCCTGTTATGCGGCGTTCCATGTCCTTGTGAAGGGATTCTGCTGTGGCCTGAGCTTTTGTCTCATTCGTAATGCTAAGGCGACTCAATACAAATCACTCCCTCGTTATTGATGGAAAAATTTTTACCCCTTGGATAACGTAATTATACTATGAATACGCCTTACTGCCGAATATAACCCCATCTATTCTCAACCTTCACAGCCGCTAATCCCTCGCTGAACGTCCGAGCATCCTCATATTGTCCGGCAATCTCCCAGTCTGCCGCAACATTCACATATCCCCATCGTGTATCAGCTGCTACAGGCGCAAGACCATCACCGAAATTCCCGGCATTGTTGTAGCGTACAGGTATAGCCGCGTTGTTCCAGTGGCCTATGTAACCCCATCCGCGATATGTCGTACGCTTCCTCACTGGCGCGACACCGTATGCGAAATCCCCGGCCTCATAGTATTGCGGCTTTATGGCGTATTTACCTTCCTTGTTGATGAACCCCCATTTCCCACGAATATACACGGCTGCTAATCCTTCATGAAACTCCCTAGCTCTGACAAATTTCGGCTGAATTACCCAATTTCCGCGAACGTCTATATATCCCCATAAAGCATTTCTGCGGGCAGGGGCTAATCCTTCATGGAAATCTCCAGCGCGTTCAAATGACGGCACAATGAGGTAATTCCCCATGAGGTCAATATATCCCCATTGCCCAGCAACCTGTACTGCAGCCATGCCATCAGAAAAGGGGCGGCCATTGGTGAAAAATCTCTCTGTGCGTTCGTCCGTATCAGGGTCAATGCGGACAAATGCGGGTTGGCCTTCCGTGTCTATGTAGTGATCTCCGACAAACGCAAATCCTTCTGCGAAATCTCCAGCTTCTGGGACACGATGCACGAATGGTATTGCGATTCTGCCGAGATAATCGACATATCCCCAGCGGTCATTTGATTTTACGGCGGCGAGTCCTTCGTGAAAGTCGCGGGCTTCTTGGTATGTTGGTGGGATGACGAATGTTGCGGGACGTGTGTAAGCAGCTTGTGAGGGTGTGGCGAGTAATGCGCAAAGTATTATGGCTAGTAATGCGCGTTTCATGGGTATCAGTCCTTTTTGGGGATATTATAGGCTATTTGAGGCGAGTTAGGGCTTCTTGTGCGTCTTTGTCGCCTTGAGCCGCGGCCAGTTGATACCATTTTCGCGCCTCGTCAAGATTTTTTGCGACTCCCTCGCCGTTGTCGTACTTTTCTGCTAGATTAAATTGCGCATAACTATTTCCCTGTTCAGCTGATAAACGGTACAGCCTGACAGCTTCAGTATAATCTTGTTCCACTCCGTAACCATATTGATACATATACCCCAAATTGCATTGCGCCTGAGAACAACCCTGTTCAGCTGACAAACGGTATAACCTGACAGCCTCTGCATAATCCTGTTCCACTCCGTAACCATATTGATACATATACCCCAAGTTACATTGAGCCTCAGCATAACCCTGTTCAGCTGATTGGCGATAGCATTTCAATGCTTGTTCGTATTTCTTGCTGTGATAATATCCATTGCCCAATTCGCAATAATATTCATTGCCCCATTTGTTGGGCGCGTTAATGTCTGTGAATTTTGATGATATGTGAGCATCTTCTTGCATAATTCAGCCTCCTTTGCATACAAAAATTCCCCCCGCCAACATGACAGGGGGATTTACCCTCATTTATTCCTGATTACCCGGCGCAACTCTTCTAGCCTTCCTGCGTTCAAGCTCATCAAGTATGGCCTTCCTGAGCCTGACTGATTGCGGCGTAACTTCAACAAGTTCATCAGCTTCTATCCATTCCATAGCTTTTTCGAGCGACATTCTCCGGGGGACATCAAGTTTTGTGGTGAGTTCCTTTGTTGCTGAACGGTGGTTAGTTTGTTGCTTCTTTTTGGTGGGGTTGCAAGGAATATCGCCAGGGCGTGAACATTCTCCGATAATCATACCATTGTAGACCTGTTCAAGCGGTGAAATGAACAACACTCCACGACTCTGCAAGTTTTCGAGCTGATATGCTGTTGCCTCGCCTGTGTCCATGCTTACGAGTGAGCCACGATTGCGCGTAATCAAATCGCCAGCCCATTCCTTATAGCCGCTGAAGCAGTTTGACATTATGCCGAGACCGCGTGTATCTGTGAGAAATTCGCCCCTATAACCGATTAACCCTCTTGTCGGAATCTCAATTTCGATGCGTAATAGTCCTCTGTCAGGGTTATCGATGTTGAGGATTTTACCTTTACGACGTGTCATTTTCTCGAACACTATACCTTGATATTCTTCTGGGACATCAATCGTAACGAGTTCGTAAGGCTCTAACTTTTTGCCGTCTTTATGCTCGATTATGACTTCAGGCTTTGACACGCAGAACTCCATACCTTCGCGCCTCATTTCCTCAATCAATATGCCGAGCTGTAATTCACCGCGCCCGGAAATCTTGACACCGTCAGGCCGTCCAAGGTCTTCCATGCGTAATGACACGTTCACATGCATTTCACGCTGTAATCGTGCTTTGAGTTGACGTAACGTTACTGCTTGACCTTCACGCCCGGCGAATGGCCCTGAATTTACGAGGAAGAACATTGACACGGTAGGCTCTTCAATGGAGAGTGGCTTCAATGGTGAGTCGGAGATTTCCTCAGCGCAGAATGTATCACCTATATTGATTTCGCTAGGGCCTGTAATCCACACAATATCGCCTGCATTCACCGTATCAACTTCAGTGCGTTCAAGCCCGCGAGTTACCCATAATTGCGTGGCCTTTGCGCTTTCATGGCCGATAACCTGCCAGTCATCCCCGGAATGGTCTGTAGTGTTCCATTTCGTTGACACTCGTACGAATGCCTCGCCTTTACTGATATGACCCTGCAATATTTTTCCGCAACCTATTCTGCCGACATATTCATTCCAAGCGAGTGTGCTTACCTGCATGAGGAAGGGTTTATCGGGGTCAACATCGGGGGCGGGAACGTAATCTATTATGGCCTGGAACAAGTCATCCATGCCCTTATGAGGTTTGCTGAGGTCATTGACTGCCCAACCGTTTAAGCCTGAGCCGTAAATGACTGGGAAATCAGCCTGTTCATCTGATGCACCAAGCTCAAAGAACAAATCAAACGTGAGGTTTAACGCTCTGTTAGGGTCAGCACCTTCACGGTCAACCTTATTGATGAACACAAGCGGCTTCATCCCAATAGATAACGCGTGCTGAAGGACATAGCGTGTTTGTGGCATAGGGCCTTCATTGGCATCAACTATGAGTATAACGCTGTCAACGGTGGATAATATGCGCTCAACTTCGCCGGAAAAATCAGCGTGTCCCGGCGTGTCTATGATGTTTATCTGGTAACCCTTCCATGTAACTGTACATGGCTTTGAACGTATTGTTATCCCCCGCTCGCGTTCAAGCGGGTTATTGTCCATGACGCGCTCGGCTACTTGTGTATGTGCTGCGAAAGTCTGTGCTGCCTTGAAGATTGAATCGATGAGGGTAGTTTTTCCGTGATCAATATGGGCGACTATTGCGAGGTTGCGTATGTTGCTGGCGTTTTGTTCTGGCATGTGATTACTTCCTGTTTATGCTGAGATTTTTTGCGGTAATTTTAGCACACACAAAAAACCCTCCCGGCTTATGCTTCACCGGGAGAGTTCTTGCTACTAAGGAGGTACACATAATGGACAAGGTATCTTATGCGCTGAGTGCTATTTCCTGCTCTGTTGTCGTTACGAGTTTTGCACCTACTGCTGTTACTGGCACATTCTCGAATATTGCTCCGTTCGTTATCATTCCTGCCACAAACGCCCTTATATCTGACATTTCTGCATCACTTGCTACATAATTATGCGTGAATGATACCGTGTTACCTGACGCATTCTTGAATGTCGTTACTAGTTTTACTCCTGCTGCCATGCATTTTCACCTCCCTTCTTTAATGACTTAATGTTGCAATCCTTAAGCCGTAAGTGTGTTCACTTTGACTTCCTCTGTGGCGTGATGTGTCTTGTCAAGGCATGGGGTCAGTAGGTTCACAAGTGCTACAGCTTTATCTTGGTTATACCCTGTGAGGCTAATTTTGCCCAGACTTATGGTTACGTACTTTGCGTTACCCTGGCTATCAACACCATCATCGAGCTTTATGTTGACGGAGATTTTTTTGGGAGTTACGGTTGCCATTATGCTTTTCACCTCTTTTCTATGTTGTAATTGTTGCGCAACGATGAGAATTATATAGCATAAATATATTTTGTCAAGCATTAAGTTTAAAATATTTCGGAGTAATCTGTATGTTATTGCTTAATATATAGGAAGGATATTAGATTATGTTATGTCTATCAGTCGTCATAATTGTGCATAAAAAAAACTCCCCTCGGCAATTACACCAAGGGGAGGAATATTTCCAGTTGTTACTTCAGGACACCTAACGCCGCATGAGCAGCCGCGACTCTCGCAACGGGGACTCTGAACGGTGAGCAGCTCACGTATGACAGTCCAACGCTGTGGCAGAAAGCAATGCTTGAGGGATTTCCGCCATGTTCGCCGCAAATGCCTACTGACATACCCGGGTTAACGCTCCTGCCCTTTTCGACAGCCATTTTCACCAGCTGGCCGGGGCCATCCCTGTCAAGTTCAGCGAAGGGATTTTCCTTG
This sequence comes from Synergistaceae bacterium, assembly GCA_017448685.1. Taxonomy (GTDB): domain Bacteria; phylum Synergistota; class Synergistia; order Synergistales; family Aminobacteriaceae; genus JAFUXM01. The sequence continues at coordinate 17,988 of JAFSKY010000119.1, forward strand.
AAGACACCCTTATCGATGTACTGGAACAGGAATTTGTTTTCCGCGTCATCACGTGAATAGCCGAGTGTTGTCTGAGTGAGGTCGTTTGTTCCGCATGAGAAGAACTGCGCAAACTCCGCAAGCTGATCCGCAACAAGAGCCGCTCTCGGAAGCTCAATCATTGTGCCGACGAGGTATCCGAAATCGACACCGCTAGCCTTCTTCACCTCAGCCGCGATTCTGTCAGCCATCTCACGGAAAAACTTCATTTCCGCCCTTGTGCCGACAATGGGTATCATGACTTCCGGCCTAACTTTTTCGCCCGCCTTCGTCAGGTCAACAACAGCCTCAAATATAGCGTTCATCTGCATCTCGTAGATTTCTGGGTAAATCATGCCGAGTCTGCATCCTCTGAAGCCTAGCATGGGGTTGTTCTCGTGGAGCTGGTGAATCTTTTCGAGGACGTTATTCAGCTTCTTGGCCTC
>JAFSKY010000120.1 GCA_017448685.1 Synergistaceae bacterium
CACACGATGACAAATCCCACGAATTTGACGCGGACAACGTAACCATTCATGACGCGCTGAAATCGTTATCCCTCGACAAGAAAGCCATTGCCGCAAAACTCAACGGCGAAATCCTCGACTTATCCCGTAACGTAACAGAAGGCGGAGAAATCTCCCCAATAACCCCCGACTCCCCTGAAGGACTCGAAATCCTCCGGCATTCCACAGCTCATTTGATGGCGCAGGCTGTATTGAGGCTTTACCCCGGCTCACATTTCGGAGTCGGCCCGGCAATCAAGGACGGCTTCTATTACGACATTGACGCAACAGCCACAATCACGGAAGAAGACCTGCCCAAGATTGAAGCTGAAATGCGCAGGATTGCGGGCAAAGGTGAACCAGTAACACGCGAGGACATGTCCAAATCTGACGCGCTAAAGTTCTTCGCTGATGACCCCTACAAGACCGAGCTTATCACGGCAATTGACGCTGAAACAGTCTCAGTATACAGGCAGGGAGAATACGCAGATTTATGCCGCGGGCCTCATGTACCTGACGCATCACGACTGCATAACTTCAAGCTGCTCTCAATCGCCGGGGCATATTGGCGCGGTGATGAACACAACAAGATGCTGACACGCATATATGGAACAGCCTTTGCGACACCTGATGAGCTGAAAGAGTACCTGAAACGCCTTGAGGAAGCGAAATTGCGCGATCACAGGAAGCTCGGCAGGGATTTAGACCTGTTCAGCCTGCATGAGGAAGGCCCCGGATTTCCGTTCTTCCACCCCAAGGGAATGGCCATAATGAACACGCTCATTGATTTTTGGAGGCGCGAACATATCAAGCGCGGTTATACGGAGATAAAGACACCGCAAATACTTGACCGCGATTTGTGGATAAGGTCAGGACATTGGGATCATTACCGCGAGAATATGTACCTCACCGAGATTGACGAAAAGCCCTACGCGATAAAGCCGATGAACTGCCCCGGAAGTATCCTCGTGTACAAGACGCAATTACGGAGCTACCGTGATTTGCCGATGAGACTCGCGGAATTGGGATGTGTTCACCGCCACGAGAAGAGCGGAGTCCTTCATGGCCTAATGCGTGTGAGGTGCTTCACGCAGGATGATTCGCACACCTACATTGAGCCGTCAAAAATCAAGGATGAAGTCCTCGCAATCATGGAGCTTGATCGTTATGTGTACAATGACGTTTTCGGCTTCAAGTACACAGTCGAGCTTTCAACGCGTCCAGAAGATTCAATGGGAACTGATGAGCAATGGAACGAGGCGGAAGCGGCTTTGCGTGATGCGCTTGAATCAACAAACACGCCGTATACAATCAATCCCGGAGACGGAGCGTTTTACGGGCCGAAGATAGACTTTCACCTTGAGGACTGCCTCGGACGCACGTGGCAGTGTGGCACGATACAGCTTGACTTCCAGCTTCCCGGGCGTTTTGATGTAACGTACAGAGGCGATGACGGAGCAGAACATACGCCTGTATTGATTCACCGCGTTGTGTTTGGGAGCATTGAGAGGTTCATGGGGATATTAATTGAGCATTACGCCGGGGCGTTCCCGTATTGGCTCGCGCCCGTGCAGGTCAAAATCATCCCAATAGCCGACTCACATGCAGATTACGCCGCAAAACTGCATGAGACGTTCATGGATTGGGGAGTGCGTTCTGAGGTCGATTACAGGAACGAGAAATTAGGCCGCAAGATTCGTGATGCGCAGATGCAGAAAGTTCCGTATATGCTTGTTGTTGGCGACAAGGAGAAGGAAGCCGGGACTGTTGGAGTCCGTGAGCGTTCAAAGGGTGATTTAGGGAGTATGAGTCTTGAGGCGTTCAGGGAGCTATTGAACGGGGAATTTAACCCGGCTCGTTAAAAGGGAAAAAGTTTGTCCCTCCCTTGAGTTTTTCGGGGGAGGGATTTTTTTGTGCGCGTCTAAACCTTTGCGGGAAGCTCAAGCCATGAGCCGAGTATTTCATCCCATTCCGGCGGATTGAACCTCATGAACCCTCCCCATGTGTAGAACGTGAACTCACCGAAATATATACGCCCTTCAGATATGTACCAGTCAACGCGGACATATGGAATCCCTGCTGAAAGTTTTTCGCTCATCGTCATGATTTCGTGCATTTGCGGAGGGATTTTTTCGGGTGGCTCTGGGTTTTTGTACGCTACGTAGAATTTCAGCCTTTTCATGTCCCTGTCGTAATGGTCATTCGTCCTCTTCCATGCAAACGTGTGTGCTGGCCCTCTGCATATCGTGTTCAGCTTGGCGATACCGTTCAGGCACGTAATCTTAAATTCGACAGAGTCCGACCTTCCGAGCGTGGGTATGTACTGCTCTGCGATGATTCTGCGTGGAACGTTCTTATATGCCCATTCCCTGTAGAGAAGCGAGTAATTTCTTGCGAGCGATTTCTCCAGAATCTTGCGGGCAAGTTTCCTGTCAAATGTTGATTTATCCCGGCAAACTGCAACCCCTCCGCTATCATGAGTACATTTCAGCACAAACTGTTCCGGCAATGCGTCAAAGTCAATCTCATCGAACGAGTCCCACACTCCCAGCAATGGCACAACATGTTCAGCCCCGATTCTTTCGGCGACATAGCTCTTCACGGCGTATTTATCGGCCATGAGGGTATATTCCGGCCTGCGGTCATGGAGCTTGAGCCAGTTCAGTTTTTCGCAGAGAGTTTTGGGGTTATCGAGGTCAATTTCACGCCCCATGAATGATTTGTACATGCGCCGGATAAATTCTTCGTCTGAGAGTGAGTCATAAAGTCCCAAGCTGGCGAGAAATTCAAATCTGCGGTAAGGGACAACAATAGCGCGGGCAGCTCTCAAGGCTAGTTTAACGGCAGGATTCATGAGGCTGCCTCCTCATTTGCGGGAATATATACGGGGGAATTATTGGTGTGTGTCCTGTCAGATTGAAGGGATGTTAGCGAGCATAGTTTATGCGTGAGTCGTGAGCCGTGAGTCATTTTATGGCCTCCTTTATTCTTGTATATACCGTATATTACTGATTTTTGTCCACGTGTCAAGGATATATATTATCTCAATTCCAAAATTTTTATGGAGGCGCATAATATCATGAAGGCAAAAATATTCCTCATTGCCCTTATCATTTCCGCAATCTTCTCCGCATCATCACACGCTGAAATAACCCCCGCTCAAGTCCTCGCAGACCCACGCTTCGCCCCCTTCGTAGCGTCCACCAAAGCAGACGGACTCAAGCTCCTTCCCGGACGTTATGCCGTTCTCGTTCATACGCGTTCACGCACAGAGCCGAACGGGAATCCCATTATGGCACCGACAGAACTCGTTATCGACATAGGCCAGTATGACCCCACGACAAAGAGATTCCCGGCAAGCTACATCATGTACGGTGAAGAGCCAGTGAAATCGTATTACACACTTGACCTTGAAGCACCTGCTCCAGTGTTGAGTCGCTACGTTGACGACGAGAACAGCTTCCCTCCCAAAAAGAATTACGCCGTTGCTGTCCAGGAAAATGGCTATGTGATATGGATTCTCGGTAGCGTTGTAGATGGCTCACTGGCAATGTTATTCCCGGTGAAATCGGCTTTATTCCCGGAAGGTTGGTATCTTGGCTCATGGAAATGCGATGACGGTACGCAATTCACATTCGAGGGCAACAAGCTATACTCAAACGGCTATGAAATAGGAACGTTCACCGTTCAAGACAGCTGGATTACCGTTACAGCCCTTAATGGCGATAAGGATGTTATGTACGCTCAGAGAAATATCTACAACAACACGCTTGTTATTGCGTTCAACAATGGCCCTAACGGAATGGGACGCAATGCAGGAGTCTTCAATCTCGTATCTGAACCCAAGAAGCCAGCCCCGACTCCTGAAGCCCCGAAGCCAGCACCCAAACCAGAATCCTCCGCGCCGAAAATGCCGACATATTTCCCGAAAATGCCGGATGTGAAAATGCCCCCTCAGAATCTCAACATTGACGGCGTTTGGGGAGCTTATGTTGACGGGCGGCAATGGATTACACAGTATGATGGCAGCAACTATTACGGATGGATTGACGGCCAGCCCACAGAAATGGGAATAATACGCGTTGACGGCAATACACTTACAGGCACAAACAATGCGGGCGTTGACTTCACAGCGGAGCTTGAGCTTGACGCTTCCGGGAAATTCCTGACTCTTACGTTCCCGAACGGAAATTCTATACGCTACATGAGGTTGAAATAGCATGACGCAGAAATTCATCACAATCGGCGAAATCATGCTCCGTCTTACCCCTCCAAACTATGACAAGATAAGGGCGGCTTCAAGTTTCGAGGCCAGTTACGGCGGAAGCGAGGCAAATATTGCGCTTGCACTTGCGAATCTCGGAATTGACAGCTCGTTTTTCTCCGTTGTGCCAGATAACTCACTCGGAAAAAGTGCCGTCAGAATGCTACGTAGCAATGATGTTCACTGTTCGCCCATGATACTCAGCACGGAAAAAGAGACTCCGACTCACAGGCTCGGCACATACTACCTTGAAACGGGCTACGGGATTCGCCCCAGCAAAGTAACGTATGACCGCAGGCACAGCGCATTCACTGAGTACGATTATTCGAAGGTTGACGCTGACTCGTTGCTCAATGGATTCACATGGCTTCACATGAGCGGGATAACTCCGGCGTTGTCTCAGAGTTGCGCAGATTTCACACTGCGTATTATGCAGCGCGCAAAGGAACTCGGACTCACTGTGAGCTTTGACGGGAATTTTCGCAGTACCTTGTGGACGTGGGACGAGGCAAGAGATTTCTGCACACAATGCCTTCCGTATGTGGATGTGCTTTTCGGGATTGAGCCTTATCACCTCTGGAAGAATGAAAACGACCATTCCGCCGGGGACATCAAAGACGGATTGCCGTTACAGCCAGACTTTTACGCACAGTCGAAAGTGTTTGAGGCGTTCGAGGAGAGATTCCCGAATCTGAAATGCATTGCCCGCCATGTGAGATATGCGCATTCAGGCAGCGAGAATAGTTTGAAGGCGTATATGTGGCTTCACGGAAAAACGTATGAGAGTAAGCTGTTCACGTTCACGATTCTTGACCGTGTTGGGGGCGGTGATGCTTTTGCGTCAGGGCTGATTTATGCCATGATGAAAGGCTATGAGCCTGCTGACATGGTGAATTTCGCTGTAGCATCGAGTGTCATAAAGCACACGATTCGCGGTGATGGCAACATAACGGATGATGCAGATACAATCCGCAACATCATGAACATGAATTACGACATAAAGCGCTGAGTCACAAAAAAATCCCCCGGCAAAATTCCGGGGGACTCACTTCCCACATCAATACCCGAATATTATTCCCACAATCGCAGAGAACGCTATCCATATCACTGGATGAAGTTTGCGCGTGAAGGTTATAACGTTGGTGAAGGCCAGAAGAATCACGGCGAGAATTACGGCCTTGACGTTAAGAGGGTTGCCGAAATCCCCCGCGAAAAACACTACACGTGCCAGAATTAGCCCTGCCGCCGTTATCATCGCTGAGCTTGCCGGGCGCAAACCATAGAATGCCCCGACAACATACTTGTTTTCGTGGAACGCCGACAAAAACGCCGCCACAAGCAATATCACTATGATGCTCGGAGATATGAGTCCTATTGTCGATATTACCGCCCCAGGAAGCCCCGCCGTAATGTAGCCTGAGTATGTCGCCATGTTCACGCCGATTGCGCCGGGTGTTGACTCACTGACTGCTATCATGTCCGCGAGTTGCTCGTGTGTGAACCAGCCTGTACGATCTGAGATGCTGTAGAGGAAGGGTAATGTCGCCATTCCACCGCCAACAGCAAATAGCCCGGTCTGGAAGAACTCCCAGAATAATTTTGCGTATATCATTACTGCTTCACCCCCTGCTTGAGGATTATTCCAGCCACACCAGCAATCACGACAAATACAGCGGGTGAAACGTCAAGGAACACTGCCCCCGCGAGAATCACGAGATATAGCGCGAGAGTCTTACGGTCAATTATGGCCTTGCTGAACAGTTTGATTACGGCGTTGAATATCAGCACACAAACGCACACGCGAATCCCTGCGAAGGCATGTTTGACCCATTCCAGCGAAGCATACGCCTGAATTACCCCTGCAAGCATCGTGATTATGATTACAGACGGGAACACAACGCCAAGAGTCGCGATTATCCCGCCAGTAATCCCGGCAGTCTTGCGCCCGATGAAGGTTGCAACGTTTACGGCGATTACTCCTGGTGTGCATTGTCCTACCGCGTAATAGTCGGCTAATTCCTCGTCAGTTCCCCATTTCTTTGCCTCGACAATCTCGCGCTGTAATATTGGGAGCATCGCATATCCTCCGCCAAAAGTTACAGCCCCGATTTTCGCGAACGTGATGAACAAATCCGCCAAAAGTTTTATGTTCAACCCTTAACCCCTCCTGCTCTGAAATTCTGCCGTCAATTATACATACACAGCCTCAAATCTTGCGTGAACGTCGAATATTTTGCGTGAACGTCATCATTGACCTCTGGAAATATCAGCCCCAAAAGCTATAATGACTCCCAAAATCACAAAGGAGGCAAAAATTTTCATGTCGCTAAGGAAATTCTCACTCATGATTCTTGCAGTGGCCGCTGTCATTGCAGGAATTACCTACGGGGGGGGGGGGCTTTTGATG
>JAFSKY010000121.1 GCA_017448685.1 Synergistaceae bacterium
AAATCCCATAAAAGGAGACTTATTATGACACTCTCAGAGACTCTATTGGAACTCTCTGTAATTAACCGAGACAACGGACGCAAATTCACCGACACATCAAGGCTCAATGCCATAAGTGAAGCCCTGTCGGCAACAAAATATTTGTGCATAAATCCCGGCGGACTCTTTCACCTTTATTCCCCTGAACCTGTTAGCAAAATCGCTCAGCCAGTTGTGATTATTTCCTCTCATGTTGACTGTGAGAGGAGCATCACAAAATGTTTCACAGAATTTCTGCCGGGAGGATTAATGCGTGGGACTTTCGACAACTCCATAACGAATGCCTCACTTCTTCACCTCATGCTTGAAGGGAGATTGCCGGATAATATTCTTGCGGCTTTCACAGGTGATGAGGAGAGAAATTCGCGCGGGGCAGAGCAGGTTATGAGGTTCGCTAAATATTCTGGGCTTGAGGTTGAATGTGTCATAGTTCTTGATGTTACTGATATGGGCTGGCTTGAGGGGGCGGATTTCACTGTGGAAAACAATTTCTGGTCTGACTCTCTGGGGGCGAAAGTGATAATGTCAGCAGAAAATTCCGGTTTCAAGTGGTGTTTTGTACCCGAAAACCCTTATGACATACCCAGATATGTGGATATGAAATATGTACTTCCTTTTGAGGCCGCAGAAGATGAATCGTGGGAGTATGACGAAAATGATGTGCAGTGCTTCTGCCTATGCATTCCTGTGGAAGGAGACATGCACAGTAATGAAGGGGTTTATGCGCGACAAGAATCATTCATGCGTTACACAGATGTAGTTGCGCAAACAGCCTCAACAATATCAAGGAGGCAGTAGAAATGTTCAGGAAAGCAGAAAGACGCAAGGCCAAACTCAGACTCGCCATAACCGGCCCGGCAGGAAGCGGCAAAACTTACGGTGCGTTGCAGATTGCACAGGGTCTCGGCGGACGCATCGCCATGATTGACACGGAGAACGGATCGGGCGATTTGTACTCTGACATTTGCGACTATGACGTTCAGACCCTCACAGCACCCTACAGCATACAGAAATATCTTGCGGCAATCCACGAGGCAGAAGAAGAGGGCTATGACATTCTCATTATCGACTCACTCTCTCACGCTTGGAGCGGCGAAGGCGGACTCCTCGACATGCACGACAGACTCACGTCAAACAGCAAGAGCGGAAATTCATATACAGCGTGGAGGCAGGTTACTCCTTGGCACAACAGGCTCATAGAAACTATGCTTAACTCGAAGTGTCATATCATCGCGACAATGAGGAGCAAGACAGATTATGCCCAGCTACAGAACGACAAGGGACGCACGGAGATTCGCAAGGTTGGACTCGCTCCCGTTCAGCGCGATGGAATGGATTACGAGTTCACGATAGTATTCGATTTGAGCATGGAACATACCGTTACGGTCAGCAAAGACAGGACGAGCCTCTTCGACAGGCAGATATTCACGATTTCACAGGAGACCGGGAAAATTCTGCGCAAGTGGTTGGACTCAGGTGCAGAAGTTCCGCCGGACGCTCAGGATTTGCGCAACACGATAAACAGGCTTTACCGTGGGTATCTCGATTTGTTCGGGCAAGACACAAACGCAGCTCAATCGGCCATGCAGAGAATCACGGAAGGACGCGCCTCAAAGGATTGGACGAATGACGACATGAGGAAGCTCGCTGAAGATTTAGCTGTGAGGATGCAGAAGAAAGGAGTCATGGACGGCTCTGAAGTTTCAGCGTAACGAAAAAGGGCGGGAACGTGATTTGCTCCTGCCCTCGTGATTTCGTTAGTACGGATTCTCTTCAGCCTCTTTCCTGTATTTTTTGTACAGGTCGGTGATTATGTCGAGAGGATTTCCGTTCCTCTTTATGCGGCTCTCACGCGGGGGAGCTGTTATCTGTTTGTCCCTTGAAGCCGGGCCGCCTGCCTTCATGCTCAATAACACGTAGCAAAATTCCGTGTCGCTCTCTGCGTCAACATCATCTGAGTCTTTCTGCATAAACTCTAGGTAGTAATTCTCTGGCTGTGAGGAAACTTTAACGGTTATGGGGTATTTCCTGCTGTCCTCTTCCGAATTGACTTCAACAAGCTCACCTTTTGCATCAAACAGCCTCACGGAATACACGCTATCACCGCCCCAATCGCTTATTGTGATTGTGTCATCACGCGCTGTAATCTCTACAGGGTTGCGAGGGTTAAGCAGACTGTTCTCACGTGTAGGGACATTGCCCCGCGAAATTGGAAGGGTTGAACGCACATGACTCACTATCGTAATGTCCGGCACAGGCGCACCATCCTGCATGAGTTCATCACCCTCACTCACATACACAGCATCATTGCCCCCAGTAATTGACGCGGCGTTGTCTATGACGGCATAAGGTGGTATTCCGTCAGCCCAAACGCAAGCCACAAGCGCAACAACAACAATCACTGCGCATAATATTTTCTTCATGCCAAAATCCTCCTTCAATCTACAATAATTTTCTTGCCCAAGCCCTTACAGCCGCAGATGAATGGCCTTCAAGCTCCATGAGCCTTTTTCTGTGCTGACGTGCTGAACCCGGGAAATTCTCGCGTATAGTTCCCAATAACGGCACAAGTATACGTGCATCATCAGAGGCTAGGAGTGTACGCAAAACTCCTGCATTCATGGCCTTACCTGTTGGCCACCTCCTGAGAATCACAGCTATATTCTCCGGGGCGGCGTGAAGCAACATGCTTTCCATTGCGTCAGAGTTATCCCCTATGAGGCTGATGATGAGTCCAGCCGGGAAATTCCATGCGTTATTGGCGGTGTCAAGGGCGATAAGTTTACGTGTTGTGCCGTCAAAAGGTAATGCGCTGATGATGTCGGCTGTTCCTTCGTCAATTTCTGGTCGCGTCAAAATCCCAGTGAGAGCCTTGCGAAAAGCTGCCCTGTTCGCGAATGGTGCTGAACGTTTCAATGCCGCGTTGATGACTCTAGGACGATTTGAGCCTAGCCGCAATATTAGCGCGTTCATGTCGGAATCATCGCCTGTCTTCCTGTTTGTCGCATACTCACTGAAGGCTGACTCATACTGCGACAATATGCCGTCAATTTTCGCCGTGAGTTGTTCGCGTTCCTCTTCAGCTTTGCGCCTTTGCTCGGCACGTTCAGCCTTTATGCGCTCATGCTCCGGGAGATTCTGAGTCAGTGCTTCAAGCTCTTCAGGCGGTAACGACTTCAGGAGGGTATATGCCCCAGTAACCTGCTGGAAACGGAAATTGCTCTTTTGCCCGGTAACATCAGGATGAAGCTCCCTCGCTAATTTCCTGAATGCCGCGTGAATGTCATCACTTGTTGCCCCAGGATTAAGCCCCAAAGTTTTCAGGGCTGATACTATTTCAGCGTTATCTATGCGGAATGCCTCCTTTCATGAGTTTTCACGGATTGTCAAAAGTTTGCTGGCATGTAATGATTCTAATATATATTCATCAGGAGGTAAAAATATTTTGGCGGCGGCAATTGCTTTAGTGCTTGTGCTGGTGGTGTCAATCACAGTCAATGTTGTGCTTCTCATGCGCAAAAAGTCGGATCATAACCGTTCTGTGAGGTCAACAATCCTCTCAGGCATCGAGAATGTGAGTGAGCTTGCTACAATTCGTGAACGCTTCCAGTCCATCGTGTCATTCTCTGACGGCGTGAAGATACCCGGCCTCAGCATGAACATACCCGGCACAACGCGTAAATTCATGTTGAAGTATTACGGGACAATAGTATGTGGTTGCGACTTGTCTCAAGCGAAAGTGTCAGAGCGTTTTGACGTGAACAGAGTCACAATCACGCTTCCACACAGCGAAATACTTGACGTATACGCGGACGTTCACAGCTTTGAAGTTTACGATCAGTACGCGGGAATATTCACGAGCGTGAAACTTGAGGATCAGAACAGGGAAGTCAACGCTGACCTCGACAAGGTGAAGGCGCATGAAATTGAACGTGGAATCCTCGCGCAGTCTGACGCTAACGTGAGGAAGATATTGACATCTGTTGTGGCTTCAACGGGGATGGAGGCTGAAATAGTCTTTACGGGTAATGAACATGCCAAACTTGAAGGGCGTGAGACGGTATTACAGCTTGAGGCTGAAACGGCTTAACGCGTAGGAAAAAGAAAGCCCCCCGGTTTCATGGCCGACACCCGTAAGGGGCGGTGCTTGCACCGGGGGTATTTTTGTGGTTCGTTACTCGGAAATGATGAAGGCTTCCTCGGACTCTGTATTGCCGTCAGAGGATTTCACCTGAACTTTGAAGTCGCCGTATACAAATTCCGCTGGGAGTGTGAATGTTCCCTCATCAGAAATCGTAATGACCTCTACAGGCTCATCATCAATGCAGACGATTGCGCCAGATATTTTGTCGCCAAGAATGAATGTAAGAGGTTGCCCGGCCTTAACGGTGAATATGTCGCTGTCTCTGTCCTCGTGTGATTCAATAATGTCATCGCTTATGACTCGCAGTGAGGCTTTGAGGGGAGTTGCATTGTTGCCGTCAGCTTCATGGGTTTGCTCCTGTAATACTGGCAGTGAAGATACAGTATTATGTGCTTGCGGTGAAAGAGCTTCTGAGTCAGTTGCGTCAGATTTCGTTTCAGGGAGTGAGGATTTTGCTGTTGCAGAAGCTGTTACCTTGACGGTGAAATTCTTTGTCCCTGCTGCGCCATTCTTGTCCTTCGCCTTAAGCGTGAATGTGTAGCTGCCAGTCTTTGAGGGAGTCCCGGTGATTTTTCCAGTGCTGGAATTGAGCTTGAGTCCTGTTGGGAGGCTACCTGAGCTGACTGACCAAACGTAAGGGCTTGCACCGTTGGAGGCTTTTGGCGTGGCTGTGTAGGAGCTTCCTTTTACGGCGTTGGCGAGAGTCCCCGTAACTTTTGTTTGCGTAACCTTCACAGTATATGACTTAGTCCCGGCTGCCCCGTTCTTATCCTTGGCTTTAACGGTGAAATTGAACG
>JAFSKY010000122.1 GCA_017448685.1 Synergistaceae bacterium
ACACGAGCTCCGAGCTTGCGCAATGTGATAAGGAGGTTAGCCGTTTTCGCCTCAAGGTGAAGGCAGGCCGCTATCACTGCTCCTTTGAAGGGCTGAGACTCCCTGTACTTGTTGTAGCTGTACTGCAACGAGGGCATATACTGCCACGCCCATTGTATTTTTTTGCGACCATGTTCCGCAAGGCTAATGTCTTTCACTTCATAGTCAGCCATCGAGATTTATTCCTCCTGTGATTATTTCGCCGAGATTATACGGCAGTCCGTCAGCTTGAATGCCTTATTCCATAATCCTGTGTCAACCTCTGAGATTTTCCCCTGTATCGTGATGTTTTTCCCCGTCTCAATTTCAGCGAGAAGCGGATCATTCTTCGATACATAGCATGTTGCCACAGCCCTTTGCGCCAAATCCGAGAAATACGAGTCAAATTCCACGACAGGAACGCCCGAATCAGCCTTTATGCCAGTGATTTCGCCATGAAGACGCACGGTTTTACCCTTGTAGTTTTTCTCCGCCTTGAATGGGTTGACCACATAAGCGCGTAATAGAGTCTCAGGGGAAATTGTCTGTGAGCTGTCAACTTTGGCATATTTTGCGGGGTGTTCGTACACATCAGCTGCCTTCAATGCGTTTTCATCAGTAACGAGCCTCACATAGTCGCCGAAAATCCAGCCCATTTTCTTCTCACTTGCTTTTTGCGTGAGGTTCGGCCTGTAATTGACCAATACCCAGCGTTCTCCCTGTGGGTTTGTCCATTCGCCCATGTAATCGCAGACTTCCGGGGGAGTGTAGTTTGCGCCAGATCTGACTCCTCCCTTGATGACCTTGATGACTTTAGCGTCTGTGTTGGGTTGGGAGCGGAGTCTTACGTTTTCTGTTGGAACGGCTGAATTTGTGCCGGATGCGTATTTGTATGAGCCTTTTTCGGTGATGTAGGAGGGGAGTTTTCCGCTTTTGACGAGGGATTTTATTTCGGTGAGGGCTTTTTCCTGCGTAAATTTCTGGCGTTTCCTCAAGTCTGAGATTTCCTTTTCGAGTCCGGCGGCATATGCTGAGTTTTTGCGTTGGCCTTCAAGGAATGAGGCGGCGTTTTCTCCTGATGAGCCGGGTTCGGCTAGGTATGCGCAGTAAATATCCGTGAGCATAGCAGATGATTCCGGCATGGCCTCGGCTTTCACGGACAAAAGCACTAAGGCAAGGATAACGGGCGCGAAAAATTTTGCTTTCAATTCATGGCCTCCTGTAAGTTGTGTATGGATTGCGGGTTGATTCTAGCATATGAGGATATTTCCGCAGAGATTCAGACGAATAACACGTTGAAGCGCGACAAAAAACCCTCCCGTAAAATTCACAGGAGGGATAATTTTGCGTTCTTGGCGATGGGATTCAGTTTGCGGAGATGATTTTGCAGTTGGTAAGCGTATATTCTTGCATCCTACTCAACGGATTAACCTCTGAAACATATCCCCGGATTGTTGCATTCTCGCCTTTTGTAACTTCAGCTATAAGAGGGTCATTTTCTGAGACATAGCAATTTACCTCTCTTTGACTGTAAATGAAGTAAATGATAGGTTCTTTGTTTATGCTTTTGAAACCGTAAATCTTCCCGCTCACTTCCAGATTTTTACCCTGATATGTTTTCTGCGCTCTATACGGATTGGCCTCGAAAGCCTCACCAAGCGTTTCAACCGACACTCTTTCAAAGCTCTCATCTCCGCTGGCTGTCGCGTCAGACACTGCGTTTGATTCCACGGCTGGCAAAAGCACCGCAACAAACACAAACGCGAGCACGATGAGAAATCGCTTCACATTCATGCTTTGACCTCCTTAATTTTTCTGTGGGATTGGGGATATTCTAGCATATGCGCATACTCACCGAGAAATTCGGACGTATACCCAACGCCCCCCGCAATAATCTCTTCAGGCGTTCCACACGCAACAACCTTCCCACCATTGTCGCCACCCTCAGGCCCCAAATCAACAATGTAATCCGCCGACAATAGCACGTCTAAATTATGCTCGATGAATATAACCGTGTTGCCTGCATCCGTTATTCGGTGGACAATCTCAAGCAGCCTCCGTATGTCCGTGTAAAACAATCCCGTTGTAGGCTCGTCAAGAATGTACAGAGTATGACCCGTGAATTTCTTTGACAGCTCTTTTGACAGCTTCACCCTTTGAGCCTCACCACCTGAAAGTGTCAATGCCGATTGCCCAAGATGCATATACCCCAATCCGGCATCATGAATGAGTCTGAGTTTACCTGCAATCTTGGGAATGTCCCGGAAAAATTCCCCAGCCTCATCAACTGTCATTCCGAGAACGTCAGAGATGTTTTTCCCCTTGAAGCGTACCTCTAACGTTTCATGATTGTAGCGAGTTCCCCCGCAAACCTCGCAATCTGAATATATATCTGGCAGGAATAACATTGAGGTTTTGACGCTCCCAGCTCCACCACATGACTCACACCTTCCGCCCTTCACGTTGAATGAGAATCTCCCGGCATTCCATCCGCGAATCCTAGACTCAGGCAAGCCAGCGTAAAATTCACGTATTAGCGTGAAGAGTCCTGTATATGTGGCGGGATTCGAGCGCGGAGTCCGTCCTATTGGCGACTGGTCGACAAGTGTTACAGCCGTGAACATTTCAGCCCCCTCAATCGAGCTGAATTTACCGGGACGCTCACGAAAATCACGGTCAAGGATTCTGCGCATTCCCTTGTACAGCACATCATAGAGGAGGCTGCTTTTGCCTGAACCTGATACGCCTGACACGCAAGCAAACACTCCCACGGGCAAATCAACGTCAACATTCTTCAGGTTGTTATGAGCCGCGCCCTTGACGTGAAGCCATCCTAAAGGCTTGCGGCGTTTTTCCGGCCTAACAATCCCGGTTGCCTCACCACGCAAATATTTCCCCGTATTGCCGCCAGTCATCAGAAACTCATCACTGCTCCCGGCATTGAGGATTTCACCGCCATTACTGCCAGCCTCCGGGCCTAACTCTATGAGCCAGTCAGCAGCATTCATCATTTCGCGGTCATGTTCCACAACAACAACAGTATTTCCGAGTGCCTGTATTGATTTGAGGGAGCGTATCAATTTTTCCGTGTCGCGTGAGTGAAGTCCTATTGTCGGCTCATCGAGAACGTAAAGAACCCCGCTAAGGTTTGAGCCGATTTGAGTCGCCAGCCTTATGCGTTGAGTCTCACCGCCTGAAAGCGTATCAGCCCTCCGCAATAATGACAGATACCCGACTCCGACATCACAGAGAAATTCAAGCCTGCGTGTGATTTCAGGCATAACCTGCGCAACGATTGATGACTCTGACGTGGTGAGGGTCAGACTCTTCATGACGTTCACGAGTTTTTCGGCTGGCATAACGAGTAAATCCCCAATCCTGTAACCTGATACCGTAACATTCAATGCTTCCTGCCTCAGTCGTAATCCCCCGCAAGTCTTGCACACGTCTTCTTCGCGGTATTGTGCGACATCCTCCGCTACATTCTCGTTGTCTGGAAACCATTTGAGTTTTGCCTCAAGCCATCCTACAACGCCCTCAAAGCGTCCCATGTAAGGCCGTGCGATTCCTTTCTCATCAAATATCATGGGCATCTTCTCATCCCCTGAG
>JAFSKY010000123.1 GCA_017448685.1 Synergistaceae bacterium
CCATGACGACAATAACCGCCTTATGCCTTGCGTATTTCCTGTACGTGTCGAAGCCTGAACCGCCCGCCCCAAAAGACTCCTCCGATTATGCGCAAGTTCTGAGGGAGCTTGAGAATCTCCGGGCAAAAACTGAGCTTCCCGCCAAGCAGAATAACGCCATGCCAGATTACGCTGATTTGGTTGAACGTGTAATGCCGTCAATCGTTCTCATCAAGACTGACACAGGAACAGGAAGCGGATTCTTCGTGAGTCCTGCCGGGGATATTCTCACGAACTGGCATGTGATTCGGGACGCAGGGTATATCACTGTCATTCCTCAGAACGGAAAAAGCATATCCGCCACCCTGAAAGACTATGACGCAAAAAGGGACATGGCCTTACTGAAGATAGATGCTCCGTATTCTGTGAAGTTCTTGACGATAAGCAACACTCTTCCGCGGCAGGGAGAAGCCGTTATCGCAATCGGCAACCCTAAAGGTTTAAGCGGAACTGTGTCGAATGGAATTGTGTCAGCTTTTCGGGAAAATAATACGTGGGTTCAGTTCACTGCACCAATTTCGCCGGGTTCAAGCGGAGGGGCGTTAATCAATTTGCGTGGTGAAGTTGTCGGAATGCCCACAAAGTTACGCACTGACGGCCAGAATCTGAATTTTGCCATTGCTCCGTCAATACTCTCAAGATTCTTCATGTCAGCGAGGGACAAACAGCCCAAGAATTTGCCGGGCATCAAGCGTGAAAGTGTGAGGCGCGACAATCCTGACAGCATGATATTTGTCCGCAAGGATGAGAGTTACGAGATGTATATTGCGACGGACTATATCGAGTATGACAGCGAGAATTTGCAGGCGGCGTTTGTGTCAGTGTGGTTTCCGTCAGAGAAAACTAACAGGCAAATGAAGAGGGATCCGAATTTCCGGGCGATTCAGGGAAAAGATTTTGGGCCATGCATATTGCTGTATGCTGTTGATTTCGAGGACAATACGTATCTTCATTTGAGGACGGTGAATTTGTATACGGATGGGAGTATAGCGCGTGATTATGTGAGGCCGAGAAGCCAATATAAATGGGAGACTCCATCGGAAAAAGGAAGGATTAGTGATTTGATTGGGGCTGTGAGGAAATATTTGGGTGGAGGGATTTGATGATGACTCGTGAGGAAGCGTGTTTATATTTGGGGATTTCGCCTGATGAAGTTTTAGACTGTGACAAAATAGCGGAATGTTTGAGGCTCAAATCATCAGTATATGACCTGAAGAGATTTGAATCCGGCACTCCTGAATACATAGAAGCAAAACGAATGACAGCCAAAATTCAGGAAGCGTGCGATTTTCTGCTTACGACTTGTGGCAGACAATATACGAGCAAAGACTATAGAGCAAGTACAAATGATAGCAACTCAAATCATAATGGGGTTATGCCCTTTGTCGGTATTTTTGTGATATTAATCGTATTGTGCTTAGTCATGTTAAACAGTGATGGTACAAAAAATTCTTCACAGACAAATATACCTACAATAATGTCCCGTAGAGGAGAGATTAATTTTACGGGGGATTATTCATCTCTTGTTGAGCGTGTCATGCCGTCAATAGTTCTTATAGACACAGGCCCAGAATGTTTGGCCAAGTGGCTTCTTTGTGAGTCCCAACGGTGATATTCTCACTAATTATCATGTAATAGATGGTGCTGAATATATCACTATTACGGCTCAGGATGGGCAGAATTTTTCCGCTCTGGTGAAGGATTTTGACGTGGCAAGGGATATAGCACTCCTGAAGGTAAACACTTACTATGTTGCGCCGTATCTTGGAATTAGCCGTGAATTTCCCAAAACAGGTGAGCGGATAATATCCATAGGCAACCCCAAAGGATTTCAAGGCACTGTATCTGATGGTATTGTTTCAGCATATAGGCAGGACGGTAACAATAATTTATGGATGCAGTTTACCGCTCCTGTATCACCTGGGTCAAGCGGAGGCGCATTGTTTAACTTGCATGGTGAAGTTGTAGGTATGACAAC
Source organism: Synergistaceae bacterium (assembly GCA_017448685.1). Lineage (GTDB taxonomy): Bacteria > Synergistota > Synergistia > Synergistales > Aminobacteriaceae > JAFUXM01. The sequence goes on from JAFSKY010000123.1 coordinate 2,018, forward strand.
AATGAACTATGTGGAAGGGCAGAACTTGAATTTTGCTGTACCGTGCAAAGTCATGAGTGATTTTCTCGCTTCAGCAATCTATAAGCCTGCGAGGGCATTGCAACAAAGAACAAAAACACCCCACCCAAATGAACACACGCTTGACGAAATCCCAGACGTTAAATTCGTGCGCAAAGATGACAAATACGAAATGTACCTTGCAATAGAAAGTATAAATTACAACAGTCAAACGCATATTGCTTCATTCACAACATTCTGGCTACCTTCAGAAAAAGCAAAAATAGAAATGCGTAAAGATCCTCATTTCGTCATACAGCCAAGTGAAGAACTAGGAGTCTGTATGCTTCTCTACAATGTCAACTTTAAGAATAATACATATGTCCATTTGAGGACTGTGAATTTCTGTACAAATGGTAATGTAGCCAGAGATTATGTAAAGCCTTCTAACGAAATTATATGGAGAAAAGCAAAAAAAGGTAGCAGAATCGCAAGTCTTATGCAGGCAGTGAAAAAACAGCTACAAATCAGATAACGCGCAAAAAAACATCCCCCGGCACAACACCGGGGGACTTCCTTCACTCTTCGTGATGCTCCATCGGGATAACCGTCATTCCATGCTTCTCACGGTAATCGTTCAATGCCGTGTGAATAGCCTCCTCAGCCAGCACAGAACAGTGCATCTTTATGGGCGGCAATCCTTCAAGAGCCTCAGCAACCGCGCTGTTCGTCAAATTCCATGCCTCTTCAACCGTCCTGCCCTTTATCATCTCGGTAGCCATGCTTGATGACGCTATAGCCGATGCGCAACCGAATGTCTTGAACTTCACATCCTCGATAATTTTCGTGTCAGGATTCACCTTCAAGTATATCTTCATGATGTCCCCGCATTTCGGATTCCCAGCCTCGCCGACTCCATCAGCGTCAGGAATCTCGCCAACGTTACGAGGGTTCATGAAGTGATCCATAACCGTCTTGCTGTAATCAAGTGCCATAACTATTTGCCGTTACAGAAAACTTATAAAAAGTTATACATCAACTTTTCTGTTTCATTCCTCGTTCAACGCGTCCGCTTTTACAATGTTACCGTTACTCACGTTTGGTATAACGCTCCAGAGGCTTCAATTCCCGACTAACGTATCGGTACATAAGTACTACGCACTGATAAGGTTGGATATTTTGTAGTGAAACTCGCCGTAAGGCACGGGCAATACCTGTGTGCTTGGTTATGTCTGCGACGTGCTACGCGACCGCTTTTAATTTTCACTGCCTAACCGACTATATCCAGTTCTCAATGAGATACCAATTAGGGCGAATTATATCACCTAACGTTAGCAGGGGTTCTAAGTTCTTCTGTAAACGGTTAACCTCCTTTCTAAGTTATAAAAATATTGAGAATGAATAAGTTTTTGTTAGCTGTTACTTAGCCCTCCTGCGATTTCATGTAATCTTCCCATAATGGCGACATTGCACGACGACGCGCAACTATTTCCGGCAGAACGTCAAGCACATAGTCAATATGCTCATCTGTAGTCAATCTGCCAAGCGTGAATCTCAATGACCCGTGAGCCATCTCATGTTTCAGCCCCAATGCTAACAGCACATGTGAGGGGTCAAGGCTCTCAGATGAACACGCACTCCCAGTTGAGGCGGATATACCCTTCATATCAAGCTCAAGCAATAACGTTTCTCCCTCAACGCCGATGAAGCTGAAGTTTACGTTATTGGGAAGACGTTTGTCGCCTGTTGCGCCGTTGAGTTTTGCGTGTGGAATGCGCTCAAGGATTCCGGCAATGAGTTTGTCCCGGCGTGCTGAGTTTATCGCTTTGTCGTCCTCAAGCCTGCCTTGAAGAATCTCCATAGCCGCACCGAATCCCACAATACCCGCTATATTCTCCGTGCTGGCTCTGTGCTTACGTTCCTGCGCTCCCCCGTGAATGAAATTCTCAGGGTTAAGCCCCTTGCGCAAATACAACGCTCCTACACCCTTGGGGCCATACATCTTATGCGCTGACATTGAGAGCATATCTATATTCATGGCCTTCACATCAATCTTCAGATGAGCCGCCGCCTGTACTGCGTCAGTGTGGAAGGGGATTTTGCGCTCCCGGCACAATGCTCCGATTTCCGCAACAGGTTCAATTGTGCCTACCTCGTTGTTCGCAAACATTACTGACACAAGTGCGGTCTTGTCGGTGATAGCGGCTTTCACATCGTCAACGCTCACGAGGCCTTCAGAATCTACAGGGAGGTATGTTATTTCAGCACCTTCAACTTTCTTCAAGTATTCGCATGTGTGAAGTATTGCGTGATGCTCAATCTGAGTCGTGATTATGTGATTTTTGCCCGACAATTTTCCCCGCTCAAGAGTGCCTTTAAGTGCCCAGTTGTCAGCCTCTGTGCCTGAAGCGGTGAAGTATATCTCTGATGGATCAGCGTTTAATGCTGAGGCTACTTGCTCCCTTGCTTTGGAGATTGCTTGCCTGCTTTGGCGTGAGAATGAGTACACGCTTGATGGGTTGCCGAAAATTTCGCCGAAGTAGGGCATCATGGCCTGCAAAACTTCCGGGCTTGTCGGAGTTGTTGCTGTGTGGTCAAGGTATACGAACATAATTTAGAGTTATTCCCCCTTTAATCTCATAGCTTTGCTTCTTGCTTCTTCACGTTCTGGATCTGTGGTGAGGCTCTCAAGAAGGGCGGTTTTCTCGTCAGCTATCTCCTCAAGAGTCGTGGCTTCCAGTATGCTATCAACTGAGCCTTTGAGCTTCCGCCACAAGCTGAATGCCGGACATGTTACAGCATTGAGGCAACCTTTTTCCGTCTGGCATGACCCGAATATGAACGGCTCGCCTATAGCTTGGAGGATGTCAGCAGCCGTGATTTCTGACGCTGAACGGGCAAGCATGTAACCTCCTTGCGCCCCCCTGACGCTTTCGAGGATTCCACCTTTGCGGAGCTTCCCGAAAAGTTGTTCGAGGTAATTCACGGGGATATTCTGACGGTAGGCGATGTCGCTTACAGGAACGGGAGCATTATCTGAATGTGTGCAGAGGTCAGACAATGCTCGGAGGCTGTAACGCGCTGTTGATGAGAGCTTCACGGAATTTTCCCCCTTCATTGTGGATTGTCCGCAAAGAATATCATTTGCAACAAATTTAATCAACATTAAACATGATGGCTTATTAGGGTTTGTGGAGGGATTCTTGTTGCTAATTCGAGGTGGACTTCTTTATTTTTCATACCCTCAAAGCAATACATGCTATGTACTATCACCCAAATTTTCTTGCCATATCGTATTAGTTCCTCCATTTTTGCACGATGATTCAACATGCTCATTGTTCATGAAAGCATCGCCAGCCTTGCCACCCATGATGATAAATCGAGCGAGAACTGATTGCGCAAAGAACCACTCAATACGCCTGTCAACAAGCCTGCGTAAACCAGTCTGCTTAACCGCGATTAGCTCATTGAACGCTGTACCTTTGTCCTGCTGAGTCATGTTGATTGGATTCTGTGAGGCTGTGCGAATGCGGGTAATCTCACTTGCTGTGATTCTGTCGCGCAAATATATCTGAGGTGGAACAACTGAATAACGCTTGCGCCTGCGAGAAATGTTGACGGGATTTCAGGATTAACGGCTCATCGATGCGGATATTGTTGATGGCAGTGGTGAGAGTTAAGGGAAGGAGCATCCCCAAGAGTTCATAATTATCATCTATCATCTCCAAAGTATTTTTTTCTTTCTCGTAATGCTTAGTAATTACATTCCACCATATTACATATTATTGATATTATGCATATATGCTGAATTAAGGCAAATCGTTGAGGCTGACGGCTAGACTTACAGATACACGCGGGGTGATCACGATTATTTCAAACATCCTGAAAAGCCCGGCAAGCTCACTATCAGGAGAAATAAAAAGAATCTCCCTATTATTTGAAGTCGGCATTACACTAAAAATCGCGGGTCTAAGGTAACAAGAGTCCGCCCCTTCAGTAAATTCGTAGATATTATGACGCAAAGGAGTAATCAATCGTGAACGATAACTATCTGTTCCCCGCCGTAATAAATTACGCGTCTGATGGCATAACTATATTCTTCCCTGATTTGCCGGGTTGCGTATCAGGAGGCGATGATATACGCGAAGCACTTCGCAATGCACGTGAGGCTCTTGAAGGCTGGATTTACTTATCAGAGCTTGACCATGAGGAAATACCCTCGCCATCTAAACCTGCTTCAATCGCGCAAAACCTCTCTGAGTCTCAGGCCATGACGCTTGTTGATGTTTTTATGCCTCCAGTTCGTTCAGCCGCTGAAACAAAGTCCGTCAACAAAATGGTTACGCTCCCTCAATGGCTAATCAATGAGGGGAAAAAAGCAGGGATTAACTTCTCGCATACCCTACAGGATGCCCTTATGGACAAGCTCGGAATAACACGCGCAATCTCTCGCAGAAGAGTGAAGTAACATTCACCGCCCCCGTTGAACACTCTGCGGGGGATAATTTATGCCTGCATGACGTTCACAAGCAGGAAGTTCCATGCCTCAAGCTGAAGGTTAAGCCCAATCTGCTGTGCCTCTTCAAGCTCAGTAAATCTTTTTTCGCCAACGTAAAGAAGCTCTTTGTTCACGATACCTGAAACACCCACAAGAACACTTGGAAGCATTGACACAGGCGATAATATCCTTCCCGCGCTGAATAGCCTTGTCATAGTCTGATAGCTCTACTTTAGGCTCGCCCTGAACGCTGGCCTGTCCAAGCTGTATTTTGGGCATGGCCTCGAATAGCTCATCAAAGAATTTCAGCGTTGGCTTCTCATCATCTGGAGAATCTCCGAGCTTTATTGTTCGTGAAGTTTTCGCCAGCAGCACGGGCTTGACCTTCTCGACAACAACAGGCGGAATGCCTTGCGAGGTCCAATTGTCTCAGAGGGTTTTGACTTCTGCCTCATTGTGGGCGTTCTCCATGCGTTCACGTTCTTCAGATAGTGCTTTGTTCGCAGCTTCAAGCTCAGCGATTTTCTTGGTGGCCTCTTCAGATTCCTTGCTGGATTTCTCCTGCTCGGCTTTAAGTTCGGCTGCAGGGTACGAGAAATCCCACTGTTGCGAATGTTAGCGACAAACAAACGGCACATTTCATCTCATCGGGCAACGTTTCATTCTGGGAAATATGTTTTGCGTTCAGCTTTCTCTTCTCGGTGAAGCTCTTTCTCCGCTGTTAGGGCGTTAGTACCATCTTCCTGCATTCGCTCTATGACTTCTGGATTCTTCATGGTGCGTTCCTCTCGCTTTGTCGGATTAAATACTGATATGGGCTTGCGTGGATATGTTTTGCCGTCAACACCTGTTGAGGTGTCCAATTTGGACAACTGGCCTTTATCCTCCATATCTCACCGGGCTGCTCCTACTGTTGTAGGACTCACTCCGACTGCTTGCGCTATTTGTCGGTCTAATTGTTCCGGCGTGGCTTTGAGCTGTTCTCGGATTAACCCGCGTTTTTGTTCCTGTGTCAATTGCCGCTTTGCCATGTTCAGCTTTCGTGCATGAGTCGACTTCTAGGCCTCGTCATACTCGATTGGCACCATCACTCCGCGCATTGCTATATCAGCTTTCAACTCGGCGTATTTTTCCGGCGTTAATTCCGGCATTACCTGATATTCTGCCATCTCGCCCGCGTACTGAGCGTAAGCCTTCGATAGTCGCAGGGCTTGTTCGCCCGATATTTTAGGACTTGTTACAGTGCCACACCTTCAATTTTTGCTCGAAACTCAAGTAAATAAAGGTATCCGCACATTACCTCGTATTGCCTCTTTAACAATTCAAGACTGCATGATTGTGTAAATGACAATGTTCCAGCTTCATATTTCAGGCGATTTTCTGGTTGCGCTGTGAGTATTGTTTGTCTGGCCAGTATGCACTAATTCGTTCCGTTCACTATCTGCGAACCTACATAAAGCACTGGCACACTAATGTCGCCATGCTACGCACCTCCATATATTTTTGAGCCGGAAGCAGGAGTCGAACCTGCAACTTCCTGTCTACTAATCGGGCTTTCTACCTGTTGGGATATTCCGGCATGTTGGCATAAAAAAATCCCCCTGCGTTTTACACACAGGAGGAACAAATTTTCTATTCATTACCACCAAGCAACTGTGCCTTTCTCAGGAAAATAATTTCTCGCCTGATACTCCTCTAGCCGCCTCCATGCCTGTCCTGCATATGATGATATAGTATCAAGACAGGGCTTATCGTGGATACGTTCACTCGTTTTACGCATCAGTGATACTATCCCATACTTCTCACCGCACTCAGGGTAATAAC
>JAFSKY010000124.1 GCA_017448685.1 Synergistaceae bacterium
ACATACGGGCTTGCACCACCGCTAGCTTTCGGTGTCCCGGTGAATGTGGCCTTGCGGGCTGTGGTTGCGGGAATGTCGCCTTTGACCGTCGTTTGCGTAACCTTCACAGTATATGACTTAGTCCCGGCTGCCCCGTTCTTATCCTTGGCTTTAACGGTGAAATTGAACGTTCCAGCCTTTGACGCTGAACCCGTAATTTTCCCGGTGGAGGTGTTGAGCTTCAAGCCATCGGGCAATTTCCCAGCACTTACGCTCCACACATATGGACTCGCACCTCCTGATGCTTTTGGCGTTCCTGTAAATGTGGCCTTGCGGGTTGTTGTGGTAGGAATGTCGCCTTTGACCGCTGTTTGCGTAACTTTCACGGTATATGCCTTAGTTCCAGCAGCCCCGTTCTTATCCTTTGCTTTTACCGTGAAATTGAACGTCCCAGCCTTTGACGTTGACCCCGTAATTTTCCCGGTCGACGTATTGAGCTTCAAGCCATCTGGCAATTTCCCTGCAGTCACGCTCCACACATACGGGCTTGCACCACCGCTAGCTTTCGGTGTCCCGGTGAATGTGGCCTTGCGGGCTGTGGTTGCGGGAATGTCGCCTTTGACCGTCGTTTGCGTTACTTTTAGCGTGAATGTCCTCGTATCCTCCCCAGCTGAGTTCACAGCCTTAATGGTGAATGAATATTCCCCAGCCTTTGACGGAATCCCGGTTATTTCGCCACTCTCAACGAACGAAAGCCCATCAGGTATTGCCCCATCCTTCAGAAGCCATGAAACACCAGCTCCCTCAGCACTAAGTTTCACTGAATATTTCTGCCGCCTTGAAACTGTAGGAAGCTCCGTATTTGTCGTAATGTCAGGAACCTCAGAGCCACCAATCTTCAGCTTGAAGCTCTGTGAACGACTCCCAGCAGTATTTGAAGCCTCAGCGTTGAACGAAAATTCCCCTTCCTCTTCTGGAACGCCTGAGATTACCCCCGATGATGAAAGCTCAAGCCCCTTCGGTAGCATTCCGCCTGAAAGTTTCCAGTATATTGGCGCAGAACCAGAAGCAATGAGTTCAGCGTGGTATTCACGTCCCTTTTTCCCGCCGTCAAGCTCTGCCGAGTCCATCCAGGGAGCCCATATGTTGTTGCCTACGTTCACGCTAATACGAGCTGTCTTTCCCGCATACTTGGCTGTCAACACCGAAGTTCCTTCGATGAGGGCATGTATGACTCCGTCATCATCCACATATGCCACAGCGTAATTTGATGAATCCCATACAGTTCCCATAGCTGTTGAGGAGACATCGAAAACTGTACCATCTTTTGTGCGCGCATAAAGCCCTGCTACTATGTCTGAGCCTAATTCCGCAAACCTAACTCCACTGTCCCCGGCGAAATAAAGCTCCTCAACGTCTGAATTATTCGCGGTGGCTTTTATGGCGAGGCGGGCTGTGTTGGAGATGTAAAGTTGCTCACCTTCACCGTAACTGAAGCAGTAAACTTTAGCGAAGCCAGCATCAGTAGAAGCGAACTCAATCGATTTCGTGAAGTTCTTTCCGTCAGTGCCGTAAGCCGTGAAAATCCTATCGAGACCATCTTTCTGAATTACGATATAGACATCCGCGCCGTTAGTTATTTTTTTGCTGGACGTGGCTTTTACCTTGAGGGTTGCATTTCCGCCCTTCACATTCAATGTTGCTGGTTCAAGCTCAATCTTGAATTTTTCCGCGTAGGCTATATCAGGGTTATATTCTCCGTCATTGCCAGCGTCAGAAGGAAGAGCAGATTTCGAGGATGGCAGCGAGGATTTTGCCGATGATGACAGCTTGGTGAAGGTCTTGAACGCGCTTTTAGGGCCTTTCAGCTTTGAGACAACATCATTGCCTATGTCATTCTGCTTGCAGATTGCGAGGTGGTTATACTGGAAGAAGCCTGTCCTGCCTAATGAAGCTCCTGATAGATCTCCTGCGGCACTGTTCTTTGAGACGCAAAAATCATGCTCATCATTCAGGAAAAATGCCTCATTGATGACTGTGGGAAGCTGTTCGGCGAGACTTTTCGCGATTCCTGCTGGAGATGTTGAAAGCACAAGCTGCACTGCCTGAAGTATTGACGTGAAAAGGGGGTGAACTGGCGCGGCATGTGAGAACAAAGAGAGGCTTTTGTCGGAGAGGTCAAGGTCATCCTTGAACTTGTCGAGGTAATCTATGTATTCATTCGTGCCAGAATATTTTTCCGCGTATTTGCCGCCTGTCTTCAGGAATGTAAAGAGGTCATATGCTGCCATGAAAGTGTCAATATCTCGCTTCACTTGCCCATATATAGAATACATAGGCACGTTCACAGGATATGCGCCGCCCGTAACAACGCTGTTGAACGCCATATCCTCCCATGCAGAGTCAGAGTTTCTTCCGCCATTCATGAATTGCTCGACAGCCCTTTTGATTACAGGTTCAGCAATCATTAGCCAACCTGAAACGGACATGGCCAGAAAATTTATGTTCGTGTTGATTGCGCTGAAGTCTTTGCAGAAATAGCTTGCCCATGGGCTACCTTTGTTAGGCACGGCAATATCGACAATCCTCCGCACCATTCCTTGCTTGTAGGATCTGAACGTGTAATAGTTGCCATCATATGAAGCCTGCTGTGGGAGGCAGAAATATCGCGCTACAAGTCCTCCCATGCTGTAGCCGACAATATCAGCCTTTGTGCATACGATGCCTTTCTTCCTGTACTCCTCGAAGGCAAGCACGAGCGTTGAGAATAGCCCGTTATAGTCATTCCTGAGCAACACTGAAGGGCCTTTTGTGCCGTCATAGTTCCACCATGACACGTTGAATTTCGCGTCCTTCAGCTTACGGTAAACTCCTATGTTTTCGTTGATGCCGAATGTGCTTTCAGCGTTTGCGCCACCTGAGAAGCCATGCAGCAGCACAACGGGAGCAGCGTGAAGCTCAAGCTCTATGTCCTCCTCAATGATTTTCTCTTCATCGGGGATTTCTTCATCGGTTTCATCAGCCGTAAATTTCACGTGGACGGTGAATTTGTCCTCCGGAAAACTCCCTTTCTCCGGGAATCTCTCAGGAGCAACAATTACCGCTGAAGCCTGGTAAAATTCCGTGTTTAGCTTTGTTGCCGTTACAGTGGATGAAGCTGTTAGTTTCGTGCGATCCGTGAGCTTTTCGAGTGTTGCGCCTATATCATTCTTGAACGAGAACGCGACATTACCCGGCCTGTTTGTCTGGACTCTAACGATGAGCCGGGAATTTCCATCAGCCGCAAAGCCCTTCATGCCGTATTGCCTATCAGAATACCCAGATATTGAGCTTTCAGTGAGAGCATTTCCGCTATAATCGAGATAATTCTTGTCATTGAGGCCGTAAATGATGTTCTGTATTGGGCCGTTACGCTCAATCACAGCTGTGTTCATGGAGAACTTCACGACAACGCTCATCATGTCATTCTTCGGGGAATGAGTGTTGTAGCGATAATAGAATGATTGCGGGCGGTAATTGAGGAGGACTGTTTGCTTTTCGCCGTCATACCTGAGAAAGCTGTTGTTCTGTGTGAGTGAGGTTACGTCAATATTCTCAGGCTTTGAGACGAGGTCTTTCAGGTTGATTTCGTAGCCTTCCGCTGTGAGTTTGTATGTCAGTCCTGTGGCCCGCTGATTTTCGCAGTAAACATTCTGCAATGAGGTACATCCACTTAGGTCAAGTTCCTTCAGGGCGTTATTCTGGCAACTGAGGATCCTCAGAGCTTTGTGGTTCGTCAATTTAAGCTCGCTAATGCCTGTCTCCCTGCAATCGAGTATTTCGAGGTTCGTGTTGTTGCTGACATCGATTGCGCCAATTGGGTTATCCCAGCAATACAGCTCGCGGAGTTTGGGATTTGCGCTTGTGTTGAGCGATATGAGTTTGTTGTTGCTACAAGTCAATGTCCGTAGCTGGCCATTGTTCTGTACGTTGAGTTCCGTCAAGCCGTTATTGCTACAGTCGACAATCTCAAGATTTCTGTTGCCGCTGATATTGAGTGAGCCAAGTGGGTTACGCCAGCAGAACAGGTAACGCAATCTGGAATTTGCGGTAACATCGAGCTGTGTCAGATTGTTGTTGCTGCACACAAGAGATTGTAATGCGCCGTTGCTACGTACATTGAGACTCGTTATCTTGTTGCCATCGACATCAATCGATATAAGCCGAGTATTTGCGCTTCCGTTAAATTCCGTCAAGTTGTTGTGCAGGGCGTAAAGTGAGGTCAGCATTGGGAAAAATTCCAGCCCCTTGAACGATGAGACTCCGTTAGTGATGAACCTCTCAATCTGGTTGGTTTCCTCAGCGGCTAAAATTCCGTCATTATCGCCGATTATGTGCCTATAGCCGTCAGAGTCCATCACTTCCCATCCTGTATCACATTGTGAGGCATACGCTCGAAAAACGGAATCCGGGAAATTGCCCTCGTTTATCTTCACGTCTCCCCATGCCACAGAAACGAGCAACACGCAAAGCAAGCCGCATATGAATACGACAAAACGAGCTGTCTTTTTCACAGCTAATTCCTCCTTTTGAATATGTATTGACGGGGTATGAAGTTGAATGATTATAGCAGAATTTGAGCGCATAAAAATTCCCCCTCGGCCATGACAACCAAGGGGGAATGCGTCTGATTACCGTGAATTATTCGGAGATGATGTAGAGTTCCTGTGATTCTGTTTCGCCGTTGGAGGACTTGACACGCACCCGGAAATCGCCACTCGCAATTCCGGCAGGAAGTGTGAACTGGCCTTCCTCTGACACTGTAACGCCGTCTATATGTTCATCATTGACATGCACGGCCAAATTTGAAGCGTCAACCTCCCATCCACCTGTGAAGAATCTCAGAGGCAATCCAGCATTCACCCTCACAATATCGCTGTCAGCACCATCAAATGATTCGAGTATGTCAGAGCTTGCGACATAGAGATACGGCGCAGGAATGGAACTCGTAACGCCTGCTGATTCTGTTAGGGGTTGAGGGTTCATGGCCGGGAGTGAGTATGTGTTGTTATGTGTTTGCGTTGTGGGTGTGGAGTCGGGCTTGGTTTCAGTGGTGGAATTTTTAGCGACTGTTGCTGAAACTTTCACGGTGAATGATTTTGTCCCGGCAGCACCGTTTTTGTCCTTTGCCTTAATGGTGAAGGTGAATGTCCCGGCCTTAGTTGTTGTGCCTGTAATTTTTCCCGTTGAGGCGTTAATCTTGAGGCCATTGGGTAATTTCCCTGAGCTTACTGACCACGCATAGGGAGATGTCCCCCCGGAGGCTTTGGGGGTTGCGGTGAATGAGCTACCTTTTGTGGTGTTGCTGAAAGTCCCTGTTACTTTGGTTTGTGTAACCTTGACGGTATAAGCCTTTGTGGAAGCTGCGCCGTTTTTGTCCTTAGCTTTCACGGTGAATTTAAATGTGCCTGCTTTACTGGGATTGCCCGTGATTTTTCCCGTTGACGCATTAATCTTGAGGCCATCGGGTAACTTGCCTGCGCTGATTGTCCACACATACGGACTCGCCCCGCCTGATACTTTCGGCAACCCAGCGTATGATGCCCTGCGAGTCGTTGACGCTGGAATGTTGCCTGTTAGAGTGGTCTGCGTAACCTTGACGGTATATGCCTTTGAGGATGCCGCCCCGTTTTTGTCCTTTGCTTTGACGGTGAATTTGAACGTTCCTGCCTTCGTGGGATTGCCCGTGATTTTTCCCGTTGACGCATTAATCTTGAGGCCATCAGGTAACTTGCCTGTGCTGATTGTCCACACGTAAGGGCTTGCCCCGCCCGTAACTTTTGGAGTCCCCGTATATGTTGCCCGGCGTGTAGTTGACGCTGGAATGTCGCCCGTGAGTGTTGTCTGCGTAACCTTTACCGTGTAATCTTTCGTTGATGCCGCACCGTTTTTATCCTTGGCTTTGACGGTAAATTTGAATGTGCCTGCTTTGGTGGGATTGCCTGTGATTTTGCCTGTTGACGCATTAATCTTGAGGCCATCGGGTAACTTGCCTGCGCTGATTGTCCACACGTAAGGGCTTGCCCCGCCCGTAACTTTTGGAGTCCCCGTATATGTTGCCCGGCGAGTCGTTGACGCTGGAATATCTCCCGTTAGTGTTGTTTGCGTTACCTGCAACGTAAATTCCCTCGCATCATATCCCCCGTCATTTTCGGCCAGCAACGTAAATTTATACGTCCCGGCCACTGTTGGAGTCCCCGTGATTTTCCCGGTAGAGGCATTAAGGGAGAGTCCTACGGGCAATTCTCCATTCACGATGCTCCATGACGTTACAGCACCATCAGCTTTGAGCGCGACTGAATACGATTTGCGCCTTGATACTGTTGGGAGGTTAGCGGCTGTTGTGATTTTGGGGGATGAGGAATTTGTGTCCTCAAGCGAAAACATATTGACAGTGTTTGAAACGTAAAGACTCTCGCTGTTATTCGGATTGCGCGAGAAGCAGAAAACATTGAACGTTCCTCTGTCCTGAGCTGTGAAAGTTACCTCCGCACTGAAATTCTTTCCTTTCCCGTCAGTATCAGGAATCATGAACAGCCTGTAGTCTTTTCCGTCTCCTATAGCACAATATACATCAGAGACCGGGCTACCTGCATTTAGCGTGAATTTTGCTGTCTTTGTCTCTACGTCCGACACCATGAAAACAGCAGGCTGAACATTAAGCCTCATGTCCTCGATAAGCTGCAATTCCTCGTCTACGTTTGAGTTGGTGATAGTCCCTTTTTGGGAAGGAATAGCGGATTTTGTCCCTGCTCCGAACGTCTTGAACATATTTACAGAGCCTTTGAGCAGGCTGACTACCTTATTGCCCGTAATATCTTGATGGCAATTATTAGTGTGCATATAGTCCCAGCCTTTATAGCCGGTCTCATAGCCTATGAAATCACTAATTGCGCTGGAAATTGATACAACTATGTCATGTCCTTCCCCGTGAAACATGCCCTCATTAACGAAAACGGCTATTGATGTACCAGCAGCAGCACCAGCAGCAATAGCAGGAAGCATCAAAACTGGGAACTTAGGCAACTTTTGCACTACGAATTTTCCCGCTCCCACTGCCCCTAATAAGGCTAATTGTGCTGTCAGTCCTTCGGATATATCCCCGTATATTGAGTACATTGGGACATCAGCCGGGAAACCGTAATCCCTTGGAGCGGACACTCTCAAATCGATGAATGCGCTTGTACAGTCTTTGCCGAAAACTTTTCCTGCTAGCTTAGGGTGCGCAAGTGCAAATTCAGCAAACGGGCTTCCTCTGTGAGGAGTCGCAACAGTAACAACCCTTCTCACCATACCTTGCTTATATGAGAGTACAGACCAGTTATTGCCATCTCCGACATCTTTAGCAGCCTCATTAAGATATTTCCGCGCCATTAGTCCGCCCATGCTATGACAGACAAAATCAGCCCTCGTGCAGACAATTCCGCGCTCAGCATAATTGGTGAACACATTTTTCAGTGCTGTGTAAAGACCATTTTCGTCGCCCAACCCCGCAAGTATGTCTTCAGGGCCTTTTGTTCCGTCATAATCCCAGTGGTATACGTCAAATCCGGCTTTCGTGAGGCAGTGCCATATCCCGGAATTTTCGCCTATGCCGAATGTGTCTTTTCCTTTAGCGTTCAGACCATGAATCAGCATTACGGGAGCAGCCTCGATTTTCAGCTCTAAGTCATCCTCTGTGATTTCGCCGTCCTCATCCGTTAATTTCACATGAACTTTGAACGTATCAGACGGAAAATTTTTGTCCTCTGGGAATCTTTCAGGCGCAACAAGTACAGCTGACACCTGATGTGTTTCAAACAGCCAATCTGAGAATTGTGTTGTGCTGAGCTGGTCTGAAGGTGATAGCTCCCCACGTGAAAGCGATTCGATTTTTGCGCCAATGTCCTTATTGAAACTGAATGACACAGTTCCGGGCTTGTCGGTCTTAACACGAAGAATTAGGCGGGAATTTCCGTCAGCTGTGAGTCCTATTTTGCCGTAATCGCTGTAGCTTAAGTCGCTTATGTATGACTCGGTGAGCTGGTCGCTGTAGTGCAGGTAGCCGTTCTCTGTTATGTCGTGGATTATGCCGTATATGTTAGAGCCTTCGCGTTCAATGGCATTAACGCTTATGGCATTGGTTAACCTAACAGGCATGAAGATGTCGCCATCTGAGCGCGTCAAATGAGTATTGTACCCATATTTTAGTGATTCAATCGACCCATTGAATACAGCAATTCCAGTTCCTTTATTGTAGGAAAGCAACTGAGGGTTATCTATGTACGTGATATTCTCAAGGTTAGGAACATAATCTTTCATGTTGACTTCGTAATGACCCTCTGAATTTCTCTTCAGCTTCAGCCCCCTAACTTTTTGCCATAAATTACCGTTGGTGTCGCTAAAGCTGAGGGCTTTGTTTTGACTCAAATCAAGTTGGGTCATCTGGTTAGCAGCACATTGCAAGTACTCTAAAGCATTACAACCACTCAAATCAAGCTCCGTAATCGAGTTATTGAAACAGTCAAGAGTCTTTAGGGCAGTACATCCACTCACATTAAGTTTTTCCAGATGACAGCCATTAAATCGCAAAGTTTCGAGGGCAGTACATCCACTGACGTTAAGACTCTTCAGACTGTCGTTGTTATAGCCCACAATACGAGTCAGCTTAGGATTGTTGCTTGCGTCAATCGCAGTAAGATCCGAACCACTGCAATCCCAAGCGAGATATGTCAGAGTGGTCAAAAGCTCTGTACCTTTTATTGATTTCACGTTGCTTCCGAGATAAAGACTCTTTACCTGCGTTAATTCTATGTCGCTCAGTATACCGTCATTATCGCCAATCCTATGAGCGTAGCCATCTGAATCGTACACAATCCACCCAGAATCATAACCACTCATAATTCCGCGCAATCCAAGATCAGGGAATACACTCAACGAAATGCTTCCCCATGACCGCCCCGCCATTAGCCCGACAACGCATAAGCATACGACAAAACAAGCCGCCTTCTTCATGGCTGACTCCTCCTTTAATGTGTGTGTGTTGGGATATGAAGTGCGATGATTATAGCAGAGTTATACGCGGGCAAAAAAAATTCCCCCGCCGTAATGACAGGGGAAAATCTCTCTTCCTTCGTGATTAACGCTTCGAGTACTGCCTCTTTCCTCTTGCGCCTTTTTGGCCGAACTTCTTGCGCTCAACCATTCTCGGATCTCTGGTGAGAAGTCCTTCCTTCTTGAGGGCTGGACGGTAATCGGGATTGAGTTTCGTCAGGGCTCTTGCGATTCCCATTCTGACAGCTCCTGCCTGACCTGTGAGTCCTCCGCCTGAAGCGTTCACGAACACGTCAACGCGCCCTTCAACGCCTGCCGTTTTCAGCGACTGGTAGACCTGAGTCTGCCACACAAGGCGCGGGAAATACTCTTCAACCTCGCGGCCATTGATTTTGATTTCGCCCGTCCCTGAGCAGATTCTCACGCGGGCAAGAGCGTTCTTCCTGCGTCCTGTTCCCCATATGTATTTGTCTTCTGCCATGATGAATTTTCCTCCTTAAATCTCAAGCGTTATGGGATTCTGCGCCGAATGGGGATGTGATGACCCTGCGTAAACTTTGAGCTTGCTATCATATTTCAGCCTGTTGCGCGGGAGCATTCCTTTTACGACGTGGCGGAATAATTCTGCGGGCTTTGACTTCACGAGGTCGCCCCATGTCCGAGACTTGTAGCCGCCGGGGTGGCCTGAATGGTAGTGCCATGTCGACTGGGAAGCCTTATGCCCTGTGAGTTTGACTTTATCCGCGTTGATGACGATTACATAGTCGCCTGTGTCAACGTGAGGGGTGTATGTGGGCTTGCTTTTGCCCGTGAGTATGCGCGAGATGACCGCCGCGAGCCGTCCTATTGAGCGGTCTGACGCGTCAATGACGTACCATTTTCTTTCAACCTGGCCGGGCTTGGCCAAGTATGAGCTACTGCCTGTCATGATGTGTGATTATCCTTCCTGCAAAGATATTACTGCGGACGGGGGCTTTGTCCGTGTGAACGCTATTTTACCCTAATAAGCCGCCTGTTTTCAAGAACGCCCGGAAGCCTTCCCCTTTTGGCGATTGGTTTCCCGGCAACCTCTTTCAAGTCCATAGTCATATCCATAGGCACAGCATGAGCGATGTAGCTTCCAACTCCGAAAATGTCAGCTCCGGCCTCAGCAAGCAACTTTATGCGCTCAGGATTGAGTCCCCCTGATACAACGATTTTGACGCGCTCGAAGCCCTCATGATTGAGCCTGTAACGCATTTCACGCACAAGATCAGGCGTAACTCCTCCCCTTTCGCCGGGAGTGTCAAGCCTCACAGCACCAAGCCTATCACCCATAGCCCTCGCAAGCCTCAAAGCCTCTTCGCATTCGTCATGGAACGTGTCAACGAGGAACGTACGACCGACTTCCGGGGGCATAACAGCGTCATATGCTTCCGCAAGTTTGAGAGTGTCGCCCATGATGAGAACTGCGGCATGAGGGATTGTGCCAGAAGGTTCACGCCCGCAGAGCTTTGCGCCGAGAATGCAGCTTGCCGCCGAACATCCTCCGAATTTCACGGCCATGCTTTCCATCACGGGAGCTATTGCCGGGTGAAGATGCCTCGCGCCGAATACGAGAACGGGTTTACCGCCAGCCGCCTCGACACATTCACGGGCTGCCGTTGCCCAAGCACACGAGCTTGACAGGATGCCGAGCAGGTTCGTTTCATGATAGCCGAATGCACCGTAAGGCCCTCTGATTCTCATCACGACTTCTTTCGGGGAAAAATACTCACCTTCGGGCAATGCTTCAACAGTTACGGGAGAATCTTTGAGGAGTTCGAGAACCTCGCCGAGTCCCGCGAACATTCCTGTTGTGCGCGTGAATATCTCAGCTGTAACTTCTGTGTCAAGCATATTCACGGAGGCTAATACGTCGCGTGTGTTGATGAAGTATATATCTGTTGTTGCGCCTGATTTGATTTCGTCATGGGAGGCACTGCGGAGGCGTTCAGGATTGACCTTCAGGGCTGTAACATCTCTGAGGGAATTTAACACTGTGATTTGCTCCTTTGCGTGTTAGTTCAGGAATACGATGAAGAATGAAGTCAGCATGAAGATTACTGAGAGGATGATAGTAGTTTTTGTGAGTCCCGTGAATCTCTGCCACTGGCCTGTATCAGCCTGAGTTCCTCCGCCGAAAACGCCTGAGAAGCCTCCCTGTTTGCGTTGCTGAATGAGGACAGCGAATATCAGCATGACTGATACGACGATATGAATCACCGACAAAATTGCGCGCATGTAAAACAATTCCTCCTGTTTAATGTTATGCGTATGAAAACGTGGTGAACTACTCCGCCTGTAGAGGCTGGAGCTTCCTAATTCAACGAGACTGCACCGCGATGTTCTGCCAGCGTCTTACATTCTCTCCAAAGGCGTTAATTTCCTACGTCCCATAGGTATTTGTTTCGTTGAGTGCTTTCTTCCTTCATAGACGGAGCGTTCTGCTGTCCTAGCGGCTGGCTTGCGGTTTAACGGGCATCTCCAGAAGCGTCAATTTCCTTGCTGACTCAGTGGTATCTTGTTGTGTTACGCTCTTGTATGTTTCTGCTCTACCCAAATATTTTCTACACGTGCCGCCCCGTATATTTGGTTTACGTGAACATTAATAGAATTATACGACACTTAAATTAAATTGGCGCAATTCATCTTACACCTAAAGAGATGGGAGTCTTTTTGCGCGTTATGATAAACAATGAGAGGGGAATTTACAAACGTTGAGGCATGAAAAAACCCCGCGAACGAATCACGGGGCTTTGTTGTCTTCATGATTTGGAGCGGATGACGGGATTCGAACCCGCAACATTCAGCTTGGGAAGCTGACGCTCTACCATTGAACTACATCCGCAATATGCGTTGCACATCCGCAAAGTTTGACCGTGAAATTTTAGCGCAGGATTGATTTTTCCGCAAGCAGGAACACCCCAAGAATGAACAGGCCAATAACCCCGGCGAATGACTCACAGCCTCCTCTACCGTTGTCAATGTTATTAGGCGTTGGCTCTGGCTCTGGTGTTGGTGTTGGTTCTGGCTCTGGCTCTGGCTCTGCTGAAGCGGGGTAGAAGTTCCATTGATAGACTGTTGGGTTGTCGGGGGTCTCATAAGTGGTCAGCCTTACACGTAGACGCTTCATTGTGCTTAGGGGCTGAGGGGTTTCAAGAGTGTATGTGCCTGAAGTGCTATTGCTTGCTGTACCAACGTTATATGAATTTGCCGGATCCAGCTTTCTATCAGTACGGTAAATTCTGAAGTTGAAATCAGTCCTGTATGAAGGCGTTATTGCTGTTGATGTGTCAGAGGACGTAACAATCTTGTAATTCAGTGCCGTGATATATCCATCCTTGCTGACAATCTCAACATACGGTACTCCAGAGGCAAGCTGCTGTGTCGTGGTCTTGAAGTTTTTGATTACCCCGCTGCCGTTCATGTTGAGTTCTGTCGGGAATGTCCATGTTAAAGTTTTGCCGGGAAGACTCGCCTCTGCCCCTTCAGCAAACTCTAAGTATTCTCCGTTACTGTCAGCAGCTTCATATTCCAAGTAAGTATCACCGATATTTGCGCCACGATATATCTTCAGCGGAAATGTCCTGTCAGTGCCTGCTGCCACATCCGAGATAACCGCGCCAGTATCAGAATATTTCAGCGTATACCCGCCTCCGGGAACAACAATTTGTCCTTCGCTCGTGAAATGTCTGTTTTCGACTTGTACAGTGTTTTCGGTCTCCACATCGAAGAATATATCTGAGAATTTCGCGGTGCTATAGTCGGATTTTCCGTTCACGAGTGAGGCATTTGACGCATGATGATTCCAGAGATACAGCTTAGGCTCTGTAGCTTTGCAGTAATCCCAGTAATGACACTTGCCTATTTCACCAGCGGCTTCATCATCATACGTGTAAAACTTTGTCCTCACGCGCCATATGTCCGATTCCTTTATGGGGCTGTCGAATGTCAGAGTACCTTCCAGAGTCTGCCCCGCTTCCATGTAAAAATCCGGTCTGAGGTTGACTATTCTTTCCTCGTCAAAATTCCATATCCTGAGCCTAATAAAATTCACAGGATAGCTCAGAGTTAATGCTGTTGATGTGTCAGACGCTTTCACCACACGCCAGTTTATTCCCGTTACGTTTTCTCCTGAGCGTATGAACTCGAAATACACAACGTAATTTTCAAGCTGTTGCGCTGTTGTCAGGAAACTCGGTAATGTGCATGACCCGTTAAGCGAGGTCATCGTGGGAAAATTCCAGCTCATTGTTACTCCGTTAAGCCCGCTGTCAGCTTCAACCCCTAAGCGAAGATTTCCGCCCGCGTCTGTGAAAGGATAAAATTCAGCGTTATCCCCTAATCCCGCCGAAGTCGGTAGCCTGAGTCCGAACGTCTTTTGAGTCCCTGATACTTTCTCAAGCTCTGTACCGTTCCAGAATGAATATCTGCCTCCTGAGATTGTAAGGTTGCCCGTGAGATTCATATTCTCCGCTGTAACTGTCAGCCCTGTGTCCTTAACTGCCAAAAGCATATGGCTGAAACGAGCGTCAGAATAATCCGCTTTGCCGTCCTTCAGAGTTGCCAGCGAATAATGCTCAGGCTCTAACCTCACTCCAGCAAACGCACACCCCGCCGCCAGCATAACCAGCAGCATACACGCCAACAATTTTTTGACCATAATAACCGCGTCTCCTTTCAGACACAAAAAAATCGCCCCCGCATTCAGGAATAACTCCCAAACACGGGGACGTTGGTCTCATTCTTCAACGTTTCAGCATATTTCAGGCCATAATCATAGCGTGGTTCGTGGTTCGTGGTTCGTGGTTCGTGGTTCGATTATAGCCGCCGAATTGCACCTTGTCTACACTCCTTCTGCTGAAATTTGAGAGATTATATCACGAAATTTTCTCCAATGAGTCCGCAAGCCCCGCAAGATATTTCCGCAAGCATATTCATGTGTGAGAGTGAATGTGCGTTTTGCTGCCTATGTAGTGATTATGAGGGTGAGAATGCTTCAGGGTTATCCCGCCGAATGTGTGTACATGTTCATGCTCATGCGTCAGAATCAGCGTGTCCATCACAACAAGCACAGTCCCCGCAATCATCACCGCCAGCGCAACGACATATGCTCCCGAAATACTCTCACGCAGCATCACGAACGATAGCAATACTCCGATGAACGGAGCCGCCGAATAATACGCACTCGTCCTCGCCGCGCCGATAGTGTTTTGCGCCCTCACGTAGAAGAATATGCTCAACCCATACGCCACAAACCCCAGCAACATAGCGCACACCGCCTCAGTCAGTCCCGGTAGCCTCTCACCGCAAATCACCGCCACGACCGCCGACCCAGTCCCCGAAAATATACCCTTTAGCGCAACAATCTGGTACGTACTCTTTGAGGCTATCATCCTCGTGCAGTTGTTCTCCAGTCCCCAGCAAGTTGCTGCCAGTAACACCAAGACTGACCCCCACGAGAATCTCAGGCTATCAGCTCCCTCGAACGTAAGAATGATTCCCGAAAGTGTTATCAGCGACATTGCCAGCCATAACCTACGAGAAACTTTTTCCCCGAAGGCAAATACAGCAATTACTGTTGTTGCGACAATCTCGAAATTCCCAAGCAACGAGGCATTCGATGACGTACCAAGCTCGATGCCCTTCATCAGGAAAATCGGGGCGGCTATGTCTAACACAATCATTCCCACAACGAACGGAAAATCACGCCTCGACAAGGAATTTTCCCTACCGGAACGCCTCATTAGTGATGTCGCTGATATTCCTACACCCGCGCCAAGATACAGCAACGAGGCCATGAACACAGGAGATATGCTCCTCATGAGAATCTTTGAGGCCGGGACGTTCACCGCGTAGAACACAGCCGCCATTAGTGCGAGGATTATCGCCGTGATTTTCGGGGGCATCATCGCTCAAATTCTGCTCAGAGAACCCGCGAGGCCGTCAAGATATTTCCCAGCGTCAGACTCCTCAATCCGTCCCGAGTCACACAGCTCAGCAAGCCCAGGCATAATCGGAATCTCTGACGTTATCGCCAAATCTGACTCAGCCTTCCCGAAAATGTAGTGCCTTTTCCCGCAATCAGGACACTCAAAATACGCCATATTCAGCGCAATCCCCAACACAGGAATGTTCATGATTTCGGCCATGTTCACAGCCTTGCGCACAATCATGTTCACCAACTCTTGCGGTGTTGCAACGATTATTATCCCTTTGAGCGGCAATGACTGGTACACCGTCAAAGGAACATCGCCAGTCCCGGGAGGCATATCCGCAAACATGTAATCGACTTTCCCCCATTCGACTTCCTCCCAGAACTGTTGAAGCACTCCACCCAGCACAGGACCGCGCCATACTACCGGCTGTGTTTCATCTGGCAGACACAAATTCATGGATACAATCTTCGTTCCGTTCTTGCTGACTGCTGGCTGTATGTAATGCCCATCCGAAAGAAGTGAGCCATGAATCCCAAACATCTTGGGGATTGAAGGCCCGGTAATGTCCGCGTCAAGTATGGCAGTCTTGAAGCCTCGCCGAGTCATTTCGCAGGCAAGTAGCCCTGTAACGAGGGATTTCCCGACTCCGCCTTTACCGCTTGCTATGCCGATTACGTTCTTGATGTTGCTGGCGGGGTTGTTCGCGAACATTAGAGACTCTGCTGTGCGCTCTGAGCATGAAGATCCGCAGTGTTCGCAGTCGTGGTTGCATCCAGACATGATTATTCCTCCTTATGTATTTGTGTTACTGCTGGTAACTGGAATGTTCTGCTTATTCAGCCGCTGGGTTAGCATCGAGCCTACCCTGAAGAAATAATCTCACTGCCTCGTCAGGACTGCCTGAGACACCTTCGCAGAGCCTTATTCCTTTTCTCTTGAACTCGTCCCGTAAATTTTCTGGAACTTCCCAGCATATCAGCACGCTAACTCCCTCACTTTCGAGGAAACCAGCCCAATCAGTGCGCCACTTCCTTAATGGGGTGGTTGTCGAGGCATATATGAGTTTCTTGTTCCTGAAATCATAAATCCTTACGTCCCCAGTCCGCATGAATTTCTTGGCTATGCTACCTTGATCGTAATCCACAGCAATTTTCATGTATTGTTATTCCCCCTTCTTGTCATATTCTATCAGCGATGACAACGCTTTAACCGCAACTCGTATTCCCCGCTCTGTGTCGAAATTGTCAGGGTCAATCAATCCTGCTGCTTCACGCTCCTGATTCCATATCACATTGAGGACACTCCCACATTTAACGCCCAATGATGACGCAACGACAAAGAGAGTCGCCGATTCCATTTCGCTGGCCAAGACTCCGAGACGTTTCCATGCGTCCCACTTGCGGAGAAGCTCATCATGCACGGGCATTCTTTGCGGGGCATGTTGTCCGTAAAATGAGTCCTTGCATTGTACGATCCCTGCGTGCCAACGTTCTCCGAGATCTTTTGCGGCGTTGACGAGGGCATTCACGACTCCGAAATCAGCCGAGGCGGGGAACTCTATCGGGGCATATTCGCGCCCAGTGCCGTCAAGCCTTATTGCGCTCGTGGCTATCACTATGTCTGAGCTTCTCACTTTCATGTTGATTCCTCCGCATGTGCCTACGCGTATGAACGTCTTAACGCCTGTTGCGGATAACTCCTCCATTGCTATAGCTGCTGAGGGGCCGCCTATGCCTGTTGAGGTTGTGAGCACACGCTCACCGTTGAGAGTCCCTGCCCATGTGGTGAACTCGCGATTGTCCGCGACAAATTGAGGGTTCTCGAAATGTTGCGCGATTTTCTCACAGCGCTTAGGGTCGCCGGGAAGTATGCAGTATTTCGCTGACTGTGATTCGTCAATTGCTATGTGAAACTGTTTCATGTTGAAGCCTCCTGTATTCTGGTGATAGTGTGAGTATACTCCCGATTTATCACATAAAATACAACAGAAGAAGCAATATTGTTGCGACAAAAAAAATCTCCTACACCCTTCTTGGGCATAAGAGATTTCGTAGTGTTCATGCTTAGTGCTGTTACTTCGTGCGAGTTTTCCGGCGTTTTGTCTCATATTGTTGCAACATGTCGGAAAGCCTGCTGTCAGTCTCAGTATTGCCTTCAAAGCGCGGAGATTGTTCATCTTTCCTCATGCTAAGGTCTTCGGATAAGACTGTGTTTTGCGAGACATAAGACTTGAAGATAGTACCTGCCTCGACAACCGCGTTCGTCCCCCTGAAGAATATAGCCAGCGGTGAAACAAGAAGCGCACCTGCCACAACTGCCCCTGTGCTGTTACTGCCATCACTTTCCTTGCTTGCCGTGAGCGGAATAACTTTCCCGTTATAGGCCTCAACAGAGTCAACAGTGAAGGCTAATTCTCCGCCAGTGCCGAATAACCCCGCCTGAGATGCTTTCGTTACAGTGGCATAAGCAAACGCACCCTGCTCAATCACCGTAAAACCATCCTCATTCTTCACGGCTCTCTCTACAATTAACTGTATCGTCTGGCCTCTGGAAATCTTATTTGACTTTATCCGTTCCATGACCTTAACCAGAACTTCAGTTCCTCTCTTCACAGAAATATCTTGCGCAAAGGATACAGCGGGTACAAGAATAACCAGCAACAAAGCAGGCAACAGCAGACACCTTTTCACAGGATAACAGCTCCTCTTTCTGAATTTATTGTGAGATAGCGATATTATATCAAGCGTAAAATATTTATCGTACTAGCAGGTCATATCACCGCAAGCATGACCCATCGCGTAATCATGGCCGCAATCCACGCTATAACACACTGCCACACGACAACGCCAAATGCCCATTTCCCGCCCATCTCACGACGAATCGAAGCCACAGCCGCCGCGCATGGAGTGTACAGTAAGCTGAACACGAGCAGAGATGCCGCAGACACAGCCGGAATCACAGACGCAACATTGCTCCCGAAAAGAACCTCAAGAGTTGACACAACACTTTCTTTTGCGAGGAAGCCACATATTAGTGATGTGCATATCCTCCAATCCCCAAGCCCTAAAGGTTGGAACAATGGCACTATTATTCCTGACACAGCCGCGAGAATGCTCCCGTCTTGATTGGCCGCAAGCCTCATGTGAAGGTCAAAGCTCTGCAAGAACCATATCACCACCGTAGCCACGAATATCACAGAGAATGCACGCTGTATGAAGTCTTTTGCCTTCTCCCACATTAACATTGCAACAGTCCTCGCGCCGGGCATACGGTAATTCGGAAGCTCCATCACAAAGGGTACAGCCTCGCCACGAAATAGCGTATTTCTGTACAGTAGCGCAACAAGAATCCCCATGACGATTCCCAACACATAAAGCCCCGTCATGATTAGCCCTTCATGCGCAGGGAAAAACGCATCGACAAAGAACGCGTATATGGGAAGTTTTGCGGTGCAGCTCATGAACGGAGTCAGTAATATCGTCATACGGCGGTCGCGCTCACTGGGAAGGGTTCGTGTTGACATTACAGCAGGAACTGTACAGCCGAATCCTATCAGCATAGGGACAATGCTACGACCTGAGAGTCCGATTTTGCGCAACAACTTATCCATGAAGAACGCTACACGCGCCGTGTATCCTGTGTCTTCAAGAATCGACAGGAAGAAGAACAGCGTGATTATTATAGGTAGGAATGAGAGTACGCTCCCAATTCCGGCAAAAACGCCGTCAATAATGAAGCCGTGAATGACATCATTGACTCCCATTGCCGTCAAGAATGAGTCAGTATGTTCCGTGAGAGCCTCAATCCATCCTTCAAGGACTTCCTGAAAGTATGCGCCAATAACCTCAAACGTAAGCCAGAATATTCCGGCCATGACAGCAAGAAACACAGGGATTGCCGTATATTTCCCCGTCAATATGCTGTCGAGCCTCTGACTCCTCAAATGTTCGCGACTCTCTTGTGGCTTCACGACAGACTCAGCGCACACACGCTCAATGAATGCGAATCTCATCTCGGCTATTGCGGCGTTGCGGTCTAATCCTCGCTCATGTTCCATCTGAACGATAATATGCTCTAACATTTCACGCTCGTTCTGCTCAAGTTTGAGGCTCTGAATCACAAGCGCATCATTCTCTATCACCTTGACCGCCGCGAAACGTAACGGGATATTTGCGCGTTCTGCGTGATCCTGTATGAGGTGTGATATTGCGTGAATTGCACGGTGTACCGCTCCTCCGTGATCGTTCTCGTTGCAGAAATCATAGCGGGAAGGTTTCTCCTGATACTTTGCAATGTGTACAGCGTGATTCACGAGTTCGTCAACGCCCTCATTCTTTAACGCCGATATAGGCACAACAGGAACTCCAAGCAAAGACTCCATGCGGTTAATGTCAACAGTTCCTCCGTTACCGCTCAATTCGTCCATCATGTTCAAGGCTATCACTGTTGGAATTTGCATCTCCAATAGTTGAACGGTCAAATACAGATTGCGCTCAATGTTCGTTGCGTCAACGATATTGATTACGGCTTTGGGCTTCTCGTTGAGTATGAAGTTACGTGAGACTATTTCCTCGCCGCTGTAAGGGGACATTGAGTATATGCCCGGCAAGTCTGTAATGAGCGTATCAGGATGCCCGCGTATGATTCCGTCTTTGCGGTCAACAGTAACGCCCGGAAAATTTCCGACTCTCTGGCTTGCTCCTGTCAGCTGATTGAAGAGTGTAGTTTTGCCGGAATTTTGGTTGCCTGCCAGCGCGAATGTGAGAGTTGTTCCTTCAGGGAGTGGCTCAGATTCTCCGGGAACGTGATACTTGCCTTCCTCGCCTAGTCCGGGATGCTCTATGCTGTGAAGGGCGTTGATGAATCTCCCGGCAGCTTCCGTGTCATTGGCTGGCCTAACTGTGATTCTTGATGCGTCCGCAGCCCTCAGTGTAAGCTCATAGTCATGTATCCTGAACTCTAGCGGATCTCCCATAGGTGCGGGGCGTATCATCTTGACCCTTGCGCCGGGTATTATCCCCATGTCCAAAAGGTGCTGGCGTAAGTGGCCTGAGCCGCCTACAGAATCGATAATTGCACTCTCGTTGACGTTCAAGTCGCGGAGAGTCATAGCTTCGTTCATGTTTGATTCCCCCAAAAAGTTGTGATGAATGAATTATATCGTTAAATTTGCGGATTCGTTGCGGGAAGCAAAACACCCCCTAAGTGCGTATGTTTAGTGTCGTATGCTTTTGCGCGTAACAAAATCTGAATATTACGGAGGCAGCTTCATGGAAGATAATCACGATATATTTCGCGAAGTAAGCGAAGGAATCCAGAAGTCAGACATTGGCGAGGCGGAAAAGAAAAAGGTCTTTGACATCCTGCTTAACATGCGCAATCAGAAAATCAACCTCATGATTACTGGCGGGACAGGCGTGGGCAAAAGCTCAACCATCAACGCGCTTTTCGGGCGTGAGATTTCGAGGGTAGGCATTCACGCAGAGCCTGAGACGATGGAAATCAGCAAATACGAGCTGAACGACAAAATCACTTTGTGGGACTCTCCTGGACTCGGCGATGGAATGAAGGACACTGAACACGCACGGAAGATTGTTGACCTTCTTCACCGCAAAGACTCTTCAGGCGCGTACATGATTGACCTTGTGCTTGTGATAGTTGATGCCGCGTCAAGGGATTTGGGAACGACATACAGCCTAATCAGTGATGTGATTGTGCCGAATTTGGGCGATGATAACGACAAGAGAACGCGAATCATTGCCGCCCTCAACAAATGCGATGCTGTAATGCCGAGACACTGGGACTACACCAACAGCAGGCCGGACGCGAAACTCACAGCGGAGCTTGACAGCAGGGCAGACACTTTCAGGCGTAGGGTCAAGGAGACGACCGGTGTTGACGTTGACACGATGTACTACTCAGCGGGCTACAAGGAGGACGATAACGGAGAGCAAGATAAGCCGTACAACCTCGCAAAATTATTGTCGCTCATACTCAATCACACCCCCGACAAGAAACGCCTTGTGCTGATGGATAACGTTTCAAGGGACAAAGAAGCATGGAAGAGTAATGACAGAGATTACAGCAAAGACATTCGGGACTCAGTGAGCAAAGGCATCAGAGCCACAGCAGGAGCTGTAACGGGCGCGAAAATAGGAGCTACGATAGCCGGACCTATTGGTGCTGTTGTTGGAGGCATTATAGGCGGTATAGTTGGCTGGTTCTGGTGATGTAACATGCTCAGGGAGTACAGGCTACATGACATTGACAGCAGGCTTCACAGAATGGGGGCGCGTCCTCTTGACGTGATGTTAATCGGCGGAACTGGCACGGGGAAATCCACAACCCTCAACGCAATATTTCAGACTGACACGGCAAAAGTAGGTCATAGCTTCGCGCCTGAAACTATGAACGTCAGCGACCACATGCTTAACGACATTTTCCGCCTTTGGGACACACCGGGCCTCGGCGATGGTTTCGACAACGACAAATCACACGTCAGGAAAATCACGGAGCTTCTGCACAAACCATACGGCAAATACAACGAGTACGGGATAATCGACCTTGCGCTTGTTGTGGTTGACGCAAGCACGAGGGACTTGGGGACAGTCTATAGCCTCATTGCTGACGTATTGCTCCCTAACATCAACGCCGACAGAATATTGACGGTCATCAACCAATGCGACATGGCCATGAGCGGACGACACTGGGATTTTTACAGCAATACCCCCGACTCCGCGCTAAAAGCCTTCCTTGATGAGCAGGCAGAGTCAATCCGCAGACGAATCCGCGAAACTACAGGCGTGAATATCATCCTCCCGGTGTATTACTCAGCGGAATACGGCTACAACATCGAGAAGGTGCTTGACCTGATTATTGACCATATACCAAAGGAGTGCAGAAAATTGTAGGGGCGGTGAGGCTATGAGACTATCAGAATATAGGCTTCAGGACATTGAAGACAAAGTGCAAAGAATGCAGGCGCGTCCTCTTGACGTTATGCTAATCGGCGCAACAGGTACAGGCAAATCCACGACTCTTAACGCGCTCTTTGGGAGTGAACGTGCAAAAGTCGGTCATGGCTTCGACCCTGAGACAATGAGCATATCAGAACACAAGCTGAATGAAGTTATGCGTCTTTGGGATACTCCCGGGCTTGGCGATAATGCAGAAAAGGACAAAGAGCACGTGAAGAAAATCGTTAGCAAGCTCCGAGAAACATTTATGGTCTCATTTGAACAGGGATTCAGAGAAGCAGGCAGGTATTTGCATGATGGAGGACACGTAAACGATAACTTTTTCGACTTGCTTTGCGGAACATATGGTCTTATTGACTTGGTGCTTGTTGTCATTGACGGCTCAACGCGTGATTTGGGTACGGTCTATAGCCTCATTGTAGACGTGCTTTTGCCAAACATTCAGGCCGACAGAATCCTGACGGTCATCAATCAGTGCGATATGGCCATGAGCGGAAGGCACTGGGATTTTTCCCGCAACACCCCCGACTCCGCGCTAAAAGCCTTCCTTGATGAGCAGGCAGAGTCAATCCGCAGACGAATCCGGGAGACTACAGGCGTGAATATCATTCTCCCTGTGTATTACTCAGCGGAATACGGCTATAACATCGAGAAGGTGCTTGACCTGATAATCGACCATATACCACTGGAACGCAGAAAGCTCACGCGTTAATTTGATGGTTTGAAGCATGAGGGCTTCCCGGAATTTTACGGGGAGTCCTTTTTGTTTTGGGATGCCAAGCCAGAACCTTAACGCCTCAGAATTTGCGCATTACCACAAAAAAATTCCCCCAAGCCTTCAAGCCCGGGGGAAAATCAAATCGCCTGCTGTTATTCCGCCGTGATATAAAGCTCCTCAGATTCTGTTGCACCGTCAGAGGATTTCACGCAGACTTTGAAGTCCTCTCGTACAAATTCCGCTGGAAGGATGAACGTTCCATCATCAGAAATTTCGATACTCTTTGCGGGTACATCGTCAACGTAAACAGCAGCCCCGGATATTTCCGCGCCTAGAATAAATGTAACGGGCATTCCAGCTTTCACGGTGATTTCGCCTGTCTTGGTACTAATCTTGAGTCCGTCAGAGAGCAAGCCTCGCGTCATCGTCCATTTGCGTGTGGTTGTTCCGCCCAAGCCTGTTAGCATGAAGCTATAAGGTGCGCGGCGTGTTGCGTCTGGGATATTCTCGGTGAAAATTGTGGGCTTGCTGACTTGTGGAAGTTCGCCGTTGTAAGCGATTGCAATATTGTCCGGGCAGCCTATGAGATCGATTCCGTTGAGGCCATTTCCATTGCAGATAAGCCCCATAAGGAACTTGCCCCCGCTAACATTAAGCTCGGCAATTTGGTTTGATTCGTATTCTAGGTTGTATATAGCCGTGCATTTGCTGACATTGAGAGTAGTTATTCCATTACTCCAGCAGCCCAATATTGTCAAAGCCGCGTAATTATTCATGTCAAGGGCTTTTATCTGAATGTCATAGCAATACAGCTCGGTTAAATACGTGTATTTGCTTGCGTCAAGAGCAGTGAGCTGGTTAAAGTATCACTGCAAGGAAACAAAGACGACAAATAGTGTGCTGTGCTGTGCGATTGTAGGCGACATTGTATTATTTCTTTCTGCGCAAACTCTCTCTTGCCTTCCTGAATTTTTCGGGAATCTCTGAGTCTGGAAGATCTTTGAGTCCTGAGTCGCTTCCACGCTGGCAGGCTGTCTCATAGTACCAGCATTTATACTCCATGACATCGAGAACGCCTTTAAGCCTTTCAAGCTCCTGCTTTAGAATCTCGCGGCGTTTACGGAATATCTCAAGCCTTCCCGTTAAAGCTCCTTCTTTGCCGTCCATGTCTATGAAGCGTTTTATGTCCTTGAGTGAAAGCCCTGAACGTTTGAGGCAGTCAATCAGCCTAAGTTGCGCGCAATCCTCCTCAGTGAATATGCGAGTGTTGTTCATGTCGCGTTTGAGATGTGGAAGAAGCCCCTGCTTGTCATAATATCTCAATGTTGATGCAGGAAGCCCGGTAAGCTCTGAGATGTCTTTTATCGTGTAAGGCAAAATGTTTATCCCTCCGCTTTATGTTGTGGAATAATTTTACCGCCTTATACTAGCTTCAATGCACACAATATCTTTTGTGGAGATTAACTATATTCGCCTAACTGCTATAATCATGCGATTATCACAACTGGAGGTCTTGTTTCATGTCAGAAAAACCGCGTGAGACTTTTGCCAGCCGCTTGGGATTCATATTCATCTCAGCAGGTTGCGCAATAGGTCTCGGAAATGTATGGCGCTTCCCCTTCATCACAGGGCAATATGGCGGGGCGGCGTTCGTCCTCATCTACATATTATTCCTGCTTGGATTGGCCATGCCGATAATGTCTATGGAGTTTGCTGTAGGCAGGGCATCGGGAAAAAGCGTATCACGTTCATTTGCTGTGCTGAGTCCAGAACATAAAGCGTGGTCATTATGGGGCTATGCTGCGTGGGCTGGGAATTACGTCCTCATGATGTTTTACACGACTGTAACGGGCTGGATGCTGGCGTATACGTACTATTCAGCGGCGGGGACTCTCTCAGGGCTTGACGCTGAAGCTACCGGGAAATTCTTCGGTGATCTCCTCGCGAATCCGAATGAGCTTGTGTTCTGGATGGCTCTCACTGTCATAATCGGAACGCTTGTATGCTGGATGGGACTCAGGACTGGAGTTGAGCGCGTAACAAAGTTCATGATGTGCGGGCTTCTCCTCATAATGATAGCTCTTGCGGCGCGTTCAGTAACTCTTGACGGCGCGGAGAAGGGACTCGAATTTTACCTCAAGCCCGATTTCGGCAAGCTGATATACGATGAGTCCGGCGCGGTGTCATTCAAGCAGCTCGGCACGACATTATACGCGGCATTAGGGCAGGCATTCTTCACGCTCTCAATCGGTATAGGCTCAATGGCTATTTTCGGAAGCTATATCGAGAAGGATCGCTCATTGATGGGTGAGAGCCTCATAGTTACGGGGCTTGATACGTTCGTGGCACTGACAGCGGGATTAATCATATTCCCGGCGTGCTTTGCATACGGCATAAATCCCGGAGCCGGTCCAGGGTTAATCTTCGTTACATTGCCCAACATATTCAGCCAGATGCCAAGCGGAAAAATATGGGGAGCATTGTTCTTCCTGTTCATGAGCTTTGCAGCACTCTCAACGGTTATAGCAGTGTTCGAGAACATCGTAGCTTGCTTCATGGATCATTTCGGATGGTCGCGCAAAACTTCCTCAATCATCATGGGCGTTACTGTGCTGATTCTGTCAGTACCATGCGCATTAGGCTTCAACGTTTGGTCAGACATTCAGCCTTTGGGAGCTGGTTCAGGCGTTCTTGACCTTGAAGACTTCATTGTGAGCAACAACCTTCTTCCTATTGGCGCGTTAGTGTACCTACTTTTCTGCGTAACTCGTTACGGCTGGGGTTGGGACAAGTTCATAGCTGAGTCTGACCAGGGTGAAGGGCTGAAATTCCCGGCATCATTGCGCTTCTATTTCACGTGCATTGTGCCTCTAATAATACTCGTGATTCTGTTCACGGGATATTGGCAGACGTTCAGCAAATAGCGCGGTTTATGCTATAATTGCGACAAATCAAAGAGGGAGGAATAACGATGAAGTATGTTTGCACGGTATGCGGGTATGTGTATGACCCCGCGGCAGGAGACCCCGATAACGGAGTAGCCCCCGGCACGAAATGGGAGGATGTCCCAGAGGATTGGGTATGCCCTCTCTGCGGAGTCGGCAAGGATCTGTTCGAGGCTCAGTAGGATCTGAACGCACAACGAAGACAACAACGCCCCCGGCTGAAACATGGCCGAGGGTGTTTTTTTGTGCGCTATGAGGGGTTAATGTGTGAAAATGCTCATGCACTTTAGCCCGCGATTTTTGCGTTATCGTTCAACCTGTGCTATATTTCAGCGTAACGGCTCTCCTGCACGACTCAACATGTCGTCGGGGAACTAAGAAGCCTACACTCTGAGTCTATATCCATAACGCATATAACAGTCAGGGTCAGGCTTGCACGATGAGCCGCCCTGATTTTTTGTTGCGCCAATCATCACACGCTGCGGCATATCTTGAAAGGAGGAGGAATTTTTGCCCGGCAACGAAGAAAATACCCCGCGCATTAATCACGAAATCACATCACCACAGGTCTTATTGGTTGATGAAAACGGGGTCAAAGTCGGAATCACAAGCACAATCGAAGCCATACGAATGGCACAGGAACAATCACTTGACCTCGTGGAGGTAGCACCACTCGCACAGCCGCCCGTATGCAGAATCATGGATTACGGGAAATACCGCTATCAGCTCCAGAAAAAAGAAAAGGACGCTCGCAAAAAGCAAAAAGTCCAAGAGCTGAAGGAAATCAAAATGCGTCCCAAAATTGATGACCACGATTTTGACTTCAAGACCAAAGCGGTAAGAGCATTCCTCGAAAAAGGGCATCGCGTGAAAGTCTCAGTATTCTTCCGTGGAAGGGAAATGTCATTCCTCGATAGGGGAGAAGAAGTACTGAATCGCGTTCTCGCTGAATGCGCTGATGTCGGCAAATGCGAGTCAAAGCCCGTCATGGAAGGAAGGTACATGAGGCTCATGCTTACGCCTATTTCAGGTGGAGGAGCTTCAAAGTAGTAACAGGAAGGAGAAGAATTATCAGCAATGGCAAAACAAAAACTCAAATCACACTCAGGCGCGAAAAAACGCTTCTTCAAGACAGCATCAGGCAAATTCGCGTACAGGAAGTGCAGCAGGTCGCATATCCTCGTCCACAAAAAGCCCTCACGTATGCGCCGCCTCAAGGAAACTGGCTACGTAACGGAGACTCTCACCGAGCAAATGAGGCACTTACTGCCCTATGACTAGAAAGGACTGACACACTATGAGGGTAAAAGGCGCATCACAGAGCAACAACAAGCGCAAAAAGCTATTCACCATCACAAAAGGCTATTGGGGTCAGCGCAAGAACGTTTACCGCCGTGCAAGAGAAGCATATTTGGCGGCACTCTCACGGGCATACAATGACCGCAAACGCAAAAAGAGAGATTTCCGCCGTCTTTGGATTACGAGAATTAGCGCGGCAGTAAGGGCAGAAGGCATGAGCTATAGCGTATTCATGAACGGCCTCAAGAAAGCAGGAATCAACCTCAACCGCAAAATGCTGTCAGAACTGGCTATCCATGACGCAAAAGCCTTCAGCGAACTCGTTGCAAAGGTAAAGGCCGCTTTGTAATGCCGGAAGATATGAACATTAACGCTGTGAGGGATTCTTTCACCGAGTCCCTCGCAGGGGCTTCAACCCTTCAGGAATTAGACGAAATACGCGTAAAGTTCACAGGCAAAAAAGGCACATTAACCCAGCTCCTACGCTCATTAGGAAAACTCCCTCCCGAAAAACGCAAAGAAATAGGCCAATCCCTTAACACCCTACGTGATGAAATCGAGAACGAATTAGACCTTGCCGGACGCAGAATCCGCGACTCTGAGAATGAGAAGCAAGAGATCTCAGAGCGTATTGACGTTACGTTGCCGCAAAAAGGCAGAATCTCAGGGGCATTCCATCCTGTATTGCAGACAATGCACGAGCTTGCTGACATAATGCAGGGACTCGGCTATTCTGTTGCGTCAGGGCCGGAAGTCGAAGAGGATTACTACAACTTTGAATGCTTGAACGTCCCACCTTGGCATCCCGCCAGAGACATGCAAGATACATTCTACTTCCCTGACGGAAAATTGCTGAGGACTCACACTTCTCCCGTTCAAATACGCTCAATGCTCCAATACGGCGCGCCATTGAGAATCGTTTGCCCTGGTAAAGTCTACAGGCGCGACAATGACACAACACACTCCCCAATGTTTACCCAGATGGAAGGGCTGTTAGTCGACAAAAACGTCTCATTCAGCATGATGAAAGGCACAATGTCGGAAATGTTGAACGCGTTTTTCGGAAAAAGTTTGCGCTACAGATTCCGTGCAAGCTATTTCCCATTCACAGAACCTTCAATGGAGCTGGATATGGAATGCGTAGAATGTTCCGGCCATGATGCACACTGCCGTGTGTGTCATGGAACAGGCTGGCTTGAGGTCGCTGGGATGGGCATGGTTCATCCGAATGTAATACGCGCAGGCAAGATTGACCCAGACGAGTACAACGGGTTTGCGTTTGGGATTGGGCTTGACCGCATGGCCATGCTCAAATACGGTATAGGGGATTTACGGCTGTTCTTTGACGGCAATATTTCATACTTCATGTCAGGCTTCGGAGGTGCGGAAAAATGTTAATCTCATGGGAACTCCTGAAGAATTTTATCGACATTGAGCCGCTCAATCTCACTCCTGAAGAATTAGCTGAACGACTCACATTCTCAGGCTCTGAAGTCGAAGGCATAACCTATTGTGCCGGAAAAATGAAGAGTGTTATCGCCGCAAAAATTGCCTCACTCGAAACGCATTCAGCTGACAGTAAGTATTCAATCGCTCACCTTGACACAGGTGCAGGGATTCATGTCTGCATAACCAGCGCACATAACATGAAGGCCGGGGATATGGTCTTCTACGCTGGCGAGGGAGCAATATTGCCGGGCGGAATGGAGTTAGGCGCAAGGGATTTTCACGGGGTAATGAGCTATGGAATGATGTTATCCGCTGAGGAGCTTGGGCTTCATGATGTCGATGATCCTTCCGGGCTGTTAATCCTCCCCAATGACGCGAGGCCGGGCGATAAAGCTGAGAGCCTCTATCACATTGGCGATGTAATTCTCGATGTCTCTATCACTCCTAACAGGGGCGATTTGCTGAGTCATTTGGGCATGGCGCGTGAAATCAAAGGCTTGTACCCCAAATCAACGCTCAAATTCCCGGAATGGATGAGGCCGCTTAAACAGGACAAAGAATGGTCAGAGGATTTCGGGAAAATCTCATTGCCGGATAAAGGTTGTTACGCCTACAGGTTAGGACTCGCCACAGGGGCAAAGATAGCAGACTCACCACTCACCGCAAAAGTTGACCTCGCTCACCTGGGAATGCGTCCCATCAATAACGCTGTTGACGTTACGAACTATGTAATGCTCATGTTAGGCCAGCCCTTACACGCGTTTGACCTCAACACGCTTCCAGCACGTGAAATCACAGTTAGGGCTGCTCATGATGGCGAGCATATGATGACGCTTGACGGTAAAGACAGGGCTTTGACCGAACGAGACATGCTCATTACGTCAGGAGGCGAGGCAATAGCCTTAGCGGGAGTCATGGGCGGTGAACAGACTGGCATTAACCCTGACACGACAACAATCGTAATTGAGAGCGCAAGTTTCTCACCCGTGAGAGTGGGACATACTTCAAGGAGGCTAGGCATAAACTCTGAGGCAGCATTCAGATTCGCAAGGACTGTTGACCCTGCGTTGAGCAAATCCGCACTCATGGCCGCGTCTGCTCTCATGTGTGAATGGTGCGGGGCTGATGTAAGCTACAAGCCCTTGTCCGCCGAGAATGAGATACATTCCCCCAAAGCCGTAACTCTGACACGTAAAAAGCTGTCAACATATCTCTCATGGGACAACATGAACGATGCCGCAAAAATCCTTGAGGGCTTCGGGATAACACAGCTCAAGGGTGGCGATGATGAACGCGAATTTATGCCGCCAACCTCACGACCTGACATTACGATTGAAGAGGATCTAATTGAGGAGATTGGGCGTTTCAGAGGGTATAACGAGACTGAAGAGAGATTGCCCGGCGAAATGCCAAGACGCGCCGACATTGGGCAGTCTATGAGGCTCTCAGCGTTTGTGCGCAATACCCTAATGGCTAGGGGCTACACTGAGGTATTGACGTATAGCTTCCTCCCTGAAGATTTCCCCGAAAAGCTCAGGCTTCCTCCCGATGATATACGCGCAAAGCCCTTAACCCTCGCTAACCCCATAAGCCGCGAACAAACTGCAATGCGTACGACTCTTTTGCCGGGACTTTTGGCGGGCATGAAGACGGCTATAGCTTCAGGATGGCGCGAACCTGTGAGGATATTCGAGCAAGGAAGAGTCTTCATCCGTGAGGGAGATTCACACATTGAGCCGGAACATGTCGCAGGACTCATCTTCAACGGCATGGATATTCGCTCCCCTTCAGGCAATCGCAATGAGGATTTCTACACCGTCAAGGCCGATATTGAGTCGCTCATCACAGCTAGGGGATATAACCCTGTGTTTGTGCCGGGTCATGAGACTTTCACACACGCCGGGCAAACTGCTGACATTCTCGTTGACGGCGCGAAAATTGGATTTGCCGCAAGACTCAAACCAGCGATTGAGCAGGAACTTGACGTTGTCGGAGTGTATGTGTTTGAGCTTGACATGACCAGCATAGCCGAGTCGAGGAAGCCAGAATTTTCCCCAGCAAGCTCTTTCCCAGCGTCATTCAGGGATATATCCATCATGGCCGCCAATGACAGACGCAATGACGACATAATGACCGACATACGCGAGTCAGTGAATGAGGCCGGAAATGATGACATTCAGCTTGATGGATTGAGGCTGTTTGACGTTTACGCGGGTAAAGGAATCCCGGATGGCTTCAGGAGTATGGCGTATAGCATGAGCTATCGTTCACGCGTGAAGACTCTCACGGTTGATGAGGTTGAAACACTGCATAACGGAGTCCGCGAGGCCATGAAACGCAAAGGCTATGTGATACGCTGACACACATAAAAATATTCCGTCCCCCTGCACACAACGCGGGGGGATTTTTTTTGCCGTAAATTTGCAAGAAAAACTGACGGCACTCTTGAACATGACCGCGCATTTGTCCGTGCGTATCAAAAGACTCTCATGGTTGATGAGGCTGAAGCGTTGAGGCCATGAAGCACAAAGGCTATGTGATACGCTGACACCTGCACACATAGCGGGGGGATTTTTTTTTTGCTCTGCTACAATACAGCAGGGTGATTTTTTTGATGGCAGTGAATCTCAATGACGCAGAATATTTTGCTGACACAATCATGAACCGCGTAGAGCAATTACTGAATGAGCGCGACATTTTACGCCGTGAACTTGCAAGAAAGACTGACGGAACTCTTGAACATGACCGCGCATTTGTCCGTGCATATCAAAACAGCGTAATCGACAGTGCAGCAGCCTCCGAGAAAATAGCCAGGCTTGAATATATGCTCTCAATAAGGTGATGACATGAGGACTTCACGCGATGTATTTCTCACAATAGGCAAAGGAAGCTACACAATCCACACTCCTCTTGAGAATGACGAAATCGACAGGATAAAGGCTCTAATCGATGAGGCTTGCGGTGAAATCGTCAAAGGAGCTAAGCAGGAAGATATGCTCATGCTAACGTGCTTGAAGCTGGCGTATTCTCTTGATGCCGTGAATGAAAAGCTCAGGAAGATTCTTGAGAGGATTGACGGCGAAAACTGACGCAAGGAGGTTTTGACATGGCCGGAATAATTTTCGGAGCGTTCGTAATAGCAGGGATATATTTTGCGCTGAAATATCTCAGGGGCAATAAGCACTGCAACCACAATTGCCGCGAATGCCGCCACCCCTGCAAGGCAAGAATATAATCTCCCGGGCGTGATATGATTTGCGGGTCAATTCCACGAAGGGAGATTTACATTCATGAAAGTGATACTGAAATCGGACGTGAGCAAACTCGGCAAAGCTGGCTCACTCGTTGAGGTAAGCGATGGCCACGCAAGGAACTTCCTCATACCTAGGGGACTCGCAATTGAGGCTACACCCGGCAAGCTCAACGAATGGAAGAATGAGCAAGCCCGCCTCAAGGCCAAAGACGAAAAAGACCGCGCACAAGCATTAACCCTCCAGAAAACACTTCAGGGCAAATCCATAACAGTTGAGGGCAAAGCAGGCGAGAACGGAAAACTTTTCGGGAGCATAACCGCCGCCCAAATCGCCGAAGCTCTCGAAACACAGCACGGGCTGAAGGATTTTGACAGGCGCAACATCAAACTTGACGACACAATCAAGCAGCCCGGTAATTTCCCCATATCGCTCAAACTTTATCCCGGCATACAGGCTGATATGACACTCACAGTCAAGGCCGCTCAGTGATGGATTACAGGCAGCCTCAGCCCCTCCCAAGTAGCCGAGAAGCTGAACGCTCCGTTATTGGCGCGTGCATGATCTCAAAGGAGGCACTAGACAGCGCAATAGAGATTCTCAGGCCGGATGATTTCTACGACCCAGCTTGCCGCATAATATTCAACACGTTGTCAGCGATATACCTTGCGGATAAGCCAGCCGACCTCGTTACGGTGTCAGATGAGCTTAAAGCGCAGGGTGAATATGACCGTCTCGGTGGCATGGTGTTTCTTGCCGGGCTGATGTCGTCAGTAGCCACAACCGCAAACGTAATCACACATGCCGAAATCATCAGGGATTACGCCGTAAGAAGAAGGCTCATTGACGCGGGGAACAGGATAGTTGCCCTTGCATATCAGGCAGACAAAAGCGTTAAAGAAATCACAGAGGAAGCCGAAAAACTCATATCCGAAGCTGCCCACAACAAAAGCTCCGATGATGTCAGGCATGTCCGCGAAATCATAGGGCCTGTGTTCGTTGAGGTTGAAGAGAGGATGAAACGCAACGGCTCAAACCTCACGGGATTCGAGACAGGATTCGCCGACCTTGACGCGTTCACAGGGGGATTACAGCCCGGAAGCCTCACGATTATTGCGGCTCGTCCGTCAATGGGGAAAACAGCTTTTGCCGTCAACATAGCTCAATTCGGCGGGGGTAAAGGCAACAATATTCCCGTACTGATATTCAGCCTCGAAATGCCAGCGGAACAACTCGTGCTGAGGATGCTAGCGGCTGAGTCTATGGTGAACCTTTCATCACTCACGGCAGGAACGTTTGACACTGACGGCTATAGAATGGTGAAGGAGGCTTGCGCTGTTCTGGCGAAACGCGATATTTACATCAGTGATACTAGCGAGCTTTCTGCGATTGATTTCCGTACACGTTGCAGGCGATTCAAGACTCACCATCCTGATTTAGGGCTTGTGATTGTGGATTACCTGCAATTGATGAGTTCAGGCGAGAAGCGTGGTTCTGAGGGAAGGCAGCAAGAAGTCTCTGACATTTCGCGAATGTTGAAGGCTACAGCGAGGGAGCTTGAATGCCCGGTAATAGCCTTGTCGCAATTGTCGCGGGCTGCTGAGAATAGAACGGAGAAGAAGCCGCAACTCTCAGACTTGCGCGACTCTGGAGCGATTGAACAGGATGCGGATGTTGTGTTGCTGATGTTCAGGGAAGACTATTACAGCGACAACGAGAATAACGACCTCACTAACAGCCAGGCAGATATACGAGTCGCCAAGAACAGGAACGGCGGTACAGGGATATTTCACCTGACGTTTGAGCGTGAGTTTACGCGATTCAGGAATCATGGCGAGGAGTTTTAGCCGGGACGCAAAAACGGGGGGCAGCATGAACCACACAACCCCCCGCTGTAATTCTCATTCCGTCCTCAATGCGTCTATAGGGTCAAGGTTTGAAGCCTTCCACGCAGGCCAGAACCCAAACACCACTCCCACGAACGCCGAGAACCCCGCCGCAATTACGACAGATTGCCCGGAAATCAGAGTCGCCCATCCGAGAAATGACGTTACAGCCTTTGATATTCCCACGCCCATTGAGATACCTATTGCCCCGCCCAATAATGACAACACTACAGCTTCCGTCAGGAATTGCACTCTCACATTTGACGGCCTCGCGCCTACTGCCATTCGGATACCGATTTCACGAGTACGCTCACTCACTGACACCAACATGATATTCATGATGCCTATTCCGCCAACAAGCAACGAGATTGACGCAACAGCCCCTAGCAACATGCTCATTACGTTTGCTGTGCTGGCCATGCTCTCTTGAATCTCCGTGAGGTTGCGAACGTCAAAATCATTCTCGACTCCTTCCGTCAATCTGTGGCGTTGACGTAACAGCGATATTGCTTCATTCTCGGCAGGGGTCATTGAGTCGCGGTCTTTTGCCTGAACGTTTATGCGCCTCACGCTGTCAGAACGTGTACCCATACGGACAAGCCGCCTTTGAGCCGTTGTTACTGGCACGAGGACAAAATCATCCTGATCCTGACCCCATGAATTTGCGCCCTTCTTCGTGGTCATCCCGACAACCCTAAAAGGTATGCTCTTGATTCTGATTGTCGCGTCAATAGGGTCTGAATACCCAAATAACTCCTTCGCTACTGTTTGGCCGATTATGCACACTTTTGCGCCCGAACGAACATCCTGCTCCGTGAACATTCCGCCGCTCTCGATTGTCCAGTTACGCACCTGCAATATATCCGGCGTGCTTCCTGTAATGCTGGTGTTCCAGTTTGAATTGCCGTATATCACCTGCGCTGAAGTACTCACCTCCGGGGCTGTACGAGCAATATAGAATGTCTCATCGGCTAGGGCGTATGAGTCATCTAGTGTGAGTGATTCCCCTGAACCTGCCGCGCCTCTTGCACCCGTTGAATTTGGCGGTGCTGGCATCACTATTAGCATGTTTGAACCGAAGCCGGCCATTGCGCTTTCAACTTGCTGTGAAGCCCCGCGACCTATTGCGACCATCGTTATCACAGCTCCAACGCCGATTATTATCCCCAGCATTGTCAGAAGGGAACGAGTCCTATTGCTGAGGAGTGAGCGTAAAGCTGTCCTGATTATTTCCATGATGCATAACAACTCCTTTGCGAATTTTGCGGGCAATTATAGATTATTCTGCGACTATGCATTTAATGAGGAGCGCGAAAATTTTAATGTTATAATAGCCTCACTCACAGAAAATTTTATGCCTACAAGGGAGGAAGTTTTTATCGTCATGGAACCGTTCTACAAGACCTACAAGCCCGCATGGAAAAGTTTCTACAAGCTGCTATTTCTCGCATTGTTGCTGCTCATACTCGCTGGAATCGGAAGCGTTTGGGGGCCATTAACTGAGGGCGCAAAAAAAACTTGGATGTGGATTGCCGTTATCGTGATTGACGTTCTCATACTCTTTTACGTAGTCGTCAAACGCTGGACAATGTCTCTTGTTCTCCGCGACAACCCTGACAAAGCTGAAGACCAAGAAGTAGCCTTCATCGAATGCGACCCCTTAAAGCCGTTCAGCTCCGATTTCCGCAAGTCAATCGAAATTGGCCTCGCTAACATCATACACATCAAGGTCGGTCAAACGATGATGCAGACAATCCTCAACATTGGCGATGTCATCATAACGTCATCAGGAACAGGGGCAGAAGAGATTTTTGCGCACAACATCCCCGACCCTAACGCCGTACGCGACGAGATACAGATACACGCCAGGAAATACACCATGCCGGCAGGGTCAGCGAGTTCATCATCATCAGAGGCCACGCCGGGAATTTAACCCACAGCACCCTTACACGCAGACAACAAACGGGAGCTTCTGCCGCAATGACGTTAGCCCCCGTTTTTATTTGGCCACTATCCACTATCCACTATCCACTATCCACTATCCACTATCCACTACCCACTACACACTACACACTATTTTTTGTTGAGGCAAGCCTTCAGGATTTTCATCATCTCCATACTCTTAAACGGTTTTGGCAGAAAATCATCAAAGCCAAGCCCCTTGTATTTCTCCCTAGGATTACCCTCAGTGTTGGCTGTGAGGGCAATGAATGACGTGTTGACGGCGAAATCTCTTGCGCGTTGAAGTGTCTCTATACCGTCCATACCCGGCATCTTGTGGTCAAGAAATACTATGTCGTAATGTTCCGCCTTCATCATCTCTAACGCTTCCTCACCTGATTCAGCCGTGTCAACATGTGCAAGTGAGTCTTTCAGCATTCCTTGTGCCACGACCAAATTCACAGGCGTATCATCAACCACGAGTATTTTCGCATCCGGCCATGTCGAAGGCCCTTCATCCTCTTGCGCTTCAGCAGGTGCAGACATCCTCATGAACTCTTCATACTCCTCAAGCGTGATATTTTCCCCCCGTGATATTCTCTGAGGCACAGCAAATGTTACCTTTGTCCCTTTGCCGTATTCGCTTTCAAGGCTGATACGTCCGCTCATGATATTGATGATGCTCCTTACCAGCGACAACCCAAGCCCCGCCCCGGATATATGCCTCGTTTCAACGATATTCGCCCGCTCGAATGGCTCAAATATCTTTGCGCTGTCCTCCTCACGCATTCCGATTCCAGTATCCTCAACCGTAAACGTCAGCACTATACCCGGATTGCTCCCATCAACTACGCTCCCTGATACCGTGAGAGTGATTGCTCCTTTCTCCGTATATTTGGCGGCATTGCTGAGTAAGTTCGTCAATACCTGTTTCAGCCTCAAAGAATCCCCGTACAAATGTTCTGGCATGGCCTTATCCGCGTTAAGGACGAATCGAAGTTCCTCTTTGCCCGCAGTCATATCAGCAACAAAGCTCTCACATTCCTTGAGGATTTCCCACAAATGATAATCGCTCTCAAACAGTTCCATTTTCCCGGCCTCAATCTTTGAGATGTCGAGAATGTTGTTGACGATGTTCAGCAGGTGTTCTCCGGCATTCTTGATGTCGTTGGAGGCATCTCGTGTTTCAGGGTCTTTTGCGGCGTTGAGTAGCATCTCATTGATTCCGAGTATGGCATTCATCGGTGTGCGTATCTCGTGTGATGTGTTGGCTAGGAAGCTGCTTTTGGCGTGATTGGCGGCTGTTGCCTGACGCACTGACTCTTCCGTTCTGAGGCGGGCTTCTTCCGTGTCATGCTGGGCTGTAATGAGCTGCCTGTATGTAGGTGCTTCAAGGTAGAAGAATGTGAATACGAGCATCATTGTAGCGACCGTGTAAACCAGCGGCATATTTTGACGGAAGAGATATTGCAGGATGAATGAGTCAATCAGCATGATAAACAGCAAATTCATCACGATAAACTGACCATTGCCGTAATATTCCTGATACACAAGCTGAAGTATGAATCCTTCTGCCACAAAAAGAACCGCGAACCCTGGCGAGAATATCATGTAGATTCCATCATCCCCGCTGAACATGAACAGCAGTACCACGCTCACCACAAGCGCGAGAAAATGAACGTCCGTGAATCGTCTGCTTATTGTCCTTGTATACGCCGCAACATAGCACATGAGGCAGTAAGCGTTGATATTGATTATGGCGTAAAAGACTTTTGTCCAGTTGCCAGCGTATTTCATGCCTGTAGTGATTTCGAGTACTGACTCGAAGAAGGCCGCCGCTAATGTCGATATTACGAGGAACAAGAATCGCCGATTGATTTCGGATTTTGTCGCCATCCTTCCGCCGAGAAACGCAGAAAGCACAAACAGAAATGGAAGCATACTAAGCTCCAAGAATACTTCACTGATATTTGCCGTAGCAGTCATATGGAAATGCACATCCCTTTTTGGTGAGTTGTGTGTGTTAAGTGTTTGATTGCGTTCAGAGTATAGCGCCCTTTTGGTGAGTAACGCGTGATATAATCGCCTCAAAACATCCCAAATCACAAAAGGAAAGAACATCAAAAATGTTTTTCGTCATCGATTCTGAAAGGCGTCTCAAACGTAGCCTTACCCCGTTAAATGTTTGGTCATTAGCTTTTGGTTGCGTAATAGGTTGGAGCGCGTTCGTAATGCCTGGTACAGTTTTCCTCAACAACGCCGGGCCTCTTGGAACTCTAATAGCTATGGAAGCTGCTACACTGGTCATGCTGATAATCGCCTACAATTACAGCTACATGATAAAGAAATTCCCCATGACTGGCGGAGAACTTATCTATGCAAAAAAGGCATTTGGCGTGATTAACGGCTTCATATGCGCGTGGTTCTTGAGCCTGTCATATTTATCTGTCATACCCCTTAACGCGACTGCACTTAACCTGATTATGAGGGCTGTAGCTGGGGATATGTTCCAGTTTGGATTTCATTACAATGTTGAGGGCTATCACGTTTACGCTGGTGAAATGCTGCTTGCTATAGGCGCGTTGTTCTTCTTCATGGCCATAAGCTCATTGGGCGTAATATTCACGGGGAAGGTTCAGACGTATCTTGTGATGATTCTTCTTGGTGGGATAATGCTTGTGTCATTCTC
The DNA here is from genome assembly GCA_017448685.1 of Synergistaceae bacterium. Classification (GTDB taxonomy): domain Bacteria; phylum Synergistota; class Synergistia; order Synergistales; family Aminobacteriaceae; genus JAFUXM01. The sequence goes on from JAFSKY010000124.1 coordinate 38,167, forward strand.
GGCATTACTGAGTCCGCAAGCCTCATCCGCAAATCTTCATCCTATGTTCCATCCTACAGACGCGTCATTCACTAAGGGCATCTTAGCGCAGATACTAGCAGTAGCTGTTACGGGGCCTCAATCATTCGTGGGATTCGACACAGTGCCACAACTTATGGAGGAGGCAAAATTCTCGTCAGACCGCGTGAAGGTCGTAATGGACACGAGCATAGTTTGCGGGGGATTCGTATATATCACTCTGACAGTTCTGGCCTGCTCAGTATTTCCGGCTGTATATTCGTCATGGCCTGAGTACATCAACGCTATAGGTAATCTTGAGGGTATTGCGGCATTCCCGACGCTGAACGCCTCACAGATGATACTGGGCGACAAAGGTCTGTGGATAATAACGGCTTCAGTAATAGCGGCGATGTTGACGGGGATAATAGGTTTCTACACAGCGACAAGCAGACTTCTATATTCAATGGCGAGGGATGGAATGATTCCCGAATGGTTTGCGTACCTCAACAAGAACGGAGTCCCTTCACACGCCGGGTTATTCTGTACCGTGATTTCCGCGCTGACCTGTCTTCTTGGACGTTCAGTAATGGGCTGGGTTTTCGACATGGCCTCTATAGGTGCGTCAATAGGCTTTGCGTACACGTCATTATCGGCGGCAAAATATGCACTTCGCGAAAAACGCACGGACATACTCATATTCGGTGTGATTGGGTTCATTCTGTCATTGGGCATGGCGATTCTGCTTCTTGTGCCTATACCGGGTCTTAACGTTTCATTAGGTGTGGAAGCATATACTCTCCTGTTAGCATGGGTAATACTCGGTGTATTATTCTACGTAATTCGGCGTAAATGGGGGGGGGTATAAGTAAAGATGGCAACGGTAAAATTACGGAAATGTCTGACAGCGTTTGAAGTGTGGTCAGTAGCATTTGGAGGTGTAATAGGTTGGGGTTCATTCATGATGCCCGGCACAACGTTTCTGAGGCAGGGAGGGCCTGTAGGGACTCTCGTAGCTATGGAGGTTGCCGCGCTGATAATGCTGATAATCTCCTACAATTACGCCTACATGATAAGGAAATATCCTGAGTCTGGCGGGCAATTCATATTTGCGGAAAAAGCCTTTGGGAGGACTCACGGTTTCATATGCGCGTGGTTTCTTGGGCTGTGCTACATAATGATAATCCCCATGAACGCCACCGCATTATGTCTGATATTCCGGGCGTTGTCGGCTCATAACGTGCTACAACTTGGCGGGCATTACAGCCTTGCGGGATGGGATATATATTCCGGTGAAGTGATTCTTGCTGTTGGGGCATTATGGCTTTTTGCGTGGGTGAGCAGTTCAGGCGCGAAAATGGCGGGGCGAATGCAGTCGTTATTTGTGGTGTTATTGCTAGCTGGAGTGCTTTTGATTGTCGGCGGAGCATTCTTCAGCCCTCATGCTGACACGTCAAACCTTCAGCCTATGTTCCATCCTGATTACGCCGGACGCGGGAATCCTTTTGCGCAAGTCATCTCAATACTAGTAGTTGCGCCGTGGATGTATGCGGGGTTTGACACAGTGCCACAAATGGCGGAAGAGTCATTATTCCCACCATCGCAGGCAAAATTCATCATGGACACCAGCATATTATGCGGATGCTTCGTGTACACAGCGTTGACCCTAACGGCTGCAGCTGGGATTCCTGAAGGCTATTCGGGCTGGGTTGAATATGTTGATGACCTTCCGAATCTGACGGGTCATTCAGGGATTGCGGTATTCTCTGCGGCATATAACATTCTCGGCGACATTGGGATATTCATTGCAGGTGTTGCGGCGTTAATGGCCATGCTGACGGGGATATTGGGATTCTACACGGCCTCATCGCGTCTGCTGTACTCAATGGCGCGGGATAATCTTCTGCCTTCATGGTTTGGGAAGCTCAACGCTAACTGCGTGCCGTCAAACGCTGTGAAATTCTGTATGTTCGTGTCATTCTTTGCGCCTTTTGTGGGGCGTAACGCATTGGGATGGACGGTTGAAATGTCATCAATTGGCGGTGCAGTAGGATTTGGGTATACGTCATTGGCGGCGATGAAGTTTGCTCATGCTGAGAGACGTACGGACATAATGATATTTGGCGGGGCTGGGCTGATATTTTCGGCGGTGTTTGCGTTCCTACTGCTAGTGCCTGTGAAGGGGCTTAACTGCTCGCTTGAATTACCATCGTATATATTGCTGCTATTGTGGGTGATTATGGGGGCTGAGTTATTTTCGAGGATGTCAGGCAGGAAGGCGCAAAAGACGAGATAATACCCGTAATCCTTCATGTAAAGAGACGCACGGACATAATGATTTTCGACGGTATTTGTGTTCCTGTTGCTTGTGCCTGTGAAGGGGCTTGACTGTTCGCTTGAATTGCCATCGTATATATTGCTGCTTGTGTGGGTGATTATGGGGGCTGAGTTGTTTTCGAGGATGTCAGGTAGGAAGGTGGGACGGACGAAATAATACCCGCAAGCCTTCACGTAAAGAAACGTACGGACACAATGATTTTCGGCGGTGTTTGCGTTCCTGTTACTTGTGCCAGAATTACCCTCGTATATATTGCTGTTATTGTGGGTGATTATGGGGGCTGAGTTATTTTCGAGGATGTCAGTCAGGAAGGCGCAAAAGACGAGATAATACCCGTAATCCTTCATGTAAAGTGAAAATACTTGACAGCAAAAAGCCCGTTTCATATAATCGGCATCATGATTGACAGCGCAAATAATGACAACGAAATATTATCCCGTAGAATACATTACAACCTGCTCTATGATTTCTACTCGCCACTGCTAACGGAACGGCAGAGGAAAGTTTACGAGACATTATGCTTCTCTGACCTCACACTCTCAGAGGCTGCTGAAATCTTAGGCGTAAGCAGGCAGGCGGTATATATTCTTGCGCGTAATGTCATGGACAAACTTGAAGGCATTGAACGTGATTTGCGTTTGGCCTTCAGCACGAGACAACTTGAGGACAGAATCAAGGTTCTTGAGGCGGAAAATGAGTCGTTGCGCAAAAAATTGAATGAGAAGGAGACTGAGCGGCCATGTTTGACGCGCTGAAGGAAAAACTTTCGGCAATGTTCTCAAAACTTGGGGGCAAAGGCAGATTATCCCCTGAAGACATTGACGCGGCCATGCGAGATTTGCGCCGTTCACTTCTTGAAGCTGATGTAGATTTCCGCGCAGCAAAGGACTTAATCGCAAAGGTTCGTGAAAGAGCCACATCCGCAGAAGTCTTGCAGTCAATCACACCAAGCGAGCGTATATCCGCAATCGTCTATGAGGAGCTAATATCCCTCATGGGTAAGCCCGCTCCCCTCACGATTTCGCCAAAGCCCCCCACGGTTATACTCATGGCCGGACTTCAGGGTTCAGGCAAAACCACCACAACCGTAAAACTTGCGCGACTCCTCAAAGATTCGCATAAGCCTCTTGTAGTGGCATGTGATTTGAGGCGGCCTGCTGCTGTTGAGCAATTGAGGGTTCTCGCTGATGGGGCAAAAGTAGCGTTTTTCGGCCCGGAAAAGCCCGGAGATTCTGACGTTCTCGCAGTCGTCAAAGGTGCGGCAAAATACGCCGAGGGACATTTGAACGATGTCATAATCCTTGATACGGCTGGAAGGCTTCACATTGACGATGAGCTTATGACGGAGCTAAAGCGCATAGCTGAAATCCTGCCACCCCACGAGAAAATACTTGTTGTTGACGCTATGACAGGTCAAGAGGCTGTGAACTCGGCAAAAGCATTCCATGAGCTACTCGGCCTCACAGGACTTATACTCACCAAACTTGATGGCGATGCTCGCGGAGGAAGTGCGCTCTCAATCAGAGCCGTAACAGGTATCCCCGTGAAATTCGCCGGGACTGGCGAGAACACAGACGCTCTTGAACCGTTCAACCCTGGACGCATGGCCGGAAGGATTATGGGGATGGGCGATATACAGGGGCTTGCGGAAAAAGTCAGGGCGGCAGGAATAACTCAGGAAGAAATCAAGTCTCCCGGAAAAATCGCAAAATCATTCGACCTAGAAATGTTGCTGAAACAGTTTGAGCAGCTCGAAAAACTTGGGCCGATTGAGAAAATTGCAGGAATGATTCCGGGCTTGGACAAGATTAAAGATTTCAGGGCTGAAGATGCAGACGCAAAAGCATTAAAGCGTAGTAAGGCCATAATCCAGTCAATGACCCGCGAAGAGAGACGCAATCCGAGAATAATAAAGGGCTCAAGACGGCGGAGAATTGCGGAAGGCTCTGGGACTTCAGTCCAGAATGTGAACCAGTTGCTTGCCCAGTATGAGCAGATGAAAAAAATGTTCAAGTCATTCACCGGCTCAGGAGGAAGCAGAAGGCTCAAATCGCTTTTCGGTTTCGGCAGATAACAGCGTAATACTAACAGGAGGTGCAGATTCAAGAATGGCGGTAAAGATTCGTTTGTCGCGTCAAGGCAGGAAGAAAGCTCCATTTTACAGGCTTGTCGTAGCGGATGAGCGTTCCCCTAGGGATGGGAAATTCATCGAACTCATAGGCACGTACAACCCTATGACGGATCCGGCTGCGGTAAGCATAAACGAGGAGCGCGCGCTTCACTGGCTGAAAAACGGCGCAATACCTTCAGACACGGCACGCGGGCTTTTGAAGAAGCAGGGAATCTGGGACAAGTTCAAGTCAAAGGAAGCGTAGAAAGACTGCGCATTAACACAAGTAATCAGCATCAAAATACTTCATCGTAGACCGCGAACAAAACAGGAGGTGCCACTTTAATGGTCAATTACAAAGAGCTAGTAGAGTTTATCGTCAAACACCTTGTAACTCAGCCTGACTCAGTTGGAGTTGAGGACAGTGAAGATGATGGCGGGAACAAAATCCTGATACGGGTTGCCCATGAGGACGTGGGGCGGGTAATCGGGAAGAGGGGAGCAACGATCAACGCTATCCGGCTGTTGGCCAAAGCGGCAGCAGTGAAGGCCGGAGAAAGGGTTGATGTTGACATCATCGAGGACTAGCCATTAACGCGAGCATAATTACGGCATTCCCGGAGCTGTTCACCGAGTTTCTTCGCACAAGCATTCCGGGAAGAGCCGCGGCAAAAAAACTTGTCGGCGTAAACGTCATAAATCTGCGTGATTTCGGCAAGGGAAATTACAGGCAGCTTGATGATTACGCGTTTGGTTCTGGCGGAATGGTATTTGCGGCTCCACAATTGAAGGACGCTTTAGACTTCGCAACAGCAAAATTCGAGGGCATTAGGCCGTATGTGGTTTACCCATCACCGCAAGGGGCGTTAATCAGCCAAGAGACAATAGAGACTCTCGTAAGCCATGAGCATGTGGTCATAATATGCGGACATTACGAGGGAATTGACGAGCGTTTTGTGCAGAAATATGTAGACCTTGAAGTGTCAGCAGGAGATTTCGTGCTTACAGGCGGTGAGATTCCTGCAATGCTTATAGTTGATGCTATGTCGAGGCTAGTTCCTGGCGTTGTGGGTAAAACAAAGGCCGTAATCGAGGACTCATTCTATCGCGGAATGCTGGACAACCCCAATTACACCCGTCCGGCATTGTGGGAAAGGCTTGAAGTCCCTGAACTTCTGACAGGCGGAAATGAGCGCGATATTACCCGGTGGAGGCGGCGCGAATCAGTGAGGAGGACTCTGACTCGCAGACCTGACCTTGTAGCGAGAGCCTCAATACGCGAATACGTTTCAGGCGCGAACATCGCAGTTTTTGCGGGCAATGAGAATGTGAATCTCTCAGGATTACCGGAACTGTGCGAGGCATATAACCTAGGCAGGCCGTACATCATCGCCAGAACTCATGAATTGCGCGAGGCCATGAAGGAGTCATATCCGGCGGCAAAAATATTAGGCGACATCCGCAGAGTGTATGAGGTTTTTGGCGGTGGCGGCGACATCCTCACGGTGAAAGTGTCAGCTATTGCGCGGAAAAACTCCATGCACAGCCTTGAAGCAAAAAGGAAATGCCTCGAACATGGCGGAAATGTGCTTTTCGTGTTCGCCGAGGATTATGGCATGATTGAGAGCCTTGAAGGGATTTGCAGCTACCTTTACGCGGATGAAGTGAATATCCCGCTGAATGTGATGATAGGCGCGGGGCTTGACAGGTTTTTGGGTAAGCGTTGATTTAACGGGAGGAAAAATAAAGTTGAACGCAGTAGATTTAGTGCAGAAGAAATACTATAGGGCAGAGCCGTTACCTGATTTCAGGCCGGGCGACACGCTCAGGGTTCACGTGAAAATCAAGGAAGGCACAAGAGAGCGTATACAGGTCTTTGAAGGCATCGTGATAGCCAAGCAGCACGGCGGACTTGATGAGACATTCACGGTGAGGAAGATCTCAAACGGTGTAGGCGTGGAGAGAATATTCCCGGTACATTGCCCCAGCATAGACAAAGTAGAAGTACAGCGCAAAGGCAAAGTCAGAAGGGCGAAGCTGTATTACTTGCGCAAACTCAGCGGGAAGGCTGCGAGAATCAAAGAGCGCAGGAAGTTCACCGAAGCTCAGTAGAGAGAGCGAGAAAGAATCCCCTGTCATTACGGCGGGGGATATTTTTTTTTTTGCCTAAATCATATCATGTAATCAGTAAAATTACGGTTGTAAAAAAAAATGGTGTGAAAATCGTACAAATTTCCATGAAAGGAGTTTTTCGCGTGAATGTTATAGCGTTCCTGTTTGCGATTATCGGTGCTACCCTCAATATGTTTCAGCCAGTTATACGCACACCGGCTTCTGGATCAACTTTCACTGGCTCAATGTTTGATGCTGTCGGGACAATCATGACAAGCAGCTTGCCAGGTGAAGGAGGTACTGTCTTAGCGATTCTGATCTTGGCAGTGCTGTGTCTTGTTCCTGTGGTTGCGGCTGTTACGGGGCTGTTTATTCCGTCAAGCGAACGTGATAGGACTGTGATAATTCTTTTTCTCTGTGCGCTTGCAGATGGTCTAGCTGCTTGGGAAATTTATCATCTCTCTTCAGAAAGTTTTATGTCCCCATTTCTCACAAATTATATTGTTCCATATGCGCAGAAGGTTTCGTTCATTGCTCCGGCTATATGGGCTACGTGCTATCTGATTGCCAGTGTTTTGGTTATGATTATGATTCTGAAAACGAAGCCAATGGATTCTTCAAAGACTGTTTATAAGTCAGTAGTATTTGGTCTTGGCTGGAGTAAGAAAACGAACTCAAAGTGTGATTTAGATGCCTGTGCTTTTCTTTTTGCTACTGGGGAATGTATCTTGAGTGCGGATGATGACATAATTTATGGTGGTAATACAAAACTAGAAGAATATCCGTTAGGCCCGATAGTGCATGGGTCAAAGGCGGTGTGGTTAACTGGTGATAACACGAGCGGTAACACGAAGGAAGGAAACGAGAAGGACGATTTAGAACAAATTATAGTCCTGCTGGACAAAGTCCCACCGGAAATACACAAAATTGTATTTGCCGTTACAGCTGTCAATTGCAGATTTAGACACGCCACAAGTCCACATGTCCAGCTTGTGGATATGGTGGATGTGGATGAAGACCATATCAAGGATAAAACGCTGAAGTTCGATCTTACACAGATAGGAAGAAATCTTGATTCGGATTTGGGAACTTCTACGTTGCAAACCTCAAAGGAGGGAGAAAGTCTGTCAGACAAGGATGCCCTCATTGTTGCGGAAATCCACAGGACGCCTAAGGGAGGCTGGGGCTGGAACAAAATCGAGGAAGCTAGGGACGGCGGATTTGACTCGCTATGCGAATATTACGGTATTCCGGTTCAGAGTAGGAGGTGATAATTTCCATGTTTGAAGCTATAGGTGAACGTGTCAGGGAGTACTTTGAGGAACACTCAGAAGAGATGCTGAAAACCGTAAAAAATCTCGTGCTGGAGAATTTACCTGAAATTATTGATTTAGCGGGTAAAGTGGCAAAGGAGATAGGGAAGAACGCAAAGATATTCTTGAAGTAAGTGTGAAAATTTCAGGATACGGCGTAAGAGTTGTGTATGCTTCTTGCGCCTGAATTTTTCCAGACAGACAATATGCTTCTTGACAAAACAAGAACTCATTGCGTATAATTCTCGCCGTTGCGCATTTGGGGATATAGCTCAGTTGGGAGAGCGCTTGAATGGCATTCAAGAGGTCAGGGGTTCGAATCCCCTTATCTCCACCAGAATATAATACGGTGAAGACCGTTGAAAGATAAAAATCCGCTCACAAGGCGGTTTTTCTGTTATTATTACTCCGTTAAACACCGAGCAAAACCCACTAAAACCAAAATAACACCGTGTAAAGAATCGTAGAAATGCAAGCCGTGAAAATCTTTCTACGGTAAATCCCAAAAGTGAGGTGCGTACAGGAGTTGCAAGTCAAGAACATCAAGCCCAAAGATAAGCCCTACATGCGCCGAGATGACCGGGGGCTGTACCTCAGAATTGACCCATCCGGGCGAAAGTATTGGATTCTTCGTTACTGGGAGCAAAAAAAGAACATCAACTATCACTAGGACCGTACCCAGATTTATCGCTGAAAGATGCCCGACTCAAACGGGATGAGATTCAGACTGACCGCGCAAAAGGTAAAAGCCCTTCCATGAGGTCGGCGAATATCCCGCAAACATTCTCAGAGGCCGCCAGCGAATGGCTCAGAGTCCGCATGAAGGATAAAGCTCCCGGCTACTTGAAGACCATTCATTACCGCCTGAACAAATACATACTCCTGGCACTTGGGGCATTCCCCCTCCGGGACATAACGTCAGGGAATATCCTGCACATTTGCCGCAGAGTTGAGGATACTGGCCACGATGAGACCGCAAAGAGAGTCAAAACGATAATCGGGCAGGTATACCGTTTTGCTATTGCGGCGGGCTGGGCTGACAGTGATCCGACATCCGCGCTACTGGGAGTGCTCCGGCCACGAATTAACCAGCACTACGCAACCCTCACGAATCCTTCAGACATAGCAATCCTGATGCGAGCAATGAAGGCGTATCCCTACACAGTGATACGGTGCGCGATGCTCTTCTCTGTGTATACTGCGGCGCGTCCCGGTGAAGTTCGTTATGCGGAATGGTCTGAGATTAAGGCTGACATGTGGGATATACCTGCGGAAAAGATGAAGATGAAACGCCGACACATAGTCCCGCTGTCCTCGCAGGTGAAAGCCGTCCTTGAGGAACTGAAGCCAATTACAGGTACAAGCCGCTGGTTATTTCCCTCACCGCGTAATGACGGGCATTGCCTGTCAGAGAATGGTATACGGGTAGCTTTACGCACAATCGGCTTCACGAAGGAGCAAATTACCCCTCACGGCTTCAGGGCTATGTTCTCGACAATCGCAAATGAACACGGCATTAATCGCGATGTTATCGAACGGCAATTAGCACATGTTGAGCGAAATTCCGTACGCGGGGCATACAATCACGCCGAATATTTACCCGAAAGAGTCAGGCTCATGCAGTGGTGGAGCGATTATCTTGACGGCCTCGCAAGGGGATAAAAAAACGGCCTCCCGTTAAAGGAGGTCGCTATCAAGCAAAACGCAGTACACGAGTGAGCGTTCGCGTATCTGCTAACGAGGCTTTAACCTGTCGAATGACTCAGCTAATGCCCCAGCAAGAATTTTATCATCAAAGCCGAATGCCTCATATCCCGCTTTTATCAACGAATAATAACGCTTGTCGGGAATGCATATCTTGATTCTGAGCTTCACGGCTTCAGGTGTCATGATATAGGCCATAGCTGAAATGTCGCCCAAATCCACACCATCAAGGGAGGTTACCCGGACATTCAGAGTCCGCTTGATGTAAAAATCCGGGTAGCCCTCGTAGCTGTCAAGATTCTTTTCATCCTCTGGCGTTATCTTCCACACTAGCACAGGCACGGTATATCCCTTGCGTTTTCTGATTGTGGCGTATTTGCGGAATAACAGTCGCCAGCCTTCCAGCACAGCAATTCCAGCAATTTCTGCGCCGGGTGTACGCACTTTCATTTGCTCCGTTGAAAGGTTGCTTCCGTACGCAAGATAGTAGCGCGTATTCATGGCCTGTTACCCGTCATAGCCGCCGATAACGGAATCGCACGGCATTGTTCCATCATCCTCGCGCCCGTCATCTATCACTTCTACCGTTATTCCATCGTAGTCGTCAAACTCATCAAGAATAATCTCAGTGTTCATGACCGCGTCCCTTGCGCGTTGTTCGGCATCCTCTTTGCTTCCAGCACGCACGGAAACCGCCTTGCGGCGAGTCTCCGTTATTGCGACTGTGTAGATATTCATCTTCTCCATGCTCCATTTCCCTCCATATTCTGTAGCAGGATTGTTCTTGCTGTCTTGAACTCCTCACCGATAAATCCCAATCTCAGCAACCAGCAACGGAATGCGTATTTTTCGTTCTCCGTCTGCTGTGGCTTGGGGCTGGCGTATTTAAGCTCCTTTGCAAGCTGGCTCATTGCCAAGCATAACTGAATGTACGCTTTGAGTTGCCCGCAATGGATACCGCCCTTTTTGCCGTCATGAGGCTCATCAAACTGGAACAACCTAAACTCGATTGTACCCTTTGTGAACACCGCATGAAGGTTCAGCATGTGATAGCGGCTGAAATTGTAGTGGTCATTCCTGGCGTAATCGCACCTGTTGCCCTGATACCACACATCCGCAAGCTGTTCCATCGTTTGAGGCTTTTCAGCGTTCAGCCTTGCGAGAAATTCGGGGTCAACTGTCATGCAATAACGGACTGTCCTGTCATAATCGATTTTGATTGCCCTGCCGATTTGCTCCTCATGAGCCGCCATTATGTTTGCGAGATTCCTCAGAGTCTGGGGCGTGTGGTCGCTCACTCCGATGTGTATATGTACCCCGCATCCACGTGAAGGACTGCTCTGCGCTCCGGCCTTCCTCAATGCCCGCAACAATCCCTGCAACGTTTCTATGTCGGCGTAATTGAGGATTGGCGTAACGAGTTCGCATTTCTGGTTGTCCGGGCCTTCTATGCTTCCATCCCGCTGGAATTTCCATTCGCGCCCGTCATTATCCCACGCTGAATATGCCTGATAGCCATTGCGCCCAGCTGTGTCCCCATAACGGTGTGTCCCGAAATATTCGCCCGCTATTTTCGCCGCATTCGTACGGGTTATACCGTTCATTTCCACTTCGACTCCGATTGTCTGATTCTTCATTGCCGCTATTTGATGCTCTGTTCTGCTTGTCATTTCCGTTTGCTCCTTCGTGATTGTTACTGCGTTTTTGCTTTATGAACGTAGTATAACTCTTAGCGCGTTAAATGCAAGTCCTATTTTATTTCTTTTTACGGAGAAATGAGCCCAAAAAACAGGGGGATAACCCCCCACTATTCAAGCCTCATAAGGAAGGCCGGTGATGGCACAACCTCGAACGTGTTAATGTCGATGTCCGTTCCTATGACCTGTGTAAGCCCGATAAGTTTTGCGCCGTTCGCCTCATACACTGCAAGCGTCCGTGTCATTCCGCATGAACCGTCCGAAATCGTAAACTCCTTCACGCCTGAAGCCCTCATCCTTTGCACTATTTCGTGTATATCTTTGTCCCAGCCTGACCAGCTAAGATTTGGCCTGTTCTCTGTCATTTTCTCTGCCTCCTTAAATGCAGGGGGATAACCCCTCGCTATTCAATCTTCATCAGGAACGCGGGTGAAAATCCCGTTTCGCTGTATTTGTCCCTCACGCTTGTGAGGCCCGCTATGTTGATGTCGAAATCGCTGAACGCATCGAGGATTTCCAGAATGTTCGATTGATGGCTCGAAATCGTGAACTCCGTCATGCCTGCGTCCTTAAGCGTTGTCGCAATCTGCACAACATCTTCAATCCAGATTACTCCGTTGAACTCGACAAGCGGTTTCATTTCGTCCCGGTAAGCGTTGTATGCCTCGCTGATTGTCCGATTGTCCGTTGACCTGTCGTATTTGCGCTCCCTGCTGTAGATTTCCTCGTATTTCGTGATGATTATCATTTTGCGTTTGCTCCTTCCTGATGATTACTGCGTTTCCGCTTGATGAACGTAGTATAACTCTTAGTGCGTTAAATGCAAGTATATTTTATTCATGTAAGGTGATAAAATGCGGGCATTAAAGGAGGCAAATCGTAATGGACATATCAGACCTCATAACAGCAG
>JAFSKY010000125.1 GCA_017448685.1 Synergistaceae bacterium
AACTCATCCCCTTCACTTGGAGTGCCTAGAGTGGCATTGCTCCATGAGGAAACTTTGATTTTCGTGTTGCCTGTCTCACCCTCATTTAAGGATTGTGCCCGCGCGTTAATGGCGATGGATTGTCCCGATGTAACTTTGAGAGCGCCATGCTTACCCGTGCCAAAACCTCCCATAGCGGCAATGTCGAGTCTTCCCTTATAGGCGGATGAGGGGACTGCGGTTGTAGCGTCCAAAGCATCCCTATACACGAACTCGTCAATATAACCGTTGAAGCCTCCTACCCTGCATTCTGTAACGTTGATGGCAGTATTGGCTGTGAGGCTAGCGGTGAGGGAAGAAGCTCCGTCTGCATAAAGAGTAGCGGTATTGTTGGAGATTCTGACTCTGAGATGATGCCACGAGTTTGTGCCAATGACAGCCGACCCAGTAGCGTTTAAGTTCCAAGCAGAGGCAACGAGTTTGATTTTGCCTGAAGAGTCTCGCGAAATAGCGAACGCCGTATTACTTCCCGTCATGAAACGAATGATATTGCCTGCTGTAGCGTCAACAGGTTGAATGAAGCATTCAATCTCGTAATCGCCCTGTGAGTTTAGCTTGAACGTGGAATAAGCGTTTGTGCAGTAAGCGTAATCGTCATCGGAATAGGTAACCCACGACCTCCAGCCGAATTTAGTGGTGTCATTGGGCAATGTGCGATGGACTCCGCCTTCGAAAGTGCCTCTGCCATGAAAGCTCCAATGTTCATTTGATGCTTCGTCAGGGATGCCCTTGCTAGCTTTGAGGGAGTCGAGGCCAGCATAATACGGATGGTCAAAATGAATGAGAGATTTGATGTGTCCGAATAATCTTCTTGAAGCCAAAATGTTCACCTACCTAACGTGATATAGCCATCTGAATTGAGTATAGAGTTACCCGTGAAAGTGAAGCTGTTTGAGCTGCTAACGGAGGTGTCAAAAGGGATGTTGACGGTAGCCCCTGAACTTTGACCCTTCCACGTGATAGACGGAAGCCATGTAATGTTTTTCTTGTCGGCTGATCCATATGCTGAGCCTGATTTGATGTCAGCACTTGACCTGAATATTTTGCAGTTAGTGAGCTTGTAGGTGTTCTTGACGGTAGATTTGAGTATGACACGTTGGACTCCATTTTCGAGGCTAATCGAGTCAACCTGAACACTTTCAGACTTAATGCCATCCGAGATGATATACCACGATCCCGGCAACATGCCTTCAACGGGAATGCAATCGATAGAATCATCGCCTGCGACAATGGAAGTAATCTGAGCGCTGAAGAGGTCAATGGTATCAGGATCAGCGAAATCTTCAGCCATGTAGTGAGATGCGCCGGGATAAATCTCTTGCACATTGAGTGTGAGGGTTAATTCGTTGATGGCATCTTCAAGGCGTTCAATGCGGTCAACGAGGGCTGGAATATCGGTGATGTCCATGATAGCTTTCTTCGTTTTAGCGAGAGTGAGGGGGCGTAATCTTTGAGCGTCATTATTGGCGTAAGTGAAGAAACCAGCCGGGGGAGTTTGCTCATCCGCGAACAATGAGGTGAATCGCGAATTGAGGGCGTTCAGAGTTACATAGTTGTTTGTGGTTGCGATTGTGGCTGTAACGTTTTGAGCTTGGTCAATCACAGTAACGATGCTGAGAGTGTAATTGATGGGGTTAGTGCCGTCGTAACCTTCAAGGTAAGGAGCTTCGTTACCCTTGTTGCAATAGGCGTAAAGTATTTCATTGTTGGAGTCAGGGTCTCTAGCGAAGAGTCCATATTCCTGAACGAAGAATCCCTTGCTGAGGTTCTGATTGTTGAGTTCGAGTACGACCTCCGCCGTGCCAGTGGAGCTAGTGCGTAATGATTGAATGGGCAGCTCCATTTTAGGAGAGACGAGGGCGGTCATGGCCGAATGCTGTTTTGAGGTAGAGCCATTACCGACGAAAGCGCGAGTGAATTGCAATGTTTTACCCGTGAGGGCTTTGGCCAAAAGGTTACGGCCATTAGTGGTAAGAGTCATGCCAACGGACAAAGTGAATCAGTCCTTTCATGTTTAAAGTGGGTCATCAGGAGGTGCCCATCTGAGTAAGTCTTTGATTTCCTCAAGCTGTAGGTTGAGTTCTTTTTGAGTTTTGTTGAACTCGTCAAGGATAAATTTTTCGTGAGCGTCAATGCGGTCAAAGATACGTTGTTCAAAGCGCAAAAGTAATTCCTGCATAGTGTCTAAGTCAACTCCTAAATCGACATCCCATTTTGAAGCCTGCACGACTCCTGAAAAAATAGGAGTGGTTAAATCATGAGCTTTCTCAATGGGAATCTGCATATTACCCTGCCAGGCATGAGGCACTGCGACATAGAAATTTGGGGAGTAAGTTTTTTCTGGGAGGATGAGTCCGATAGATTGCGAGCCAGTGAGTGCAGATGCAATACCAGCGTGAAGGGGTAAATTCTCCGTGAAAGATATGGAAGCCTTAAGCTCCTTCAAGAGTGAACGTGCCGACTTCGACTCATTGACCGCCCTCCGAATGAGAGCGTTGATTTTGTCTCGTCCAGCTGTGCGGTAATAGTCGCCCGTGATTTTAGCGTCAATTCTGAAGGTGTAAGGCTCATCATCAGATTCCCACCAAGGAATGAATGTAGCTTCAACGCCCAAAGACTTCAACGCTTCGACGATCGCCCAAGCAGTACCCTTTTTCATGTGCCATTTGAGGGATGATTTGACAGCCTCATGCTTCATGGTGAGTGTAGCGGCTAAATCGTAGAAGTCGCAATGTAACTGCCAGGCGAGCAAATCGGTAGTGTGTTCATCAAGCTCATCAATGCGGGCGAAAATGACGGGCAAAAGAGCGTCCCTGCTGAGTGATTGAAGTTCAGGGTCTAAGGCGTGAATGATGGCGTTGACGTGAGAGTCGGCCGTGAGATTAGGCGGAGCAATGTCAGCGAGTGAGAGGGTGTAGATGTCGTTCAGGGATGAAGCCTCCTTTCAAGGATATAATATATCAATCCCACAAATGAAGGTGAATAAATATGACAAGTAGTGACCGTGAAATACTCATAGCTATACAGGGTGAAATACATGCGTTGAGGTTGGAGCAATCCGAGCAAGGCCAGAGGCTAAACCGTATCGAGTCAAGGATTACGCGCTTAGAGACGACTCAAGAAGAGCAAGAACAGCGATTAATGAGGATGGAGCAGAGGCAAGAATCATATCTCACCGAGATGCGCCACACGAACGACAAAATCGACTGGATGCAACACACAATCTATTGGGGATTTGCGATAATCGGGATAATCATAGCCCTGTTTGCATTACGTCCACAAGAACACGCTCCCAAGCCAAGCGAGAATGACAGCACGTTATTACAGGATGTTGCCGAATT
>JAFSKY010000010.1 GCA_017448685.1 Synergistaceae bacterium
AGGGGTATGGGCGAGGGTGAAGGTGAAGACCGCGCCGAAAAAGCCGCCAAAAGCGCAATCACATCTCCCCTAATGACATTCCCGATGACGGGCGCAAAGGGTATACTCCTCAACGTTACGACAGGCACAGAGATTATGCTCGGAGAAATGTCAGCCGCCGCAAAAATCATCGAGGAAACAGCCGACCCAGACGCACAAGTGATTTGGGGGCATGTCATCGATGAAACACTCGGCGAGAAAGTTCATGTAACTCTGATAGCCACATTCCCAGATGATGCCGCAGCACAGTCATTACGCCCGCGCCAAGTCGAAAAGCCTAATGTCGCCGCAAATCCTCAGCCACAGGGACAAATAGCCGCCCAGCCTCAACCGCAAAGGCAGCCCGGCCCGCAGATAATCCAGCCACAAATACAGCCAGTGCAGACAATACAGACCATACAGACACCGCAAGCACCTCGCAGACTCCTTTCAGAGCTTTATGACAGGAAACGCCGCGAACAGCAAGCGGGATTCGAGGAAGCCAGACTGACATCACCAGCCCCGGGTGAACGTGAAGCCTTCCAGGGATTGCAGAGGAAATTCTATGACCAGCCAGCAATTTACAGAAAAGCCCGCAGAGACTGAGACAACTCAGCGTAAACACAGGACTAACCGCAGGGCCATCAAGAAGCGCGGTATTCTTCCGTCATTCGGGGATATGGTTCTGCCTATTGTGGGAGTCGCCGCTGTCGGATTGCTCATACTCGCAGGACGGCAGTTCTTCATCAACGGCATGAAGTCCGCCCCCGGCATAACATCAACTCGCGCATACAGTGAATCTCCCGCAATCATTGCCGAGCGCGAAAATGTCAGCCCACAGCCAGAGCCAGCACCAAAGCCCGAAATCGCTACACATGAGCCGGAAAAAACATTGCAGGACAATAATACCGTTCTTGCCGTCGCGAAGGATGAAGACACATTGCCCTATTTGGTTGTGCCGGTGAATAATACGCCAGCAAAATCAAATCCACCTTCACCCGCGAAAATCACTCCAGCTGTGAAGTCTGTACCGATTCCAATCAATAAACAGTGGCGCGTTCAAACTGGTGCATATCCGCAGAAGTCTGGAGCTGAGAATGCCGCGAAGAAAATCAAGAAGGCTGGCTACAAAGCTGTTGTGTATCAGAATCCAGCCTCAAAGCACTTCAAAGTGTGGGTTCCCGGCGGATTAACGAAGAGTCAGGCCGAAAAAGTCGCGGAAGAAATGAAGAAGCTCGGTTATAAGCAGAGTTTTGTATTTCCTCCCATGAAGGATTAAATCCATCAACAACAAGCAAATATTTCACGGGCAGGGAAAAAACCTGCCTTATTTTTTTAGGCGGATAAACCATGAAAGACTTTGACACATTTGAAAAATTTTTGTACGCTCATTCAACAGACAAAATCATCCCCGGCCTCGAAAGAATCTCACGCATCCTCAATCGTTCAGGCAACCCGCAAAACTCCTTCCAATCAATTCACATAGTAGGCACAAACGGTAAAGGCTCAACGGGAAAATTCATCTCGTCAATTCTCAGCGAGTCAGGCTACAAGACTTGCTTCTACTCAAGCCCTCACCTTGAAAGCCCCGGTGAAAGACTCCTCATTGACGGCGCAGAACTCCCCCCGGAAAAATGGCTCAATGCCGCAAATGAAGCTGTCAGTCATCTCATGCCCAATGAGGATTTGCCATCATACTTTGAGCTTCTCACGGCTTCTGCGTTCATTCTTGCACGTAATGAGGGTGTCGAGGCTGGAGTCATTGAGGCTGGACTCGGCGGTAAACTCGATGCCACCAACACAATGGACAACACAGTTTGCAGCGTCATTGCGTCAATATCGATTGACCACACAGAATATTTAGGCCCTACGCTTGAAGGCATTGCGGCGGAAAAATTCGCGGTCGTCAAAAATGGAAGGCCGGCTGTGTTCTCCGGGCTTGACGCGTCATTAGTGCCAATGTTCAAGGACGTTTGCGGGGTGAAAGGAGCTTTGCCGTTTGTCGTGAGTGAGACTGCAATAACCGACAACGTTACAATCTCCCCTGAAGGCAATATGTTTGACTTTCACG
>JAFSKY010000126.1 GCA_017448685.1 Synergistaceae bacterium
ACTTATAAAAAGTTGTCAACTCTCATGCTTCATTCCTCGTTCATTGCGTCCGTTTTCACGATGTAACTGCTACTCACGTTTGGTATGACGCTCCAGAGGCTTCAATTCCCGACTAACGTATCGGTACAAAAACTTCCTTGCATTGAAAGGTTGAATATTTTACGGACGAAACCTGGTACGGTCTCTTTGCTTGGTTCTCGCTATTATGTGAGACTTCCTTTTTCTTCGTCCAACCGCCTATATTCAGTTGTCAATATGCTTTACCAAACAAGCAGAATTATACTTGATACATCAGCACCAGATAAAAGCCTATTTACCATGTTTCCAGTAAGCAGATTACCCCTTACTCTCCTATGCTAAACAGCTACTTAGCCTCCTTGAATTGTGATAAGATATATCCACATGTCAGCTTTGTTATTTTCACCCGAAAGCAGAGGCCTTAATCACAAATGCAGGAAGTCAAAAAAGTTACCACTGAGGCCGGTACTAATGAATGGCAGTTAGTCGTGTTCGTCCTCGGTGATCAGTCCTTCGCGATCAACGTCGACAAGACACGCGAAATACTGCGCTGGCCCGGAGTGCGCTCAATTCCTGATGCTCCCGTCGCGTTAATCGGTATCACGTCTGTACGTGGGGAAGTCCTCCCTATGGTTGACCTGAGAATATTTCTCGGCATTCCACCAGTTACGCCAATGGAGCAGAGCAAAGTCATCATAGCTGAGTTCAACGAGGTGAAGCTAGGATTTGTCGTTGACGCTGTAGAGAGGATATACCGCATAAAATCAGAAGACCTTGACGCGAGCATGACGGGCAAATATCTTGGCGACTGGATACTTTACGTCATAAAGCGCGATTCCCGCAACGTTCTCCTTCTCGACTATGAAGCCATCGTACAGACGATAAGCCCTCAGCTTGTCATTCAGCATTCCGGCGACCCTGGGAAGGCTGTTGCAATGATGGAGGGAGTCGGACATCCCGGCGACTATCATATTATTGTGGCCGAAGACTCTCCGCTTATCCGCAAGCAGGTTGAAGATGCGTTAATGGCCAGCGGATTCACTGACCTTCATATATGCCCGGACGGTAAAGTTGCCTATGATGCTATTGTGGGTTCGAGCGAACATTGCGACCTGCTTATTACGGACGTTGAGATGCCTAGACTTGACGGACTCACTCTTACGAGGCGCATAAAGGAGAACCCTGAGACAAAGCACATACCTATAATAGTATTCTCATCGATAATGGCCAATGACATCAAGAATAAGGCCGCCAGCGTAGGAGCAAATTACCAGGTAACGAAGCCTGAAATCACACAGCTTGTTGAATGCGTTGTGAAGGTAATACGCGAGAAGCAAGAACGTGAGACTTCGGAGGCGGCAAGTTAGAACGTGATACTGCCTTTCTGGAACTCTGAGCTTCAGGTGGAAATATCACCGTGCTTTCCATTTGGCAGGGATTATTGCCCTGTCTCGGTGAACAGGTTTTACAGTGATGAGCTGAGAGAAATAGCAGGCTCATGCATGGATTTAGGCGGGGAATTTTTCTTCATGGCCTCGCCTCTTACAGGCTGTGTAGGCAGCTTCCCCCGTGAAAACTTCTTCAGGTATCAGCCCGACAGCGTGTTTCATTTGGGATTCCTTATGATTATGGGATATTCATCGCAGCTCGAAAAGGCCGTAATACTCTCATTGGGTGCGGCAGGGGCTGAGAGTGGACTCAATGCGGGTATTACAGCGTGTTCAGTGTGGAATCGCGGAATATTTGAGGGGGCAGCTAAAGTTGTGGTGATTGCCGCCGATAATCCGTTTTACGACTGCGCCGAATACCTCAAGCTATTATCCCATGTGATGAATGACGTTAAAACCTTCATAGGGAATCCGGGACAGTCATATTATGCCGAGAAATTTGGGTATAGCCGCTTCTTTATGTCGTGGGAGGATGAAAGCCCATATGATTCAGCTGTGAGCAGGGTTATAGCGGAGTTTGAGCTTGACGCATCAAAGGAAATAACAGGAGGGCCGCCGAACGAGGATTTTCCGCCTTTTATGGGGGCTGCGGTGGCCATGAGATAAGGAGGGTTTAAATTTGGCGAGAAAAAAGAAAGAGACGAAAAAGACGGTTGCCCCGGCAGAAGAATTTGACGAAGGCAGAAGCTCAGAGGATATTGCTGACGAAAAAGCCCCGGATGCTGTATCGGATCTCCTTGATGAGGGCAGTGATAGGGGTTATGTTACGCATGACGACATAGAGCGGCATATTCCCGTTGAGACATGGGACGCTGATACACTCGACAGGATATTCACGAATCTTCAGGAGATGGGGATTGATGTTGTCGACAAGGCCAGCATAGGCAAACTTCCCGCTCCAGCAGACACACGCGAGGAATTTATCCCAACAGTTGACAGCGAAATAGGCAAGCTCGATGACATACCATTAACCGACCCTGTGAGAATGTACTTGCGCGAAATCGGAAAAGTATCACTCTTGACGGCCTCCGAGGAAGTAGACCTAGCCAAGAAAATGGAGGATGGCGATCAGGAAGCGAAAAAACGCCTCATTGACGCAAATTTACGGCTTGTCGTGAGTATTGCGAAAAAGTATATCGGGCGCGGTATGCTGTTCCTTGACCTGATTCAGGAAGGCAACTTAGGACTTATACGAGCCGTTGAGAAATTCGATTACCGCAGGGGATTCAAGTTCAGCACATACGCTACATGGTGGATTAGGCAAGCGATAACACGTGCGATTGCTGACCAGGCAAGAACAATACGAGTCCCCGTTCACATGGTAGAGACAATCAATAAGATGGTGAGGGTGTCGAGGCTTCTGGTGCAGGAATTAGGCCGTGAGCCTTCAGATGAGGAAATCGCCGCGAAAATGGGCATTGAGCCTTCACGTGTTGAGGAGATTCGCCGAATATCGCAATTGCCCGTATCACTTGAGACTCCTATAGGCGAGGAGGAAGACTCACAGCTTGGTGATTTCATCGAGGATCACGAACTGCCAAGCCCTGACGAGGCCGCCGCGGGTCATCTGTTGCATGAACAAATAGAGGACATGTTAAGCACACTTTCGGAGCGTGAGAGGGAGGTGCTTCACTTCAGGTTTGGGCTTGAGGATGGCCACTCGTACACGCTTGAGGAAGTCGGCAAAAAATTCAACGTCACGCGTGAGAGAATCCGCCAGATTGAAGCCAAAGCCCTGCGGAAATTGCGCCAACCAAGCAAGAAGCTGAAGGATTTTCTCGATTAGAGGGAGGCGGCAATGTCAGCTAAAAGTTTCATCAAGACCGTGAAAGGAGCCAAACGGGGATATTCCCTCGCGCAGAATCTTCATTACAGGCTTGGTGCGGTGATATTGTTCCTACTGGCACTGCTTTGCGGAAGCGCGTTCTTTGTGTGGTGGCTGGAAAAAGATTTCCGTGGGTCATACATTGAATCTCTGTGGACGATAATGTTCACGCTCATAGGGCAGGGGGAATTTGCCTCCTACCCTCACACTTTCAGCGGGAAAATCATAGTGTTCCTGATTTCAATATTCGGCGTGGCGATTCTTGGGGTCGTTTTCGCTGAGGTATTGCAGAGAATCATAAACAGCAAGATACGTCAGATATTAGGGGAGATGATGGGCATAAACACGTGTAAATTCGAGGGGCATGTACTTTTGTGCGGATGGAATGAAAGAGGGCCTCACATAATCAGGGAGCTTGCTGCTTCAGGGAGTCAGGCGGCATTAATCACGAAGGAACGCCCGCAAGACCTTGACGGCGATGTATTTTTCGTGCAGGGTAACCCCTCAGAGCGTGAGACTCTTGAACGCGGTGGAATAAAGAAGGCTCATAGCGCGATAATCCTCAAGGATGCGAATTTCGGCGAGGATGACTCGCACTCAATACTTACGGCACTTGCTGTTGAGGACACAGCTCCGAATGTTTACACGGTTATGGAGCTGGACAACCCCGACAACGAGCGTTACGCAAGATATGCGCATGTTGATGACATACTTTATTCCGACAGCTTAGTTGCGAATATCGCGGCCATGTGTACACAGAATGAAGGTATATCGGCATTCATCAAGGATATACTCTCTACAGCTGATAACGGGCATAGCTTCGCGGCGTTTGATGTTCCTGAAGATTACAGAGGCAAGAAGATACGCGATATGTTCTCGTTCCTCAAGAGTGAAGGCGGTCTCCCTATTGGAGTTCTGACCCCGCCGAAAAATATTGCCGGGCATGTCCCGTCGTCTGAATGGATCTCGCAGGTTAATCCGCCGGAAGATATGGTGATTTCGCTCCCGATGAAGGTCGTGTGCATTGTGAGAGATGATTATTCCGAGACGAAATAGCAACTGAAATACAACCTAAGAATGAAAGCCCCCGTGAAAGCCGCGGGGGTTTATTTATTTTGCGTAGATGATATAATCTGGCACAGAATACGACACAGAAAGGATTGACACGTGGTAAATGGGCGGCTATAATCAGCTCACAGCTCACAGCTCACCCATAGTTCTGTCCAGTATTCTGAAAGGTATTCACTGCGCGGAGAAAATTCTTCAGCTCCATTCCCAGCGGTGAACGCAAACGAAAAATCAATCCCAGTTCCTGAAACTCTTTCCATACATACCAGCATTACAATTTACACAACGAAACGCGGAGACCGTATTGAGACCTGCATTTTTGATTCTACAGGGGCAAATGAGTCTGTCTTGGGTTATTGTGCTTTCATGGCCGGGATTGAACTAACGCAAGGAGGATAAAATGACAGAGCGTGAAATTAAGTATGAGGCATTCGTCAGAGATGACATAGCCAACAACAGAGGACGCATGGTGAACGCCATGGCTGAGGTTGAATACCTCCTAGCGCATCCAGAAGCTTGCGAGATTTTTTCGCGGCATTATCTGGACGCAATACTTTCCTACGCTACAGCGTTCTCGGAATTTTACAGGCCGTATAGGGGATTCAAAAGTCTTCAGGATTTCCCGATTATCACGAAGACGATAATGAAAGAGAATTGGGATGCTATAGCCGTGCCGGAATATGACAGCGTGTTGAAAGAGAAAAGAACATCCGGCTCAACAGGAACGCCCTTTAGAGTCGTGCTGGACAAATACAAACACAGCAGGCTCATAGCAACGCTAAAAGTTGTTCGCGCCAGTGTAGGAGTCCTTTCACACGAAAAAACCCTATTCGTAAGCGGATCAGTCAGGTGGAAAACCCCCATTCCCCAAGAGAGACAGGAAAGAGACAACGTGTATTACGTGGACAGCGGATTTATGGACAGCGACTCAGTTGGCGCATTCATAAAAAGACTGTCAGACGAAAACTTCAGGACAATGACAGCTATGGCTTCACATCTGGATAGGATAGCTTACCTCGCGGAGCATAAACAGCTCCCAGAATGGACTGGAGATTTCATCGCTGTGTTCTCCACCTCTGAAGCTCTGAAGGAAAGTACACGGGAAATCATATCAGAATATTTCCGTTGCCCAGTGTATTCATTTTATGGAAACGAAGAAAACGGGATGTTCAGTTTTGAGGATGGCTCCGGGCTGGGACAAAGGGTGAATACGGCTGATTTCTTCTTTGAGGTGCTGAAGATGGACAGCGATACCCCAGCTGATGAGGGCGAGCTTGGAAGGCTTGTCATCACTGACCTGTTCAACAAGGCTTTTCCCATGATACGCTATGAAAATGGCGATCTTGTCGCAAAGAAGACAATGGATGATGGGAGAGTCTACTTCACACAAGTTGCCGGAAGGAAGGCGGATATGCTTTACGCCACAGACGGACGAATGATTCAGTTTTTCGCGGCCGCGTCATTCCTGAGAAAATTCATAGACATAAAGCAGTTCCAAGTGATTCAGGAGGACTATCACAATTTCACACTCATACTGAACACGGATAACAGGAGCTATGAGGAGGAAATGGTACGGCAATTACGCTCTGTGTTCGGCGAGGATAGCTACTACAAGTTTGAATACGTCGACGAGATACCAAAGCTCAGGAGTGGCAAGCACCGCATGACCGTGTGCAAAATTCCCGGCGTGAATTAAGCGCAAGAATTATCCCGCTCATCACCAGACAACAAAAAGGGAGGTCCGCAAAAAACCTCCCTCAAATTTTCCCCTCTTCACGAAATATCACGCCCGCCACAATTCCCACTTCAACAAAACATCCGTCAGAAATCCATCCAGCTTAGGCAGAATCATATCGTCAATCTCATCCGGGATTCCGTACATACCTTCAGCGATTGAACACGCTATAGCCGTCAATGTGTCAGAATCGCCGCCCAATGACACAGCACACCTCGTTACGTCCTCAAAGCTATTACCCTCAAGGAACGCCGTTATAGCCTCCGGGACTGTCTCCTGACACGTTTCAACATGATGGTATTTCGGGCGAATCTCATCCAGAGTCCGCGATAAGTCATAGCCGTAACGATTGATGATGTATGATTTGATTTCGTCCTTACTGCTTCCAGTCCTAGCCATGAATATCGCTGAAGCCGTAGCCTGAGCTCCCTTTATGCCTTCTGGGTGATTGTGCGACATTTCCGCGCTCACTTCCGCAAACCTCTCTGTCGTCTCCAAATCATCAAACGCCCATCCAATTGGTGATACCCTCATAGCTGATCCATTGCCGAAACTCCCATAAGGCTGGGGCTTCGACTTCAATAGCCAGTACATGAATCTTGCGCCGTAACCAGCTTTAGGATAACGCTCAGCGAATTTCCGCATCGATTTCTTCACGGCCTCGCTAAATGATTTCTCGTCTATAGGCATTCCCCTTTTGGGCATTACGGACATTATCGCCTCAGCAACCGCAAGCGTAAGCACAGTGTCATCAGTGAAGCACGACTCATCAATCACAAGCGGGAAAACTTTGCTGTGTGCAATATCTCTCTTCCTGTCAAACTCATATGGGCTTCCTACAACATCTCCAACAATCGCGCCTAACATGCTTCAATCCCTCCATTGTTCCCACTTTTGCACGAGATACTTCAAATACGGGTGCAACTTCTCGAATGCGTCAACCTGCACCGATGTATATATCCCGAAGAACGGTTCAGCAATTGACCCTGCTATAGCCGCTATAGTGTCTGAATCCCCGCCAAGTGATACGGCCTTGCGTATGACATCCTCGAAATTCACGCCTTCAAGAAACGCCGTGAAAGCCTCAGGCAATGACTTAGGACTCGCGGAGCTGTACTCGTAATCCGGGCGAATCTCATCGATTGTCCGCGACAAATCATAGCCGTATTTCCCGGTGATATAGCCGCGTATGTCATCCTTTGTGTGTTTTGTTCTGGCGAGAAACACTGCACCTGCAACAGATTTCGCGCTCTTCACGCCTTCAGGGTGGTCATGTGTGATAGCCGCGCTGGCCTCCGCAAAACGCTCTACCGTGTCCAAGTCATCAAACGCCCATGCTACAGGAGATACCCTCATGGCCGCGGCATTCCCCCAGCTACGATAGGGATGAGGCTTCTTCGCCATAAGCCAGCACATAAACCCCCTTCCGTAACCAGCATCAGGGAATCTCCTGCCGAGCTTGAGCATTGAGCCTTTTACGCGAAGGGTGAAAACCTCCTCCGTTGTAGGGTCGCCACGCTTCAACATGCACCGCATTAACGCCCGCGCAACCGCAAGAGTCATCACTGTGTCGTCAGTGAAGTGTGAAGCCTCAGAGAACAGCGGAAAATCCATCGATTTCATCTCGCCGTGTTCATATGCGCTCCCGATGATGTCCCCTACAATCGCGCCTAGCATGATTTAACCCTCAAATGGCTTGACTCCCTTCACAGCTTCAGCGGGATAAATCCTTGAACCGCCGTTATCCGTGTCAATCATCACATACCTGTCATTGCCCATGCCTAACTCTTTCATGTATGTGAGCTGCCTCAATCCGCGCCGTGATTCTATGCGTTCGACTAAGTCATGATGGAAATGTTCAGGAAGGGCATATACAAGATCTATGCTTGCTTGGTCAATTGCGAGAATGTCAAGCGAGGCAAGTATTCCAACATTTGGAGTAACAACGGGTGCTGCGTTCACGCCTTCGCAATCGCATGATACTGACATGTTGCGCATGACGTTTATATACGCGACATGTTTACCAAAATGGTCAATCGTGGCTTTCGTGGACTCGGTTATGCGTTCCATGAACTCTTCTCCGGCTATGTCCCATTGATTTGGCTGGCCGGGTGTTGTGTGTATCATGGCTTTACCGATTCTGCCGTCAGCACATCCGATGCCTATGTTCTTGTCTGATCCTCCGAAGCCGCCCTGAACATGTCCCTTGAAGTGTGTCAATGCCAGCAGAGAGTCATAGTTGAGGAGGTTCACGCCAACCGACATTTGCGAGAACCATTTTCCGCCGTGAACAGGCAATAACGCTGTTCCCCATTCGTCAAGAATATCAACGTTCGTGAATGTCCAGCCGTTTACCTTTAGGGTTTCGCGGTGTTGAGCTGTAGTGTACCTGTCGCCGTCATAGTATGAGTTTGTCTCAACGATGCGAGCTCCGGGAATGTCATTTTCGATGAGGGATTTTACCCAAGGGCGTGGGATTATGTTCGGGCCGTGTGGTTCTCCTGTGTGGAGCTTGATGGCGATTTTTCCCGTTAGGCTGTGGCTTATGAGGGCGTAAAGTTTTCTGAGGCCGTCCGCTGAAAGGTCGCGTGTGAAGTATACGATTGACTCATTCCCTGCGCGTTCATCGTAGGGAATGTATTTGTTGCCGGGTATCATGATGATGATTCCTCCTGTTTGTGTGTTGTGATTGGATGTGAGATGTATTCTAGCACAGGCATAAAGCAAAGCCCCGCTCCCATGCAAGAAGCGAGGCTGTCAATGTCGTATGTGTGAATGGCGCGCCTGAGGAGATTCGGACTCCTGACCTTTGGCTCCGGAGGCCAACGCTCTATCCGCTGAGCCACAGGCGCAAACGTGGAAGATTATAGCACATGATATAATGACCGCCGAATTTCTCCCGGGAGGAGCGTGCGTTACAGTCAATGAGCCTTCACTCTGCCTCACGAACTTACAGGGTAACTTTCATGCATGATGAACCTTCAATTGAATCCATGACGAAAATTATGCGCATAACTGATACTGAGCTTGCCTCGCGTTTCATACGTGATGACGAGGCACCCGATTATGTCATAGCAACAGACAAAGCCCTTCTCAGGCGGAAATTGTGCTTGAGGCTGAAAAGGTACATGCCCGGAAGATTCTCGAATCATGCGCGGGTTTCTGCAATTTCATCTACTCTCATCCGTCAGACTACAGGGATAAATTCTTTCACCTCCTCACGCAATACAAGCATGTAGACTCGCTCGGCTCTCACCTACCCAACACAGACGCAAAGCCATCAAGGGACTCTGAAGACTGGTACGGACTAAGCATTAAGATGAAAGAGGGCTATAAGTTCAGCATAGCGATGGAAAATGCCTCATGTCCCGGCTATACGACGGAGAAAATAATCAGCTCACTTCAGGCTCATACAGTCCCAATATACTGGGGCACCCCGCGAGTCTCGGACTATATCAATCCCGCGGCGTTCATAAACTGCAATGATTTCGGCACAATGGAAGAAGTTGCAGAGCGCGTGAGAGAAATTGACAGCGATAATGACAAATGGATTGACATGGTGACTCAGCCTTGACAGACAGAAGAACAACGAAGCAGGACATTTGCGGCGGCATTGCGCTTGAAATGATGCGGAAGCCCTTCCCATAAACTTTACGGGAGGGGCTTTGTTCATCCGCTAGATTAATCCCTGCGCTATTTGCGTGAAATACTTTATGGCAGGCTCAGAATACATCCCGTAAACGAATGACCCCACAGCAAGAATCCCAAGAGGAACAAGCATCTCATATCCCGGATCTTTCACACCCTTGTTGGCTGTTTTGAAGTCAAATTTCTGTCCCGGCATAATGAATATGCTGAATATCGAGAACACGTAAAGCACCGTCAACACCGCCGAAATCGCCAGCATAGCGACTCCCGCATGACCCATGTGAACAGCCGCCGCTGCCGTTCCAAGTTGCCATTTCCCCATGAACCCAGCAGACGGTGGAAGCCCACAAAGCGCAAGCCCTGACACTAACAGCGCAAGAAACGTTTTCGGCATTCCGAGTCCAAGCCCGCGCATGTCAAATAGGTATTCGCGCTCAGTCTGACACAACACAGCTCCCGCGCAAAAGAACAGGTTGATCTTCATTACCGCATGGCCTCCCATGTGAGTCAATGCTCCAACGAGTCCTTCAGGTGTCAGGAGCAACACTCCCAGCAGGATATATGACAGCTGGCTTATGGTTGAGTATGCGAATCTCCGTTTGAAGTGCTGTGTGGCAAGTGCCATTGACGAGCCGTAAAGAATGGTAACGCACACCATCGCAAACGCGACATATTGCGGCCATGTTCCCGCGAGAGTCTCAGGCTCAAACACATACCACGTGAGTCGAATCACAGCGAACACTCCAGCTTTGACGACAGCGACCGCATGAAGTAATGCCGTTACGGGAGTCGGAGCAACTGATGCTGACGGCAACCAACCGTGAAAGGGAAATACAGCCGCTTTCACTCCGAAGCCCAAGAATCCCAAGAACCACGCCCACAACAACATATTATCCGGCGCGTTAGGCCATACTCCGAGAGTCCCGCCGAGCCTGAACGATTCCCCGCCTCCTTGGGACATTGCGTAGGTCAGTGCGATAAATGCGCAGGCAGCTCCCGCCACAGAGTATGTGAGGTATTTACGCCCGGCATATCTTGCGCGACCATCCATCTCATGCATGACAAGCGGTAATGTCGTGAGTGTCATAACCTCGTAGAACAAATACAGCGTCAACAGGTCAGATGACAGGGCAATACCCGCAACGACTCCATATGTCAGCACGAACCATCCGAAGAATGATGTCTCGCGATGCTCATGGCTCATGTACTCGAACGCGTAAAGAGTGGTGAGAGGCCACAGAAGCGCAATAAGCACGGCGAACACCGAGCCGAGTCCGTCAAGCCTCAATGCAAATTCGGCGCGTTCTGAGAGTCTGAAGAGGGTCAACGTTCCCATTGGAGGGTATATAACGAGGAGGAGTATCACGAGCGTGTTCAGTATTACGCAGCATTCGGTGAATATGTTGCGGTGTTTTCTGCCGGGAAATTTGAGCGTGGCTATGAGGAGGGAGGATATTGCCGGGATTATGATGGGGAGGAGTAATAGTTTTTCGTTCATGGCCGGATTACCTCAGAAATTGAGCCGCTATTGTTATGACGGAAATCACGAGACCGAATACTGTCATAATCAGTGCGACATTCCGGCTAATGTTGTTCAGGTCTGCTTTGATGGCTGATATTTCGCCTTTCATCTGTTTCATGTCCCCGCGCATGTCTGAAAGCTCGTTTGAAACATACTCGCGAAACTCCGCATTCTGTGCTTTCATCTCCGCAAATTTGGCATCCATCTGTGCTGTGTGAGCGTCAAACTTAGCGTCCATTCTGGCAATGTGAGCGTCTGTTTTCGCCTCTATCCTAGTTACTGTGGCATCAATTTTCTCATCAATCCTGCGTATTTCAGAGGCAAATTCACCCTTGCGCACAAAATCATCATCCATGCTATGAGTCCTCCTTGCTGTGAATTTTCATCGGGATATATGAATTATACACGCTGTCATATCTTCACCCGCTCACGGTCAGGATGTTCACCGCTCCACCCTAACGGCGGCATGTTCTCAATCCTCGACATATCACGCTCATCAATCACAAAATCCATGCAGGCGAGGTTCTCCCTTATGCGTTCACGGCTTGAGGCTTTGGGTAGTGGCATGACTCCTTCTTGGACGCAAAAACGCAAACACACCTGCGCGGGCGTAACATGATATTTCCCGGCAAGCTCAAGTATAAGCTCGTCATTGAGGACTCTTCCCCGCCCCATTGGACTCCATGCCTGAACCTGAATCCCCTTACGCCTGTAATACTCCAGCGCAAACGCCTGCAAATGTCCCGGATGAAACTCAAATTGCGCCACTGACGGAATGACCCGGCAATTCTTCATGATGATTTCAGCGTGGTAGGGAAGAAAGTTGCTTATGCCGAGAGCATGTATTTTCCCCTGTGAGTGTAATTCCTCCATAGCCCGCCATGTTTCAACGCAGAGTGCTTCCCATTCCTGAAGCACAAGATTAGGGCGTGGCCAATGAATCATGTACACGTCAACATAATCACATCTCAGATTCTCAAGCGTCCGGGAAAATGCCTTCATCGTATTGTCATATCCCATGTCTGACTTCCATAATTTTGACGCTATGAAAACTTTTTCGCGTTCAATGTGTGAAAGTTCCAACGCCAGAGCAATATCACATTCATTGCCATAATATGACGCTGTGTCGAAATATGAGCAGCCCTCTTCGATAGCCGTAATTATCGCGTCAAGTTCTGATTTGTATGTTCCGAAACCTAACGCGGGAATTTGAAGGCCGTTATTGAGAGTCAAAAGCTCCATAATTATGCCCCCTCTGAAAAATTCGTGTGAGGCTCATTATGTAGCATAACTACAGGGATTTTTGCAAGGGAAATATATTGAATTTTGGAGCGGTGATTTGACAGAGTGAAATATGCGGTGTAAAATTCCGGCTCAAATCAATTCAGACACATATTGCGAATGTAAACAATATCTTTTCGGATTACCTTTCAGAGAATACAACAGCCGGGGAGCATCGCAAACCCCCCGGCTTGAAACCCTCCATATCACAATCACATAGAAGGATGTTTTCCGTACCCCGCAAGACCAACCATGCCATCAGCGTAACCCTCTTGTCCGTCCATCTCAAGAACGCACCATTGATGCGCCCATTGATTTTCGTTGACGTGCCTCCAGTCATAGCCCATGAAATCAAGCACACGCCCTAACGCTCTTGTTGACCCTGCGCAGGTGAATATTCCGGCGATGAATACCCCGTAAGGTGTCCTGTAGTACCTGTTCTCGTCATTGCCATATGCGGCCTGCTTGCAGTAACGCGCCACAATCCCGGAGGCCAGCTTCACGCGCTGAACGTCAAGAGTCAGTGATTTCTGCGACATCACATAATCCGCGATTCTTTTCGCTTCTCTGTCAGCCTGTTCTGCCTGAGCCTGAGTCAGCCCTTTGTAGTAGCCGCGTGGGTCTGATTTTTTCACGGGCTGGGATGTGTTCGCGCTGGATTTCCTTTTTGCGCATGATGCTTCCGGCACGAATGCCAGCATTACAGCCACAACAGCAAGTAGCGCAATTGCCGCGAGTCTCTTCATGTCCTTAACCGTTTAGGAACGCCGTTACTCTTCCTTTTACCCTTCCGCCATCAGCCTGACCCTTTGCTTTTGCCATAACAGCCTTCATCAATTTCCCCATATCTTTCGGGGATGAAGCTCCAATTTCCTTTGCGGCCTCTGAGATTATCGCGTCAAGCTGTGAGTCATCCATCTGTTTTGGCAGATACGGCTCAAGTATTGTGATTTCGGCAAGCTCATTCTCGGCGCGGTCATTCGCTCCACCAGCCTTGTACTGTTCAGCAGCGTCTTTCCTCTGCTTTATGAGGCGGCGTATTACTGCGTGAACGTCATCGTCTGTGATTTCGACTCCCTTGCCTTTGTCCGCCTGCAATTTCTGTAATTCGGCCTTCAACATACGTAACGTTGAGAGTCTTGGTTCTTCGCGGGCTTTCATGGCCTGAGTGAGGTCGTGAGTTATGTCCTGTACGAGCATAAAATATTCCTCCCTAAAATGTGGTATAAAAAAACGGGAGCTATGTTTCAGCCCCCGGAATACTTCCGAAATTCCTTTAGCCCGGATTCCTGCGGCGCATTGATTTTCTCTTGCGGGCCGCTTCTGCACGCTTTATCTTCTTCGCGTCGCTGGGCTTCTCGTAATGCTCACGTCTGCGGGCTTCTCTGAGCGTTCCGACTTTTGCCACCTCGCGCCTAAAACGCTTCAACGTCTCTTCGATCTGCTCGCCGTCCTTACGTACTACGGTTGTCATGTGTTCATTCCCTCCCTTCGGGTATCTGTGCTGCCTGAACTCAGTTAGCCGGGAGGCCAGCCGAGATTGCGTCCTGCCAGCAAGTGCAGGTGAAGGTGAGGGACTGACTGCCCGCCCTGTTCGCCTGTGTTGATGACCATCCTGTAGCCGCGTTCTTCGAGTCCAAACTCACAGGCTATTTTCACGGCCGCTGACATTAAGCCACTCCACACTGAAGGATCATCGACAGCCGCGGAGGAGGCGTAATGTTTTTTGGGGATAACGAGAATATGAACGGGAGCTTGTGGATTCAGGTCGCGGAAAGCAACGAAATTTTCATCCGAGTAAACGAAATCGGAAGGTATTTCCCCGTTTGCTATCTTGCAGAAAATACAATCGGTCATGAAATTTTTTGCCTCCTCTGAAATGACAACGTGAATTTTATACCAGATTGATTTAGTTCACAATTCAAATATACTTAATTTTCAGCGTATGAAGTTCGTGAACGTTATCTCCTCATGAACAGGATAACTCACTCCCGCGTTTTTCCCGGCCTCTATGCATTTCAGAAGCCACGCCATATTTTCACCGAGCGTCCTCATCGTCTGCATACCCTCAAGGTCTTTGCGCACATCATCAGGAGTAAAGCCGTGTACCTGATTCCAGTACTGGGATGAAACTATCGGCATGTTCTTTATCGTGAAGTACTTGTTGAGGCGGTCAAATGCTGCCGAGGCTCCTCCCCTCCTGCATGACACAACGCAAGCTCCGAGTTTGTTGGCAAATTTCGATTCATTCGCCGAACTGTCGCCGGAGAAAAAGAATCTGTCGAGGAATGCGCAGAGGCTACCCGCAGGGCCAGCATAGTACACTGGCGAGCCTATGATGATTCCGCTGAACTCGTCAAGCCGCGAGGTGAGTTCACGTACTGAGTCGTTGAAGATGCAATGCCCAAGCTCCTGGCATTTGAAGCACGCAATGCAACCCTGAACTGCCTTTTTCCCGATCCAGAAAATCTCGGACTCGACTCCGTTTTTGGCAAGCGATGAAGCTACTTCGGACAATGCGGTGAACGTGCAGCCATGTTCATTGGGTGAGCCGTTAATCATTAGAACCTTCATGTTTTATCCCCCTGTTAAAATCTTGATGACGAATATTATAGTTGAAAGAGGGTTAATGCAGTGAGAAATGTACAGTCATTCATCGCGAATATAAGCGTACCGAAAACGCCGGAAGATCTTTTCTGGTTCATGGATGAATACGGCATGTATGTTCTTGAAAACTTCCTTGATAGTTGGGACGAGCCGGGCAATTGGACAGTACCGCGCTGGGCAAAAATAGGAGATATAGTTTTCTTTACGCACGCGGTAACAGCAGGGCAATACCTGAAAGCAATACGCAACAGACTCAAAGAGCGCAAAGACTCCTACACGCAGGAAGATTTTGACAGGGCGATGGAATTTATCAGCGATGGGCTTGAACTTCACAGCGAATACGGCGGTAAAATCTTCTCAGTGGCTCGTGTAACAGGTGCTCCCGAATATCAAAAATACGATGAGCCTTTTTACTGGCATTCATCAATCTACGCCGATATAGGGGACGCGTTTATGCTCGAAAATCCTGTAGACGTTTCCGAGTTCAAATCATTCCTTCCAATTGCACGACAAAGCTCAATCACTCCCGTAATCGGCTCAAACTTCGACAGACTCCGGGAAATAATCATCTCTCACGGCAACAAAGTCCCCTCATGGTTCACTGAGGCAACAGCAGCCCCCCTCCCATTGTCAGCAATAAACTCTGAGAACTGGCTAGAACTCTGCTATGAATACCGCAATAGGTTCTTCCTTGAGGAACAATTCAGGAAGTTTTACGCGGATTATTTGTTGCGGGCATTATCGGATGACGGCAGACTCTACAGCGAGTGCCGAATAAGGAAAGCAGGAAGCCCCGACTCATTCGCGGATAACGTTATAGCTTTAGGCGGGCGGTATGTTGTTGTGGAAGTGAAGCTGAACATAAAGAATGACCCCTCACTCACAGTACAGCTCACGAAATACTGCAACGCCGACTCAATTTTCACTGGACGCGACTCACGCAAGGCATTCCCCGCCGGAAAAACACAAAGAGACTCCCTGCTTGTGATTGATACAGAAGCCCTTTACTTATACAGGCAAGGCGAAGAAGATTTGTCGCTCTTATTGCCCCTCTCAGATTTGAAACACAAAAAGGAAATACCCCACCTGCGTGAAAAAATCCTGCGCATAATTTAAGCCCTTCACGGAAAATTTCAAATTTCTGTCAAGCCCACCCTGATAAAATTTAGGCAAAACTGCTGTATACTATTGCAATATTTTTTAGTGGGGTGTGATTAATCATGAATTATGAGAGGGCAATAAATGCTTACGCTGGATAAAGTTTACCATGCTGCTTATGTTCTCAGGGAATGCGCGAGAAAAACTGACCTCATAGCCGCGCCTCTTCTCAGCGAAGAACACAACCTTTACTTGAAGACAGAGAATTTACAGGTAACAGGCAGCTTCAAGCTCAGAGGAGCGTACTACAAAATCTCACAGCTTAGTGAGGAGGAGAAATCGAAAGGGATCGTAGCATGTTCAGCCGGGAATCACGCGCAAGGTGTCGCAATGGCAGCCTCACGCAAAGGAATCCCCGCTACAATCTGTATGCCAGACTCCGCCCCAGTCATGAAGGTTGAAAGCACACGCAGACTCGGCGCGAACATTGAGCTTGTCAGAGGCGCATACGATGATGCTCACGACAGGGCAGTACAGCTCGTTGATGAGACTGGCGCAACGTTCATTCATCCATATGATGACGATTACGTGATAGCTGGGCAGGCCACAATAGGGCTTGAGATTCTCGACCAGCTTGAAGACGTTGAAGCGGTCATAGCTCCTATAGGTGGAGGCGGACTCATCTCAGGAATTGCGTTTGCGGTGAAGTCCCTCAAACCTAACGTGAAGATTTATGGCGTTCAGGCATCTGGGGCGGCGAGTATGTTCAACTCATTCCGCGCGCATGAGCGTAAGACTCTGGAGAGCGTCTCAACATTCGCGGACGGAATAGCGGTGAAAAATCCCGGCGAAAACACATACGAAATCATTTCGCGTTACGTTGATGATATTGTGTGCGTGTCAGAGGATGAAATAGCTGCGGCAATTCTCGCGCTTATCGAGCGTCAGAAACTTATAGCCGAGGGAGCTGGGGCTGTTCCTGTTGCGGCGGCAATGTTCCACAAGCTACCCATTGAGGGCAAAAAGACCGTCTGCATCGTTTCAGGCGGAAATATTGACGTGAACATACTCTCACGGGTCATAACGCGTGGACTCATGATGACTGGGCGCAACGTGAATCTGACGATTGAGCTTGTCGACAAGCCCGGACAGCTTCAGCAGGTCAGCGAGATTATAGCCTCATGCGGGGCTAATGTTGTGTCAGTCTACTATGATCACGGTGATACTAACATGGCGATAAACTCATGCTTCCTGAAACTTGCGCTTGAGACTCTAAACGCAGGTCAGATTGAAATCATAAGGCAGGAACTCGCTAAAGCGGGCTTCAGAATCGTAACTGAAAGAGTCTAACGAAGGGGGAATGTTTAAGTTGAATATAATGAAGAGAGTCGCGGCTGGGGCTTTGATGGCCGTATTGCTTGCGGGAACATCCCATGCGGCAAAATGGAAAGAGCTTGTGTTCAACGAAGATATAAACATGGGGCTTGCGGAATTGAGCCAGTATTGCATGTTGCATGATATTACCGTTGCTGATGTTTTGTGGGCAAATAGCATTGAGAGTGCCGACATAAAGCCGGGTCAATCAGTGTACCTTCCTGTGAGTCAGGCTGATATGCTCGCGATATGGCAACACAAAGGAGCGTGGCAACCTACAGCCTTAGTCCCGGTAACCAGTGCCGCCGCCGCAAAAAGAGTCATGGATTCAGAGCCTGCTCCGGCAAAAACTGTATCAGCACCCGAAACGACTCCGGCCATGATTCCCGCAACAAAAGTTGAGGCCGTAACCGAATCTCCAGCACCTGAAGTTACCGCCACTCCTGAACCTGTGCAGGCAAAATCCATCATCCCAGAAGTCAAAGCAGAGCCACTCCCGACTCCGAAGAAGAAATCCTACACTGACAGCGCAAT
>JAFSKY010000127.1 GCA_017448685.1 Synergistaceae bacterium
AAAATTTTTGTTTACAGGAAAAAGCGCAATGTATACAATTCACGCATCATGTTAGAACTCAGGAAGAAATACAAGTCAGGAAGTGCGGCTGAAATCATCAGGGACGCGATATTGTTCGGCGACATTTCCGGCGAGGTAATACAGAGTGATCTTGCTGAAAGTCTTGGCATCTCAAGAATCCCTGTCCGCGAGGCATTAATCAATCTCGAATATTACGGCCTAATCGAGAAGCTACCCAACCAACATGTGAGAGTTATAGCCATTGACGACCGGGCAATACGGGATGTGTTCGCTGATATGTCGTTGCTTGAGATTGAGGTGATAAAGAGTCTTGGCGGTGAAAATCTGGCCTCTCTCTCTTCGTTAGGCCAAGCTGAATTTCACAGGAGGCTTTACGTGTCCGCGTCTCCCCTGCGCAAAACTTTCCTCAAAGTCATAACCGAGACTTATGTTATGTTTGTCATTAATCACTCTGACAGCCGCAGGATAACGCCGGTCTTCGAGAACCTGAAATCCTCGCTTGGAGATATGACCCTCGTAAAGGCAGGCTATACAGTTTACACAGAAGTCTTAGCGGCTGAACTCATACGAATACGGAACAACAACAGGAGAATGAATCATGCTGAACCTTAAGCCCGTAAAATTAATGCCAGTACGTGAGCAGGCAGCCTCATCACTGCGCGAAGCTATAATCACCCAGAACCTGAAGGAGGGGGAAGTCCTCACGCTTGAAGCAACCGCAAAGGCACTCGGAATTTCGGCTACACCAGTCCGGGAAGCGTTCCAGATTTTGGCGCGGGACGGGCTGATTGAGCTTGCGCAAAACCGCGGGGCAGTGGTCATCGGAATGAATGCTAAGAACATTCGTGAGCATTACAGGATACGCGCGGCACTCGAAGAGGAAGCCTGTATGCTTGTATGTGAAAACAATGCAGACCTTTCCGCAATCGAACACTGCCTAAAATGCTCAGGAAGCGCGCTTGACGATGACAACCCGGATCAGTATTCGGACTATAACCAGTCATTTCACTACCAGATATGGCTTGCCTCTGGAAATTCGCGGCTGGTGAACATGCTCAGTGAATTATGGAACGGACTCTCAATGGGGCTTCGCACGACAAAGAGCCAGTATGCCAAGAAGTCCCAAGCTGAGCACGAAATCATATTCTCATGGCTTGAGGCTCGAAGCTCAGAAGATTCCGCACTTGCAATGCGCAATCATATACTCCGAAGCATGAACGACATCCTCACGAGGTACGTCTGAGACTCACGGAAAAATTTTCACGCGGGCAGTTGACATTTTGAGGGGTGGTAGCTATCATTGCACCTAATCCACGTATACATTATTTCAAATCGTAAATCTAAAATTTGTCAGGAGGGTTCACTCTATGAGTCCGGCGGCAATTACCTTGTGTTTCCTCGCCTTCGCAATAGTCATGTTCGTAACCGAGAAAATTCCCCTCGGTCTAACGGCCATGATCGTATGTGTTGGCCTCGTCGTTACTGGGGTGCTTGATATGAAATCGGCGTTTTCTGGCTTCATTGACGGCAACGTTATTCTCTTCGTGGCAATGTTCATCGTTGGAGGGGCATTGTTTGAGACCGGGATGGCAAACGAAATCGGCGGCATCGTAACCAAGTTCGCAAGCTCTGAAAGAATGCTTATCGTTGCAATTATGACAATCGTAGGATTGATGAGCGGCGTTTTGTCCAACACAGGAACAGCGGCAATTCTCATCCCCGTAGTAATCGGTATAGCGGCCAAGTCAGGCTTCAAGCGTTCAAGGCTCTTAATGCCACTCGTATTTGCGGCGGCTATGGGTGGCAACCTTTCATTAATCGGTGCACCCGGTAACATGATTGCTCAGTCAACACTCAACAACGCTGGGCTTCCTACATTCGGCTTCTTCGAGTATGCGATTGTCGGCCTTCCTATTCTTGTTGTGGGAATAATCTTCTACGCGACAATAGGCTTCTACCTTCTCCCCAATCATGACCCCAAGGGCGAGGGAGTATTTGACACAGCAAAGGACTTCTCCGGCGTTCCACAGTGGAAGAAAACGTTGTCCCTCGTGATTCTCGTGGCGACACTTCTCGGAATGATCTTCGAAAAACAGATAGGCATATCCTTAAGCGTTGTGGGTTGCATAGGTGCGGTGCTTCTGATATTGACGGGGGTAATCTCTGAGGATGACGCACTCAAATCCATTGACCTCAAAACGATATTCCTTTTCGGCGGGACTCTATCACTCGCTACAGCACTCGACAAAACAGGGGCAGGCAAGCTCATAGCTGAGACTGTCATAGGCGCGTTAGGCAGCAACCCTTCACCGACAATGTTCACGTTCGTAGTGTTCATACTCTGCTGTGTCATGACAAACTTCATGAGCAATACAGCTACAACCGCGCTCATGGCTCCGATATGCCTCTCAATCGCTCAGGGAATGAACGCTGACCCCAGAGCCGTATTGATGGCCTGCGTGATTGGTGGGTCATGCGCATATGCGACTCCAATCGGGATGCCAGCTAACACAATGGTAGTAGGTGCAGGGGATTACAGGTTCATGGATTACGTGAAGGCAGGTCTTCCGCTAATCGTAATTGCAACAATCGTAAGCATGATATTACTGCCGTGGGCGTTTCCATTCTTCCCGGCATAATATATAGACAATCTCAAAGGGGGTAAAAATTTTATGACTCAGGTCGAAAAGATGACCGACATTATCGCGAAATTTGTCGGACATACCGCAAAGAAACTTCCTGATGATGTCATCGCAAAACTTCAGGAACTCCGCGCAAAAGAAGACAGCCCTATGGCCAAAGTAATCTACGATACGATGTTCAGGAATCAGGAACTCGCCGTAAAGCTCGATAGGCCATCATGCCAAGACACCGGGGTTCTTCAGTTCTGGGTGAAGTGCGGAACAAAATTCCCGCTGATTGATGACCTCGAAGCACTGCTGAAAGAAGCCGTAATCAAAGCAACGTTTGAGACTCCGTTACGCCACAACTCAGTTGAAACTTTTGACGAGTACAACACAGGCAAGAACGTAGGCAAAGGGACTCCCACAGTATTTTGGGATATAGTGCCACATTCAGACAAATGCGAGATGTATACCTACATGGCCGGGGGCGGATGCACATTGCCGGGTCATGCAATGGTTCTCATGCCCGGTGAAGGCTACGAGGGAGTCACAAGATTCGTCCTCGACCGCATGACAACTTACGGCCTTAACGCATGTCCTCCGCTGCTTGTGGGTGTTGGCGTGGCAACCTCAGTTGAAACCGCCGCTCTTCTCTCGAAGAAAGCTCTAATGCGCCCAATAGGTTCACACAATCCCAATGAACGCGCCGCGAAAATGGAGAGGCTTCTTGAGGACGGCATCAACGCTATAGGGCTTGGCCCCCAGGGCATGGGCGGAAATTACGCGGTTATGGGCGTGAATATCGAGAACACAGCTCGCCACCCGTCAGCAATCGGAGTCGCCGTAAACGTGGGATGCTGGAGTCACAGAAGAGGGCATATCATATTCGACAAAGATCTCAATGTTGAAGTGTTATCACATTCGGGGGTGAAGTTCTAATGTCAGTGGAAATCAGAGACGGCAAGAAAATTCTCGTAACACCCATAAGCGCAGAAGACCTCGCCGACATCAAAATAGGCGACATCGTATACCTGTCAGGAAGCCTCACGACATGCCGGGACGTAGCACACAGGAGAGTCGTTGAGGAAGGCAGAGAGATTCCCGTAGATGTCCGCAACAACGCAATACTTCACGCCGGGCCAATCATCCGTCCTATTGACCCCGACAACGGAAAATTCGAGATGGTTTCCGTAGGGCCGACAACATCAATGCGCATGGAGAAGTTTGAATATGAGTTCGTGAAAACTACAGGTGTACGCGTTATCGTGGGTAAAGGCGGAATGAAGGAGAACACCGCGAACGCCTGCAAGGATTTCGGGTGCATACACTGCGTAATCCCCGCCGGAAATGCTGTAGTTGCAGCTGTGTGCGTTGAGGAAATCGTGAGGGCTGAATGGCGCGATCTGGGTATGCCTGAGACTCTGTGGAATTGCCGGGTTAAGGAGTTTGGGCCGCTCATCGTGTCGATTGATGCTCAGGGACGCAACTACTTCGAGGAGAAGAAAGTTGAATACAACGCCAAGAAGGAGAAAATTGCGGAGGAAATCTGCAAACAGGTAGGCTTCATAAAGTAGCGTTAATCAGTAGCCAGCAAAAAATTATCCCCCAGTCTCACAGCGAGGCCGGGGGATTTCGTTTCATTATTCACCTGATAACACACTCGATTGCGAACACGTCTATCATAAAATTTTCGCCCACTTTCCACTTTCAATAACCGCAAAATTTCTCATTCATGCCACAAGAATTTGCACTAGAATATTCGCATTCACTCAATTTTTCTAATCTGCATAATACTTCATGAATTTTCACCACGCCTTTAATGTGGGGGCGTTGCGCGTGTGTGAGATTCTGAACGTGTTATGCGGAGCAACAACCAAAAATTTCACAGGAGGAATAATCATGTTCACACCTGGACCAATCTTAGGCGAGTTCTTCGGAACGCTCGTTCTTGTCGTGTTTGGAGATGGCAACGTCGCTAACCTCGTACTCAAAGACTCAAAGGCTAACGGCTCAAACTGGGTACACATTTGCTGGGGCTGGGCATGGGCAGTAGGTCTCGGCGTATTCGCGGCAAATGCTCTCGGCTCTGCGCAGGGCGATTTGAATCCCGTTGTAACTGTCGCGAAGACTCTCGCTGGCGTTTATGGCTCATGGGGCGAAGCGTTCAACATCATCATTGCTCAGATGATCGGCGGCTTCTGCGGAGGCGTTGTTGTATGGCTCGCATACCTTGACCACTGGAAGGGCTCTGACCCAAGCGCGCAGCTCGGTGTATTCTGCACAGCCCCCAACAAGAGCGAAGCTGAGCGCAGTCTTCCTTGCTGCTTCATCACTGAGGCAATCGCAACATTCTTCCTCGTAACGCTCATCATGTGCGTGTTCTCGAAGGGTGTTGCTGGAGCAGGATTCACGCCTGGACTCGGAACATTCTTCGTTGTTGGAATCATCTACGGACTCGGTGCTGCTCTTGGTGGCCCGACAGGTTACGCGCTCAACCCTGCAAGAGACCTTTCACCCCGTATAGCTCACTTTGTGCTTCCGATACCGGGCAAGAGGGATTCGGATTGGGCGTATTCATGGGTTCCCGTAGTAGGTCCGCTCGTTGGAGCTGTTGTAGCGTACTACTTCTGCCACGCCGTTGGAATAATGTAGCGTGATTCACCAAGCCCCCACGCTTTTCAAGACACAAGGAGTCAGAGCAATGTTATTCAAGTTGTTCGGAATCGGGAAAAAGACAAGCGGGACTCCTTCATCATCGCCCGCAAAGGAAATGAAAACTGTTGAGGAGGTTCAAACTTCAATGGCAGGCAAGAAATATGTAGCTGCAATCGACCAAGGCACAACAAGCACACGCTGTATGCTGTTCACCAAAGACGGAAGGCCAGCAGGCTCATATCAGATGGAGCATGAGCAGATATTCCCTCATCCCGGCTGGGTCGAACATAACGCAATGGAAATCTGGAGCAGGACTCAGGACGTAATACGCGGAGCATTGGCCGCCGTAAACGCATCCCCCGATGAAATCGCCGCAGTAGGAATTACGAATCAGCGTGAGACAACAGTTGTGTGGGACAAAGCAACAGGGAAGCCCATCTACAACGCTATTGTGTGGCAATGCACAAGGACTCAGGATTTCTGCGCGGAATGGCTCAAAAAGCCCGGCTGGGGTCAGAATGAAAAGGGCGAGGGTAAAGTCAAGGACATAACCGGGCTACTGATTAACCCGTATTTCTCCGGCACAAAAATTCGCTGGATACTCGACAACGTTCCCGGAGCGCGTGAAAAGGC
This sequence comes from Synergistaceae bacterium, assembly GCA_017448685.1. GTDB lineage: Bacteria > Synergistota > Synergistia > Synergistales > Aminobacteriaceae > JAFUXM01. The sequence continues at coordinate 5,934 of JAFSKY010000127.1, forward strand.
TGAAAAGGGCGAGCTTCTTTTCGGCAACACTGATACTTGGCTCATCTGGAATCTTACGGGCGGCGTTAATGGCGGAGTCCACGTAACAGATGTATCAAACGCCTCGCGTACCCTCCTCATGAACATAGCCACATGTGAATGGGACAAAACCATGATGGATGAGCTTCAAGTTCCCGCGTCAATGCTACCCAAGATTATGCCGTCAAGCTCGGTCTATGGGATGACAGCAAAATCCGGGCCATTCGGAGCTGAGATTCCTGTTGCTGGTGATTTGGGAGATCAGCAGGCGGCGTTATTCGGGCAGGCTTGCTTGAGCGAAGGTGAAGCCAAAAACACATACGGCACAGGCTGCTTCATGCTCATGAATATTGGCGACAAACCAATACCGTCAAAGAATGGACTTCTCACGACAGCGTTCTATTCACGCGAGAAGGGCAAATGCTATTACGCCCTCGAAGGCTCAATAGCGATTGCAGGAGCGGCGATTCAGTGGTTACGCGACAATCTGAAGATGGTTGACGATGCGCCCGTAACGGAATATTACGCGGGCAAGGTGAAAGACTCAGCCGGAATATATTTCGTGCCAGCATTCTCCGGGCTTTTCGCGCCTTATTGGGACATGACCGCAAGAGGAGCTATCGTAGGTCTGACTCGCTATGTCCGCAAAGAACACTTCATCCGCGCCACACTTGAAAGCCTCTGCTACCAGACAAGAGACGTTATCGAGGCGATGGAAAAAGACTCAGGGAAGAAACTTGCGGCATTGAAGGTTGACGGCGGCGCAGTGGTCAACAATCTGCTGATGCAACTTCAAGCTGACATACTCGGAGCTGATGTTGTGCGTCCTGTGGTGAATGAGACAACAGCATTAGGCGCGGCATATGCGGCTGGACTCGCTGTAGGCTTCTGGAAGGATGAAGGCGACATCAGAGCGAATTGGGCGCAAGACAGGAAGTTTACCCCTGAGCTTGGTGCGGACGAACGCGAGAAAGCCTATGCGGGCTGGAAGAAAGCTATCGAGAAATCAAGAGCTTGGACGGACTAATGCACAGGAAAATATTTGCGGCAATCGTGTTGCTTGTGCTGTGCATGGCTGGAAGCTCGTTTGCTGACGGGGTAAAGACTCTCAGCGTCGGCGAGTACACCGTAACAGTCCCTGCGAGCTACGTTAATGGTGAAGTTACTGACGAGGACAAAGCACAAGGTCAGGTTGCGTACTACAAGAGCGACGAGATTCTTATGGACTTTGACGTTTACGAGTTCCCAAAAGATGAAGCGTTCGAGGAGTTCGTGAAGTCTTTTGCAGCATCCAACCTCACACACGAGACAATCAACGGAGTGAATGCGGCTGTTTACCGTTCAACGGATGAGAGTGAAGGCCAAGAATACAACACGCTCAACTACATTATTGACGGCGAGAAAGGGTATGTGTTCATGGTGTTCTGGCTTGACGGCGAGGACGCAGAACCTAAAGCTAAGGCAATAATCGACAGCCTGAAGAAATAGCAGGCAAGTGCAAAATTCTCCCTCTGTTAAAGTTTCAGCAGGGGGAGTTTTTCTATATCAAGGGGGGAAAAATTTTTCATGAACTATGACATTGTGATAATCGGTTCGGGCATAACGGGAGCTTCAATAGCCCGTGAGCTGTCAAAATACAAGCTCCGTATAGCCGTAATCGACAAGGCAAGCGAATTACCCGCCGGGGCATCACGCGCAAATAGCTCAATGATACATGGGGGATTCGATGATGAACCCGGCACAGTCAAAGCGAAATTCTGCGTACCTGGCAATAAGTTATGGCACAAGCTCAAAGATGTTCTTGACGTGCATCTGAATGAATGTGGCTCTTACGTGTGTGCGTTCAATGCTGACGAGGTGAAGCACCTTGAATTGTTGCTTGAACAGGGCAAAAAG
>JAFSKY010000011.1 GCA_017448685.1 Synergistaceae bacterium
GTCCATTCATTAGTCTTCAACTTTCACGCCCTCCACATACCAGTAAAAGCGGTTAAACATCTCGTCATCCGGCAATGATTCTCCCTCATCGACTCGGAGATACCCGGTGTTGTCTATGATTGGGCCGTAAAATACATCAAATTCCAGAGTTCGCAACTTTTCATCGGCTGCCTGAACTTTTGCTGTTGTCTCTGGGGCGGCATGGCCGGATAATCCTGCGAGAGCTACAATGTCTTCATTCATATCTATCAAGTCATGATGTCCGCGAAATTTCCCTTGAAGGCAGTTGAGAATCTGTTTGCGGTAATACACATCCCACCTCCATATGCAGGCGACCAAATATGTATCAGGGAACATAGCGGAGTTGTCGATGTTGTAACCCACAGACCATATACCCCTAGCGTCTGCTTCTATGTGTGGTTGGAGGGAATCGGTGTGCATGGCAATAACGTCAATGGGATAAAGGTTCAACAGTTTTCGGCAGGCTTCCCCGGCAATCTCGTCCCCTTGCCATGAATTACAATAGCGCACATGAACAATGGCATCAGGGCGAACAGTTCTCACACCAAGAGTGAAAGCGTTAATGCCCCTTATGACCTCCGAAATTGGGAACGCTGCAACATAACCTAGCTCTCCTGTCTTCGTGTTCATGCCTGCTGCTATGCCTGAAAGATAACGTGCCTGATACATTCTGCCGAAGAAGGATGAGAAATTTTTGCGATGATTGACACCTGACGCATGGAAAAAGTAAATATCAGGATAATTCTCAGCAGCCTTCATCATGTCCCTGCCAAACTCATAAGAAATGCCCACGACAATCTTGCAGCCCTTGTTGCGTATGAGGCTGACAATGTCCTTGTAGCAATCCATTGGGACATGTTCCAGATATACGAACTCAAGGTTCAAGTCGTCTTTGATGGCCTCTAGTGCCTCATAATGTGCTTGGCAATAGCTGTGATCGAAGCGGCTTCCGTTGATGAGTACACCGACTTTTGTGGTCTTTGCTGTTACGTCTGTGTCCAATTGCCTGTTCTGGATTTGGTAAATTCCTGCGATGGCGGCGAAAAGGAGAAAGAATGCAATAAAGATGATTTTCCTCATGAATTACCCTCATTGACTAAACTTAAACAGTATTACAAATTGCATCTTTGAGACTATCACGCTAATACCTCCTGATTTTATTTTTTTCATTATCTCAAAGAAGAAACCACTTTTGAAGATAGCCAAGTCTACGTTCACGCAAGAAAAATAATGTTTGTGTAGAAATATTACGGTCATATAATCATCCTCGTAGTGTCAATGTGAAATCGCTGAATTATTTGGCCATCATCTAATTTGTTCGCTAAAAGTCAAAACGTGTCTAATTGAGAATGTGAGAAATCTTAGAGAAGCCTAGTAGAAAGATATTTATCATTATTGCAAACTTTGACACATATACACGAACGGTGCTTCAGCTTTCACGTCTTCAGCACCATTGATATGTGGTAAGGGCTTGTCAAGTGTTGGGGGGCGTATAATTTCCCCATTCAATCACATTCACAGGAGGCTCGGCCATGAACATAATGAAGTATGAAACAGTCGCGCTTGATGAAAACGACCCTGCATTACTCATCCTCGATCAGACGAAATTACCCAATGACCCGGAAATCATCCGCCTTACAGACATTCACGACATTCACCGCGCAATACAAACGCTACAGGTTAGGGGAGCTCCCGCAATAGGAATCGCCGCCGCATTCGGACTTTACATTACGGCCATGAAGATACGTGATGAGGACTCCGGGACATTCCTCGCGAGGCTCAAAGATGCAAGAGATTACCTCAACTCCGCAAGACCTACAGCCGTCAATCTCTCATGGGCATTAAACCGTGTCTACCATGTCGCAGAAATCAACGCGGGCAAATCCATTCCCGAAATCATCGAGGCAATGAGGCGTGAAGCAATCGCAATCAAATCTGAGGACACTGACACATGCAGGCGCATAGGCGAATACGGATTAACGCTCATTCATGACGGGGACGGAATATTGACTCACTGCAACGCTGGACAACTCGCCACATCAAAATACGGCACGGCATTAGCTCCGATTCATTTGGGACGCGAAAAGGGCATGAACTTTCATGTTTATTGCGATGAGACACGGCCATTATTGCAGGGTGCGAGGCTCTCAGCGTTTGAGCTTGTTGCTGATGGTGTAGATACTACATTGATTTGCGATAACATGGCCTCACAGGTCATGAAGGAAGGAAGAGTCAATGCTGTGTTTGTTGGGTGTGATAGATTGGCTGCGAATGGGGATGCCTGCAACAAAATAGGAACTTCAGGAGTCGCAATACTCGCCAAATACTACGGAATACCCTTCTATGTTTTCTGCCCAGCGTCAACTATAGACATGACCATAAAGACAGGTGCGGAAATCGTCATTGAGCAACGCGAGCCCGAAGAAATCACAGAGATGTGGTACTCAAAGCGTATGGCTCCTGAAGACGTGAAGGTGTATAACCCTGCATTTGATGTTACTGGGCATGAATTGATTTCGGGGATTGTAACGGAGTTCGGAATAGCGAGGCCGCCTTATAGTGAGAGCATCAAGGAGATTCTGAGGCCGGGTCGTTTGCTATAATCCCTTCATCCATCACACAAAGAGAGGAGAAAATGTTTATGCGCAGAGTCGTATATCTCGGATATTCCGACAAAATGATACGCGCCCTTTCAGAGAGCAACGATTACAGCCTCGAACATGTTGTAGGCGTGAAAGGAAGATTGTCCGCAAAATATTATTCGGAGATTGAGAGCAGGCAAATCCCATTCACGGAGATAACCAGCAAGAATGAGCTTCTCAGCAATGCTCAAATACTGGACAAAGCTGATGTAGTTATCATGCACAAATTTGAGTTCATCATACCTCCTGAGCTTACGAGCAAGCATCGTTTCTTCAACTTTCACGGGGGAAGCCTAAGCACGAATCGCGGAGCTCATGCGCCAGTGTGGTCTGTTCTGCTCAGGGAAAAAGAAACGTCAATGTCATGCTATGAGATAATGCCATCAGGGGAGGGGGGTATTGATGAAGGAATGCTCATTGCCGAATACACTGTAAACATTGAAAGGACTGACAGCCCTATTGATGTGGACAACAAACTTGCGGAGGGGATTCCGCAGTTACTTTCAGCGATGAGTGATTACCTTGACGGCAAGAGAAAAGCAACCCCAGCTACAGGCGGAACATACCGCAGGAAAATCGAGAAGCGCGACTTCACAATTGACCTTCACGCAGATTCATTCGACACGATAAGGGGAAAAGTGTTATCCCAACTGCCATATTTCGGAGCTGTCATAAACATTGACGGCCATGAATTGAGGACAAAAAGCTATGAGCTTAACGAGGATGGAAGGATAATAACATTCGCCGGGGACAAAGTGATAATCTCCGGCAAAGAAGGCGTAATGACTCTCAGCCTCTACGACAAAAGCGACCGCCAGTAATCCGACTCACTGCCGGAAAAATTTGCGCCCGTCCCAAAACTCGCAAGCCTGGCAACATATTTCCCAAGCACATCGGTCTCAAGGTTGACGAATCCACCTGCCTTGAGGCCGCCTAATGTCGTAGCTTCGAGCGTAGCAGGAATGATTCCAACAGAGAATGACACATTTCCCGCATCAATCACAGTAAGGCTTATCCCGTCAACAGCTATGCTACCTTTCTCCACGATTCCGCGCAAAAGCTCTTTGTTCTCCGGGACAAATACGGCCTCTTTCGTGTCAGTCCCGCGAATTTCCCTCAATACCGCGACCCCGTCAACATGTCCAAGCACTAAATGACCGTCAAGCCTATCAGTGAGTCTCATAGCCCGCTCAAGATTCACATGCATACCCGGACGAATCCCGCGCCCGAACCATGTACGCGTATATGTCTCATGCATCATTTCAGCGTCAAATGTCCGAGAGTCATTCCGTGTTACTGTGAGACATACTCCGCTCACGCTGACAGACTGACCGATGACCAATTCACCCGAAAACCCCGCCTCAATCGTGAGAGCGTAATACGTTCCTTTGCGCGTGAAGCCCTTTATCGTTCCGATTGTCTCTATAAGCCCGGTGAACATGTCAACATTCCTTCCGTCATAATGTCATTGCCAAGTACCTTTGTCTTTGCGTCAACAAGCCATAACGCCGCCTTAACGTCATGAAATTTCGCGTCAAAGGTTATTGATTTTCCTCCGCCGAATATCACGGGAGCTGTGAATACGTAGGCATAATCCGCAAGCCCCTCACGCAAAAACGCGCTCAGAATCTCCGGGCCTCCCTCAACCATGAGAGTCAACACGCCTTTACCCGCAAGATATTTCACCGCCGAATGCAGATCTATATTACCGTCCCTTGAAGGCAGAGTCGCGACTTCAACGCCTGAATCTGTGAGAGCCTTCAATTTTTGTGGGTCAGGATTTTCGGATGTAAGTATGAGGCATTTTCCGTCATGGCCGATAGCTTTTGCGGTTATGGGAGTCTTAAGTGATGAGTCGAGAATCACGCGCAAAGGGTTAATCCCCTCAACGTGTCTCACGGTCAATTCCGGGTCATCACTAATCACCGTGCCGACTCCGACAAGTACAGCGTCATTCATTGCCCTGATTCTGTGTGCTTCCGTTCGCGCCTCAATGCCAGTAATCCATTTGCTTGCGCCATTGCTGAGGCACATTCTGCCATCGAGGGACATTGCCGCCTTCAACGTGATGAACGGCCTTCCGTGCTTGTGGAGGAATATGAATCCCCTGTTGAGGCTCATTGCTTCCTGCTGAAATTCCGGGAGCATCGTTACTTTGATTCCGGCCTCACGGAGAATCTTTATGCCATTGCCGCTGACTTTTGGATTTGGATCTTCCATTGCGATTATGACTTCTGAGACTCCCTCATCGACAAGCCTATTTGCGCATGGAGGAGTTTTGCCGTAATGGCTACAAGGCTCAAGCGTAACATATACTGTTGCGCCCCTGACGTTTTCGCCGCGTGAGTTTGCGTTGTTGATGGCTTCGATTTCCGCGTGAGGATGGCCGTATTGATGATGCCAGCCTTCACCGATTACGCGCCCGCCTTTGACGATTACGCAACCGACCATAGGATTTGGGGAGGTAAAGCCGCGTCCTTTTGCCGCGAGGGATAATGCCCTGCTCATGTATTCTGTGTGTGTAAGGGGATGTGTTATGTGAGGGGTTAATCCGCTGGAACTCTGCAAGAAATTTATACCTACCTTCCTGTGAACTATGTAGATTCTAAATTCTTTTACCTGAGAAATGAAGTAACGCAAAAAAAATCCCCCGGCCATAACTCACCGGGGGCGTATTATTCCTCACACAGCCTCAAGATCTCTGCTGGCTACAATATCAACATCAGTCCCGCAAACGTTGTGAATCAACACTTGCCCAATCTTAACGGGAGCTTCAGCCACAACCCCAGCAACCTCACGAGCAATCTCAAACAGCTTCCCTTTTGGGGCAGGAGTCTTGCTTCTCACTGGGCATACAGGGAGCTTCCCACCTTTAACCCTCACAGTTGACGCGAAAACACGCCGGGGATCTTTCACTTCCGAACGCGCATAGCTTTCACCACGTGGGCATGTATTGCCCTCAACTTTCACGACCTCGCCAGAATCATCAAGCGTTACTGTGAGTCCGCAACCTAATGGGCATGACACGCAGATAAACTTTCTCTCTTCGCTCATATTCTCTCACCCCCCCTGCTACACTGGCTGAATGTCTACAGTTATTGCGCTGACTTCCCCGGCCTCAGCGAGTTTAGCGGTCTTCAAACGTACCTCGTTCATCTCGCCTGGACGGGCATACCTGAGTCGCTGTGAGTACAATTCCGTCCCGTTATCTGAAACAGCGAATACCCTGCAAGCCTGTTCTACCGGGTGTGTTACGCGCATGAAGATTGTAGCGTCAGTTTGTCCCGTAACGTATTGGGGTGAATAGAGCCTGACATTTTCGCCACCTTTAACGGGAATGCGTTTGATGTCGGCAGGAATTTTCCCGGCGGAGAATTTTGCGGCGTTTGCTCCGGCAATGAGTCCTTCATCGCTCACATTGTCGACTAGGTCATACACGATAACGACATTTCCGGCGGCGAATACAGCGGGGTTAGTCGTCTGCAAAAGGTCATTCACGACAGGCCCGCCTGTTACGGGATGAATATCGATTCCGGCCATGCGTGAGAGTTCATTTTCGGGAATGAGTCCAATCGCGAGCAACAACGTATCACATTCCACAAACCTCTCTGTGCCTTTTATGGGTGTCATGTGGTCGTCTACCTGAGCTACTGTTACGCCCTCTAGCCTGTCTTGACCGTGTACGCGTGTTACAGTTGTTTTCAGGTGGAAGGGTATCCCGTAATCGTCGAGGCATTGAGCTATGTTACGCCTTAATCCGCCCGGCCATGACATGACCTCATAGACTCCTTCAACGGTTGCGCCCTCCCAAATCATTCGCCGAGCCATGATTAGCCCTATGTCACCTGAACCGAGAATGACGGCTCTTTTTCCGGGCATGTAGCCTTCCATGTTGACGAATCTTTGAGCCGTTCCAGCCGTGTAGATTCCTGCTGGGCGTGTGCCTGGAATGCGTATTGCCCCTAAAGGACGTTCACGGCATCCCATCGTGAGGACGATTGCGCCGGGATTGAGGGCTTCTATTCCGCGTTCTTTGTTCATCGTCCAGACGGTATTATTCTCGCGGTCAATCTGGAACACCATTGTGTTTGTCCTGAACTCGACTCCAGCTTCATGCGCCTGCTGAATGAATCTGTGCATATATTCCGGCCCGGTCAATTCCTCTTTGAATGTGCGAAGGCCAAATCCCGGGTGAATGCATTGCTGCAATATTCCGCCGAGATCCCAATCACGCTCAATCACTACGACATGTTCAGCACCTTCACGCTTTGCGCCAATTCCAGCGGCGACTCCTGCCGGGCCAGCTCCGATGATTAACACGTCAATTCTCTCACTCATTCTGACACAGCCCCTTTCAGCAGAAATTCTTTTGTTTTGCCGACAAGAAGCCGCGAATCTCCTCCGTGCCTCGTGATTTCGTCAAGAGGAATGCCAAGCTCACGCGATAATATCTCCGCGACTCTAGGACAGCAGAAGCCTCCCTGACAGCGCCCAGTTCCAGCACGAGTCATCATCTTCACCGCCGTAATCGTTCTTGCGCCACGCCGTATAGCCTCCAACACTTGACCTTCCGTTACAGTCTCACACCTGCACACGATTTGAGCGTACGAGGAATCTTTTTCGGCGAGTGATTTACGCCCGGCCATGTCCATATACAGGAAGCGAGGAATGTTTCTGCGTTCAGGGATGAATTTCTCGTTGGGGGTCATGGTGATTCTGTCAGCAAATTCGGATTTGAGCATATCAGCTACGTATTCAGCGATTGCCGGAGCTGATGTGAAGCCGGGAGACTTTATGCCAGCAACGTTGACGAATCCGCGAGGGGTCTTCAACGCTGAAATCTCGAAATCCCCGGACTCTGTGTTGGCTCTGACTCCCGCAAATGTCGTAATGTTCATGTTCACCGGGAAATTCGGAACGAGTCTGCGCGCTCCTTTGAGGACTTCGGCGAGTCCTTCTGGGGTTGTTGACCTGTCTTCGGGGTCAAGCTGCTCTGTTGCTGTTGGGCCGGACATGAGGTTACCCTCGGCTGTCTGCAATACTGTTATGCCTTTACCGGCTTTTGACGGGCAAGAGAATAGGAAGCTGTGAATGAAGCCCTGTGTCGAGCGGTCAAGCAGGAAGTATTCTCCCTTTGTCGGAATGATTCTGAATGACTTATCGCCAGCCCATGAAGCTATTTCGCCTGAATGAACTCCCCCCGCGTTTATGACGATTGGCGCGAGGAAGTCGCCTTTGTTGGTGGTTAGGCCGCGAATGTTGCCCTTGTCATCAAGAAGGAGTCCTGTTGCGATTGTCTCAAGGTGTAATTCTGCACCGTTGATTTGCGCACTCTCAATCATGGCATTGACGGCCTCAAAGTTATTGATGATTCCAGCTTCAGGAGACCACAAAGCCGCAACTATTTCGGGTGAAACGTTTGGTTCTTTTTCCCGGAGATTTTCGCCTGAAATTATCTCAAGTCCCGGAGCACCGTTAGTATTTCCCTGACTGAGCAATAA
>JAFSKY010000012.1 GCA_017448685.1 Synergistaceae bacterium
CCTGAATATATGAGGGGATTTTCACCCATGAGCCTGTTACGGCGGTTAGGACGATGAATGCCGCACACATGGCCTCGTATATGGGGCGTTTGAGGATGATGAACCAGATGCATATTACTGCGAGCATCAACGCAAGGTATGTGAAAGCTGAAGGCATGATTGATATTCCTCCCTCCTAGAATGCCGTGAAAAGGTCATGGCGCATAATGTCCCGCCCGCTAATGTCGATGACTCTCACTTCACGCAATGCCTTATCGCGCTTATCTCTGAGACTTTCGAGAGAATCCGCAATAACTGTATATCCGGCTATGCGGTCTCCACTGTTCTTGATGCTTCCGTCAAATTCAGCACCTTGCCACTTGAACAGGTAATAGTCCGACAGAATGCCATTCTCCTTTAATGCGTCAAAGCCTTCGAGACGGTCAAAGACTCCAGCAGAGCAATAAATGAACTCGTCAGCAAGATATATATCCGCCATGCTTACATCATCAACATGCGGGATATTCCCCAATGCAAGCTCAACTGTCATGTCTACAACATCAAGCCCGGCAACATGGTTTATCATGATGTGCTTTGTGCCTCCTCCTGTACGCGCACTAAACTCAAGCACGTTCACTTCATGGCCGTCTGTTATGCACTGCATTAGGAGAGGGCAATTCTTCAGCCTGAAAGCATCTGCTATTTTCTGTGCCGCATCCTGAATCTTGTCTTTCATGGCTAGAGCTTCACGTGAAGGGTATATCCCCCTGAATATGACGAAAGTACCGGGTATTTTGTCGTTGCGAGACATGCAGAGTATTTTCGCTTTACCGTTCTCAATCCACGCATCAACGGAAATTTCCGCGCCATCAATACAGCGTTCCACCACAACAGAATGACTCCTGCTGAGACTCTTTGCCGCATTGAATGCCTCTTCAAGCCCGGCCATGTCATTTACTTTCACGACTCCTTTTGAGCTGTTACAGTCTGCTGGCTTTACAACGAGAGGGAATTGAAGCCCCGCCCGGAGTATTTCATGAATGTTATCCGCTGAAACATATTCGGCTGTGGGGATTCCGTTCTCGGAAAATACTTTCTTCATGTACTGCTTGTTCGTAACGTTAAGGGCTGTGGCGTAATCAAGGTAGCAGGGAAGCCCCAAATTTTCAGACACTTGCGCCATCGTGAGAAGTGCTTGATCTGTGCATACGGTTATGATGAGTCCGACTTTTTCCCGTGCAGCAATGTTCCTTATCGCGTCAACGTCAAGCGTGGAGACCTGATAGAAGACATCAGCATATTTCCTCGCAACGGGGGATTCATAATAATCCGCCAATATGGTTTGTATGTTTCTTCGCTTAAGGGATTGGATTAGTGATATTTGTGGGAAGCCACCTGCTAGGATAAGGGCTTTGTTAGGCGCAAAGCAGGCTGTGCTGTTCGCTGTTCGCTGTTCGCTGTTCGCTGTTCGCTGTTCGCTGTTCGCATTGTAGCCACGTTATTCGGCATTGTCAAGCTCCTTTCTGATGATTTGAACGCGTGTTATTCTACCATAAATTGCAGTGCTATAATCACGAAATCTCATCACACAGGAGGCTTAATCATCATGCCTGTAAATCTCAAGGGAAGAAGTTTCCTCACACTAATGGACTTCACGCCCGCCGAAATAGATTACCTTCTCACCCTTTCAGCTGACCTCAAAGCCAAAAAACGCGCCGGGATACGCGGAAATCTCCTCGCCGGGAAAAATATCGCCCTCATATTCGAGAAACCTTCCACAAGAACACGCTGCGCATTCACTGTAGCCTGCAACGATGAAGGAGCATTCCCCGAATATCTCGGACGCAACGAGATACACCTCGGCGCAAAAGAAGACGTGAAAGACACTGCCCGGGTATTGGGACGAATGTTTGACGGCATAGAGTTTCGCGGGTTCAAGCAGTCAACAGTTGAGGCTCTCGCGGAATATTCAGGTGTACCAGTCTGGAACGGCCTCACGGATTCGGATCATCCTACGCAGGTTCTTGCGGACTTTCTGACCTTGCGCGAGAATTTCGGCTCATTGAGTGGGCTGAAGCTCGTTTATCTCGGCGATGGAAGAAACAACATGTCAAACGCTCTCATGATTGGTTGCGCGAAAATGGGAGTTGATTATGTCGTAAGCTCCCCCAAAGAATTAGAGCCTGACACGGAATTACTCGCAAAATGCCGTGCTATAGCTTCACATTCAACAATCAGCGTCATCAATGACCCGTTCGAGGCCGTGAAAGATGCTGATGCTGTGTACACAGATGTATGGGCTTCAATGGGAGAAGAGTCCCTCAAGGAGGAACGTTACAGGCTGTTAGGGGCGTGGCAGGTCAACGCGGGAATCATGGCCGCAACTGGCAAATCCTCAACGATATTCCTTCATTGCCTCCCAGCCGTGAAAGGTGCTGAGGTTACGGAGGAAGTTTTCGAGTCGGAAGCCTCAAAGGTTTTTGATGAGGCGGAAAACAGAATGCATACCATCAAGGCCGTAATGGTTGCCACGCTTGGAGCATGACACTGACGAGCCTTAATGCCCGCGAGAACGTCCCCAAATCGCACCCACGAATCGAATTACGCGGAAAACTCGACACCCTTAACGCGCAAATCATATTCCTACAGTCTGACTCACACAGCCGTGAATATGTCTCAGACCTTGAGGAAATACGCGGAGTCGTGAACCATCTCCAGAAATGCGAGGCAGGGGAAAAACTTTTTGCGGGCAATTTTACGTTATGGGGAATGAATGAGGATGAAATTCACACACGTTCCCACAATCCCATGAAGTATTACGGCATTGGGCATATCCTCCCACATTATGACATGGGCAGGGAATCGGCCGGGTTGAATCTCTTGCGGACTCTCATGCGTGAGGCTGAATTATGCGCAGTTCGTGCTTTTGGCCATGAAGACTCCCTCAGAATTTGCCATGCCCTTAACCGATTGAGTAGCGCATTGTACATTCTCACATACAAATATCTCCCACAAGGTTACAACAGAGTAATGCGTTTTGGCTCTCCTGATTAGCGGGGGAGCTTTTATTTTCCTTGCCGGGCTTGACATTAGGTCGTCAACGTGTAAAATTTCCGCAACTTTGATTTTCACACTGCAAAGGTAGGTTATTGACATGCAGAGAATTATACCCTTACTGCTTCAGGGTAAAGCGGTCGGCAAAGTTTTTCAGACTCGAATGCTTCCATGAACGTGTTTGATTTTCTGGAAAGTTTCTTTTTACGTTCAGGGCATAAAAACGAGCCTTCACAGAAGCAGGCGAAGGCAGAGCAGACAAAACGAAAGGATATAAGCATAATGAGCGGCAACAAATACAGGTTTGAGACAATACAGCTTCACGCAGGGCAGGAAACAGCAGACCCAGTTACAGATTCTAGGGCAGTCCCAATTTACGCGACAACATCATACGTGTTCAAGGACTCAGCAACAGCGGCAGGAAGATTCGCACTGACTGAGCCGGGCAACATCTACACGCGTCTGATGAATCCGACAAATGACGTTTTCGAGCGCAGGATAGCGGCTCTTGAGGGCGGCGCGGGAGCATTGGCGACGGCTTCAGGCTCTGCGGCGATTGCTTATGCTGTGCAGAACATAGCCCCAGCAGGCTCGCATGTCGTTTCATCGACAAACCTTTACGGCGGAACGTTCAACCTTTTCGCCCACACTCTCCCGGAGCAGGGAATCACAGCTACATTCGTTGACCCTTCAGACCCGGACAATTTCGCTAAAGCCATAAAGCCCAACACCAAACTGCTTTACGCTGAGACGCTCGGCAACCCAAATTCCGACGTTATGGACATTGAGGCGGTCGCAAAAATCGCGCATGAACACGGAATCCCGCTCGTAATCGATAACACATTCGCCACGCCGTATTTGTGCAGGCCGATTGAATACGGAGCTGATATTGTCGTTCATTCGGCAACGAAATTCATCGGCGGTCATGGCACAGTTATGGGCGGGGTAATCGTTGACGGCGGAAATTTCGATTGGGCGCAAAATGACAAGTTTCCGGGACTCTCACAGCCGAATCCGTCATATCATGGTGTGAAGTTCACCGATGCTGCCGGGAAGCTGGCGTATATCATCAAGCTGCGCACAACGTTAATGCGGGATCTTGGTGCGTGCCAATCGCCGTTTAACTCATTCTTGCTGCTTCAGGGGCTTGAAACGTTATCGCTCAGGGTTGAGAGGCATGTTGAGAATGCATTGAAGGTTGTCGATTACCTGAAGAATCATGCGAAAGTTGCGAGGGTAAATCATCCGTCATTGGAGCGTGGGAAGCAGGCGGAATTGTACGCAAAGTATTTCCCGAATGGAGCGGGTTCAATATTCACGTTTGACATCAAGGGCAATGCTGAGACCGCCAAGAAATTCACGGAGAGCCTTCAGCTTTTCTCACTTCTGGCCAATGTTGCGGACGTTAAATCGCTCGTCATTCATCCCGCATCAACGACACATTCACAGCTGAGCGAGGAAGAGCTGCTTTCATGCGGGATAAGGCCGACAACTATACGTCTTTCAGTTGGGACGGAGCATATTGATGACATAATCGCGGATCTTGCGCGGGGGTTTGAGGCTGTGTAATGCTGGTGTCAACTCGCGGAAGATATGCCCTGAGATTTCTCGTTGACCTTGCGCGTAATAGGGAATCGGGCTATATCACGGTGCATGAGCTTGCAGAGCGTCAAGAGGTGTCGAAGAAATACGCTGAGCGTTTGATGGCTGTTTTGTCGCGTGGGAAATTCGTTGAGACAAGGCACGGGGCTGGGGGCGGTTATCGTCTTGGGGTTGAGCCGGAAGAATGCAGAGTCAGTGATGTTCTTGCGGCAATGAGTGAAGAGCTTGTCCCGGTTGAGTGCATGAAGTGTAGCCCTAACACATGCCCAAGAGCGCAAGTATGTCCGACTCTGCCTATGTGGAAGAAGTTGGGCGGGATGATACATGATTTCTTTGACGGAATAACGCTTGCTGACCTGATGAAGTAGAGTTGTAGCTCCCCTGAAGGTGATTCGGGGGAGTTTTTTTATGTTGTGAATCCCACAAACGCAATCAACGCCCCTAATGACACCTCAATATCCGCAATATTAATCACCAGCGGTATAAACGGAAGCGGTATCCAGTCAATGACATAGCCCAGTATGATTTTCTCGGTGAAGTTCGACAACGCCCCCCCAAGCATTAGCGAATACCCAAAACGTTCCCATTCATCAAGCTCCGTCAAGAACACCGCCCCAATCATAAAGCAGGCAATCCCGGACATCACAGTAGCCAGGGTAGGCATGTCCTGAAACGTGCTGAAGGCCATACCGTAATTCAGGACTATGCTATGTGGATTCGAGAACAGAATCCGCCCGGCATGTTCAAGGTTTATACACAATGCTGCGATTGTTATTGTACGAAGCAAAATCTCTTTATCCCTTCAGCCACGCCATCATTATTGTTGTCTGGCGCAACGTAATCAGCAGCAGCTAAAATCTCTGGGCAAGCGTTCGACATGGCCGCCCCGATTCCAGCCCGTTCAATCATGCTAATATCGTTGAGGCCATCCCCAAATGCTAGAGTCGACTCAATCGGAATGCCAAGAAGCCCCGCAACAAACTCTAACGCCCCGCCCTTGTTGGCTCGTGTGTCGTTAATCTCTATGTTGTTGGGAACTGATGACGTGAAAAGCATATCGGGAAATACAACAGGAAGTGCCTTGAGCAAATTAGCGCGTAAATCTTTGTCGAGGGTATATATCTGCATTTTCTGCACTCCACTATGAGCCTTCAACGTTTCATACACATCATCAACAGGGGAGCGCATATCACGCACTATTTTGACCTGCCATTCACCGACCATAACCTCGGCGAGTCGCTCATAGAGATCTCGTCTCATGTAGCCTTTTCCGCCAGCCACGAAATCATACACGACTCCGAGTCCGTCTGACACACGGCACAATGTTTCAGCGCGTTCAATTGGAATCGTGAACTCTGCAATTGTCTTTGAGGCTTTAACGTCAAAAATCGCCGCTCCGTTAAGGGTTATGGCATAACGCACAAAGTTTAGGGCTTTCAGGTTTTCCGGGACTGCTCCCCAAAAGCGCCCTGTTGCCGGGACAATCTCGACTCCCATTGAGGCGGCTTGCTCAAGAGTGCGTACAGTCTCAGGGGTGATTTCCTTCTTGTCGTTGAAGAGTGTTCCATCAAGGTCAAACGCTATGAGTCTCACATCTGCCATTCGTCAAGCCTCGCTTCAAGGAATTTCATTGCACGGTCAAATGGTTCTTCACTCATGAGGTCAACGCCAGCCCTCCGCAAAATGTTCAGGCTGTAATCGCTTCCCCCGCTCTGAAGGAATTTCAGGTAACGCCCCGATGCGCCTTCCTCGCCAGCAAGAATCGATGACGCAAAAGCATTCGCCGCAGTGAAGCCTGTTGCGTATTTGTAGACGTAGAACGCCGAATAGAAATGCGGAATCCGTGCCCATTCCGCGCAAAGCTCCGTGTCAATGACAAGCTCCGGGCCGTAATACTGAGAGTTGAGCTTCTCCCACAATGAGCAAAGATAATCGGGCGTTAAGACTCCACCGTTTTCGGCGTATTTGTGTGTCTCGCGCTCGAAATCTGCGAACATTGCCTGACGGAAAAATGTTGTTCTGGCCATGTCGTAATAGTAGCTGAGAAGCCATTTCTTTTGGCCATCATCCTTAGAGTTTCTGAGGAGGTACTCAAGCAATAACGCTTCATTTGTGGTTGATGCGACTTCAGCAAGCAATATCGTGTAATCCGCGTAAACCTGTGGCTGATTTTTCC
>JAFSKY010000128.1 GCA_017448685.1 Synergistaceae bacterium
AGCAAGGTTGTGGATATTCCATGCGATTGGCTCGGTGTAATGGGAGTGCCTGTAACATTTCTCGACAAGTACAACCCTAAGCAGTTTGAGATTCTCGGCATAACGCAAAGAGATTCCCCCCTCAAGACGAAGATATATACCCGCGAGGATGATCCCAAATTTGGCGACCTGAACGCACGGGCAGTTATCAGAGGCAATGACGGCATATTGAGAAGCACATACGCACGAATATTAATACGCCGCATCGGGGGAATAATGTAGGATGACCCAAGCAAATCTGCGCAAAAAAAATCCTCCCCCGTAATCTCAGGGAAGGACTCATTCTCTGCCTTCAAACGCCCCTCACGCCATCATTGCGACAATTCCCCCGTATCAATCTGCACCCTCTCAATTTTCACCGCAAGCCCGGAGACTTCATCCACCTCAATTATTACCCCGTTAAACGCCGCACCCGATTCACTGGCCTCAAACTTACACGGTAGCCCATGAATGAATTTCGGCATCACTGACTCATAGCTCACACCCAATATACCCTCATGGCCGCCAGTCATGCCAGCGTCAGAGATATACGCCGTCCCATGTGGCATGATTCTTTCATCCGCCGTCTGAACATGTGTATGAGTCCCAACAACAGCACTTACACGCCCATCAAGCCAATACCCCATAGCTTGCTTCTCACTCGTTGCTTCCGCGTGAAAGTCCACGAATATGGGCAGATTTTCCCCGCCTTGTGATTTCAGCTCATCAATCAGAGTGTCAGCGCATGTGAACGGAGAATCAATCGGCGGCAAAAACACCTGACCTTCAAGATTCAGAATGCCGAGCTTTTTCCCTTTGCGTTCAATTATCCCATGACCGCGCCCAGGACATGACGGAGGATAATTCGCCGGGCGGAATACCCTCGTTTCAGCGTCAAGAGTCGTGAAGAACATCGGCTTATCCCAAATGTGATTGCCGGAAGTCATTGCGTCAACTCCAAGCGCGATGAACTCGGAAAATATTTTGTCGGTCATGCCTTTTCCGTGTGCAGCGTTCTCACAGTTTATGAGGGTGAAATCAAAATTGCCGTATTCCCGCCGTATAACAGGAAGCGCAATCGCAAGTGCCTCACGTCCTGTGTTCCATGCCACATCGCCGGAGAATAGTATTCTCATTTCGCGAACTCCGATGCTTTTTTCTCACGTGATACGCTTACACGAATTTGACCGGGATATTTCAATTCCGCCTCAACTCGTCTGGCAATGTCAAACGCAAGTTTATGCACAGTCCCGTCATCTGTAGTGTCAGCATTGAGCATGACTCTGACTTCCCGCCCAGCCTGCATGGCATAAGCCTTCGTTACGCCGGGGAATTCCTGTGCGATTTCCTCAAGTTTCTGGAGGCGCTTTATGTACGCGTCAAGACTCTCACGCCTCGCCCCTGGACGTGATGCGCTTATAGCGTCAGCTACAGACACGATAACTTCATACACTGAGTCAACTTCGAGGCTGTCATGATGGCGGGCAATGCAACTCACTATTTCGGGACGTTCACCCATTCTCCGAGCAAGGTCAGCACCGATTTCAGCGTGAGGGCCTTCAGTCTGGCGGTCAATAGCCTTCCCAATGTCGTGCAATAATCCTCCGCGCCTGGCTAATTCCTCATCGAGTCCCAATTCAGCCGCAATTATCCCGGCAATTTGAGCTACCTCCATGCTATGTGAAAGTACGTTTTGCCCGTAACTGTAGCGGAATTTGAGCTGTCCCAACGTACGCACAAGCTCATTGTTCATGTTCTTTATGCCGAGTTCAAGGATGACATTCTCGCCCTCATTTATCATTTCGTCGTCAATATCGCGGGCTGCCTTCTCGATAAGCTCCTCAATTCTTGCGGGGTGTATTCTGCCGTCAACTACAAGGCGTTCCATTGCGCGACGTGCTATTTCTCGGCGTATTGGGTCAAAGCTGGAAAGTGTTACTGCTTCGGGGGTGTCGTCAATGATGAGGTCTACTCCTGTGAGGCTCTCGAACGTGCGTATGTTTCTTCCTTCGCGGCCAATTATGCGGCCTTTCATTTCTTCTGATGGCAATGGTACAACGCTTATGCTTGATTCCCCAGCACTTTCAACCGCACATCTCTGCATTGCTCCGGCGATTATGTCGCGGGCTTTCTTGTCGGCCTCACGCTGTGCGTTCTCTTCAAGCTCTTTCAGCCTCAAGCCTAACATGTGTTTTGCGTCTGCTTCAGTCTTGCGCATCAGGAGGTCTTGAGCGTCCTCACGAGTCATCCCGGCGATTTCCTGCAACTTTTCTTCCTGCTGACGGATTGTATCTTCGAGGGCGGCACGGCGTTTTTCGAGTTCCTCATGTTTTGATTTAAGCTCGTCTTCTTTGCGATTGGCACGTTCTATTTTCTTGTCGAGGTTGTCTTCTTTTTGCTCTAATTTGCGTTCAGTTCGTTGGATTTCTGCGCGACGCTCCTTGATGTCTTTCTGAGCTTCTTGGCGGAGACGGGTTACTTCATCGCGTGTTTCGGAGATTTTCGACTGCTTTATGCGCTCGGAATTTTCTTCAGCTTCTCGGAGCATGTTTGAGACTTGATTCTTTACGCCGTTAATCTTGGAATTGTCCAATGCCCTCAAGACCGCATAGCCAAGTCCTGAGCCGGCAATGAACGCGAATAATGCCAACACGTACTGCATAATATGTTCTTTATCCTTTCTGTGATTCGATCATGAATTTATGTTCCCAAAAGAAAAGGGGCGCTGAATTGCTTTAACGCTTATCCCGGTATTCTGTTGCTTGGGCAGATGGTAAAATTCTACATTTTCGCCATGAGTTTAACAAGCAAAATTTTACATGCCCGCAAAAGTTTCATTGACAAGTGATAATGAGGCCGTCTAAAATATTAGCCATCCACTATAAATTTTTCAACAATAAGGAGTATTGACGAGCATGAATAACAAAGCTACACTCAGCCGTTCAGCCGTTCAGCCGTTCGCCATTATTCCGCTCTTCTGTCAGGTAATCACCCACTAGCACACACACAACAACATACATGCGGGGAGGTTCTCTGCATGGTTAGTTTTGTATGTCCGACTGCGAGGACGGACTATAAGAGCCTGCTTAATGAGGTATATGGGTTCGGTGTCTCGGAGCATGATATAGGGATTCTCTTTGACCTTCCCGAAGCTGGTAGGCCGAAAGAATTATAGATTACGTGAAAGGCGGTAAAAGGTTCATGGATTACTCAAGGAATGCAACTTACTTCACCGATCTCCCTAAAGGAGGCTGTTCAGGATGCCTAGGGATTTTGCTGGGGCTTGGAGGAATCGGCGGTTTGCTCAACGGTGATATTGTAGCTGGTATCGGGTGCATTGTTGTGGCGGGTATTCTTGTGGCGATGTCTTCATCAGCTCAGAACAAGGACACTCGCATAAGCGGCGGTGAATATGATGCTGCCATTGCAAAATATGTAGACGGCCTCAGCAGAACCAGAGTGCTCGAAAAATTGGGAGTGAATGCAAGCGAAGTAAGAGAGATAGCTCCGATAATTCTCGGTGGCTATGAATTTGCAGGAGCTGACAAGGTGAAGCAGGGTACAGACCAGAGATGGCGTAGCAATGTCTACAAAGTTGTGATGCTGTTCTTCTCGCGCAATGAACTTTACTGCTACACGCTTCGTTTCATGACGACAGAAGACTACATACTCAATGAAGCCACAGACGTATATTTCTATCAGGATGTAGTATCAGTATCAACGGCATCAGTGAATGAAACTGTGGAAGTTGGGGAAAATGAAATCACCATCAACACAGAAGCCTTCACGCTGACGACAAAAGGCGGAACATCAATAACGGTTAATCTTCTGAACTCACAGTACGCACAAAAATCCATAAATGCGATGCGGGCATTACTCCGCGAAAAGAAACAGGCATAACATACACGCAGGGGGACTCACAATCCCCCTCATTTCCCCGTAAAAGGCTTCCTTCTCCCTGTACCATCAATCCCAAATCTTTTGTCCAGCGCATAATTATCCCCCGGTCTCGAAAAATATCCGTCCCTCACAGTTTCAGCCTCACCCATCGCAAGAAGCTCACTCACCTTCACGAACATATATCCATCACCCTCAAGAATCTTCACTACCTCACGCAAGAGATTCGCCGTTCCTTTTGGCACGAGATTCGCATGAAACAGCAATATACTTCCCGGCTTGGTCATGGCCGCAACAGTTTTCGCGTTACGTTTTGCCCGACTAGGCTTTGAATTGTCCCCAGCTTCGGCGGCTACGTCCCACTGAATCACCCGCAATCCGAGTCCCGCAATCACCTTCAATGCACGTTCGTTATTCCTCCCGTAAGGCAGCCTGAATAGCTCCGGCACATTCGGTATGTCATTCGCGCCAGATTCCTCACGCAACAACTCATATTCCGCTTGCGTCCATAGGATTTGAGCCTTCAAGCCTTCTTCCGACAACAAAGCGCAGTTGCCATGACTCCAATTGTGATTCGCAATCTCGAACAACGCGCCTTCCTTCATGATTTGCTTGACCCTACTGGCATGAGTCCTCATCCATTTTCCGCCCATGAATAGCGTTGCAGGGATTCGATTTTCGCGGAGGAAGCTCAACACTTCCATATCGCAGCCAGTCGTTACCGTGTCAAGCTCGCACATGTCGAACGTAATCGCAACAGCCTTCACGCCTTCAGGAAGTCTCACGCGCCGTATTACTCCCTCATTTGATGTGAGTGGAGGAAGCTCATTGAGTGGTGAGAGTTTTGCGGGGGCTGATGAGTCATTCGGGATTGCCTTGCGGCGGTCATAGCTGGCTGGTGTCCATTCGTCATTAGCGGATGATATTGACGATATGCAGAATGAAAAGCACAGGGCGATGAATAGTTTTGCGTGTGTCATAATGAGGTCTCCTTTGCGTTTGTATGCCAGCCTATTATATTGCCCGCCCCAAAAATTGAAGTGTTAAATTCCTTTACTTGTTTTATGCTGGTGTATGTGATAATCTCGCAACAATTCGGAAGAATAAGACATCGAAATTCATTCGATGAGTCAATTTTGGGGAAGCACTTTCCTCTGTTCGCAGCGTAGCATTTAGAGACTGGATGGTCTCTGGACTGAATGAACTATGACGGACCACCAGAAAAGGTGCAAATGTAACAAGTAGTCAGGAATGCAAGAAATTGCGGACTTGATAGAGGTGGGTAGTACACCAGCAGTTTACACTGTAAAATTCGGAGCATTATATGTTTCGGATAACTATAATCATGCGCAATCACACACAAACAATCATTTTACGAGGTGAACTATGATGCCAATCCCCGCCGCTCAGGAAATACGCAAACCACTTCTTGAGGCGTTCAAGGGCGAGGCCCCCCGGAGTTTTTCGGCCACAGAATTTCTTGAGCTTATGGCCGGATATTTTGAGCTGAATCTCAATGACCTTTCGTCGGGGGACAAAAATATTTTCAAGAGCAGAATCAGCGAGGCAAAAACAGACCTTCGCAAGAATCATCTTCTCTCGAACCCATCAAAGAACATTTACATGATAACTTCAGCGGGGCTTGAGGTGCTTGAAGACGATCCCGCAATGATAAGCGATGAATATTTAGCGGCGAGGAAGAACAAACCTCTCACAGTTGAAGGCGCGTTAGGTCTTGAGGATAATGAAGCCTTAATGCCTCCTCCACCGCTTGAATTAGACCCTGAACCGCAAGAATCACATGACCCAGAGCCAGAGTCAGACATGCCCCAAGAAATCACAGAGCCAGAGCCGGAAGCAGATATGCCCCAAGAAATCACAGAGCCTGACACGGAATCAGAAATACCCGCCGAAATTGAATCCCCTCATGACGATTCAGAGAATGTCCCGGAAATTTCAGAGCCTCAAGAAGAGATTACCCCTGAAGCTGAACCAGAATATGAGCCTGAACCAGAGCCAGAGCCGGAGTCCGAACCAGAGCAAGCGCAAAAACCAATGCAAGAGCCTGAAGCAGAATATGAGCCTGAGAATGAAGCCATGAATGAGTCTGAACAGATTCAGCATGAGGAAGCAGAATACGAAGCCGAGTCAGAGTCATATGATGAAGATACAGACTCAGGTTTTGTATTTGAGGAAGTTACTCCAGCGCAGAGAATTGAAGATGTCATAACGCAATACAATTCACACCTTGCTGATGAGATACTCATGAAGACAGCCGCAATACCTTCTGACAGATTCGAGATGCTCGTGATAGATCTGCTCTCGAAAATGGGATATTTTGCCTTCCAGACAGCAAGATACACCACTGAGACAGCCGGAAGCGATATGATTCACGGCGTAATCCTCGACAACAAGACAGGCGCAAACATTTACATTCAGGCGCGGAAATTATCACCCGCAAGGACTGTAGGCAAAGCGGACATTCAAGACTTTGCGGAGGAATTAGCTGACAAGGGCGGAAAAGGAATCTTCGCAACAACCGCAAATTTCTCAGAGCAGGCGAAAATCTGCGCAAACGATGAGCGAATCATGCTCATTGACGGAGTGAAGCTCGCTAATCTCATGATAGCCAACAATTTCTGCGTGAACGTTGAACGTGTCTTTGAGGTCAAATCAATAGACGTTGAGACATTCAGCGAGTATGAAGACTAGCGCGGAATGAAGATATTTCTCCTCAGTATGGGGTGTGCAAAAAACACCTCCGACTCTGAACGCCTCAAAGCCATGCTTGAATCTTCCGGCCATGAGGTTACTGATGATTCTTCCGGGGCTGAATGCGCAGTAATCAACACATGCGGATTCATTCAGGACGCTGTGAAAGAGAACATTGACGCGATAATTGACCTTGAAGCCATGAAACTTGACGGTCGCATAAAGACTCTCATTGTTGCCGGGTGCTTGGTGAATCGCTATGAGAAGGAGTTGCGTCAGGAATTTTCCGGGAGTGTTGATTTGTTCGTGAGGTCTGAGGAATGGGGGAAGATTATACGTTTTCTCGGCGGCAATGAAAATCCTGAATGCGCCCCCATCCCGTTGAACAATAACAGCTGGTCGCGCTACATCAAGATTTCGGAGGGTTGCAACACATCATGCTCATACTGCGCAATCCCGAACATTCGCGGGCGTTTGAGGAGCGTCCCCCTTGAACGCGTAATCACTGAGGCTCGTATTATGTGTTCGGCAGGGGCAAAGGAGTTATGCCTTGTGGGGCAGGATTTGACGGTTTACGGGCAGGATTTTGGCGATGGCACAAACTTACGCACACTGATTCACGCATTGAATGAGGCTGTCCCGGCTGGAACATGGATACGCCTTCTATACCTTCACCCTAACAGAGTCGATGAAGCATTGATTGACTTCCTCATGTCGCAGGACAAAGTTCTTCATTACCTCGATATACCTATTCAGCACTCAGACCCCGAAATACTTGCGCGAATGAATCGGCCATGCCCTGAAGGACATATGCAGAGGATATTCACATATATACGTGAGCTTGACCCGCTATTCACATTGCGCACAACAATAATGACGGGTTTCCCAGGTGAGACTGCGAAAAGTTTCGGGAGGCTTATGGATTTCGTGAGTGATGTTGAGTTTGACAGGCTTGGAGCGTTCGTGTATTCCCCGGAGGAAGGCACAAAGGCCGCGAATTTCCCCGGAAGAGTCTCAAAGCGGACGGCTGAATCACGTTGCGCAAGGCTAATGGAGCTTCAGCAGGAAATCTCCCAAGAACGCGGAGAAATGTTTATCGGGCGTGAGCTTGAAGTTATCGCTGAGGATATTGACGCGGAGTCGGGCGAAATTTGGGGAAGGTCATACCGTGATGCGCCGGAGGTTGATGGGCTTGTGTGCGTTGCAGGGGCTGAGGGCGTGAGGATGGGAGATGTTTTGACAGCAGGAATATATGATGTTGCCGGAAATGATTTATTCGGAGAGGTGAAAACATGCATACAATAGAACTTTCAGGGAGGATTGACGCGAACAACGCCGGAATAACCTACGAGGAAATTTCTGGGCAACTCGCCAAATTCCCGGGCGAGATTCCTATATTTGACGCGGCTAATCTGGAATACATATCAAGCGCGGGACTCCGTACACTTTTGAGATTCCGCAAGCTATACGGGAAAAATC
>JAFSKY010000013.1 GCA_017448685.1 Synergistaceae bacterium
ATGAACTCGGCTTTATCGTTGTTGCTCCTGATTACCGTTTGTCGCCTGAACACCCTTACCCGGCAGGACTTGAGGATTGTTACGCGGCTTTAGTGTGGATGACAGAGAATTTACCTGTCCGCAAAGATCGTGTAGCTGTTGCGGGTCAGAGCGCAGGAGGGGGATTAACGGCGGCAGTTGTGCTTTTGGCGAGGGACAAGAAATATCCGGCGATTCACTTCCAGATGCCTTTGTACCCAATGTTAGACCACAGGAATATTACGCAGTCTTCATACCAGATTAACGACCCTCGCGCTTGGGGTAGGGACTTCAATGTTTTTGCGTGGAATTTGTACCTTGGTGGCGTGAATGCTGATGTACCTGCGTATGCTTCGCCGTCAATGGCAAAAGATTTGTCCGGGTTACCTCCTGCGTATATCATGGTTGGAACGCTTGACCCGTTCAGGGATGAGGATATAGAGTACGCGCAAAGACTCATGGAGGCTGGAGTCCCGGTTGAATTGCACGTTATACCCGGTGCGACTCACGGCTTTGAGGCGATATTCACTGAGGCTGAATTTAGCGTTAAGGCTGTGAATGAGTATGTGAATGCGCTGAAAGAGGCCATGAAGTAATATGTGAGAAAAGGCAGGGGATTCAGCGTTGTCTCTTGCCATTTTTGTATGGAATATCGAGCCTGCCTAAAATTTCCGTGAAGCCATGAAGTATATCCGCATTCCCCCTGAGTATGAGATATTCAATACCGCGGGCTTTGAGCTGGTTGCAATTCTGTTCGCTGAGCGTGTCGGCTATGAATATGTCGCTGTCCCTCGCTATTGTCATGTCTGCGCTTTCAGGATTCCCACGCCCCATGAGTTTCACTTCAACACGGTATACCCTTCCTGCCCTGCTGATTAGCTTGTAGTCTGTCTCACGGTCATACGACAGATTTTTGTCCCGCGTAAAAGTCCTGTCTATGTTCGTTTCAGGGACTCCGGCCATGTTGCACAGCTCATCAAGAAGAGGCTTCTCGACTCTTTTCCCGATTGCGCTCCAAGCTCCTCCCCTAATCTGTAGCTTCTTTGTTGCAAGGGCGTTTATCACAATCAGACTTTCAGCAAGCGACAACTTCACAGCAACGTTGTTATAGCTTATGCTTATGGTTACGGCTAAATCATTTTCCGCGTCATTCTCCAATTCAGCAAGAATCCCGCGAAGGTACTCGAAATTGCCTCTTGCAGCGTCAAGCATAATTTCCCGCGTTGCATGGCCGTAAATGTTCGTTACAGTCTTGCGGTTAAGCCCGGCATATATCACAGCATCTTCCGGCGCAACATTCTCCCCGTCAATGAAATGCTCCCTGTACCATGACATGCAAATATCCCGGCCATGAAGTTTTGCGTCAACAATCTCACGGAAAAACTTTAGCGTGAAGTCGAAAAACTCAGCATTTACCGCGTTAATCACCTCATCCCTATAATCCCTCCCACAAAGTAATTTGCTGACTACTCTTTTCACGGCTTCTTCCCCGAACGTCATAATATCCCCCGCTTTCACTCTCAATGATATTCGCGTACTCTTCATTCATCTCACATAGAACAGGAACTCTTCCCATTTTCCTCGCAACCCTTCCGAATGTCCCTGAACCTGCAAAAGGATCCATTACCGCATCACCCTCAAACGAGTAATACCGCAAAACTTTACGGCATAATTCCTCCGGGAAAACAGCAGGGTGATTCTTGTCATATTTTGGGGCTATGTACCAGCAGTTTGTT
Source organism: Synergistaceae bacterium (assembly GCA_017448685.1). GTDB lineage: Bacteria > Synergistota > Synergistia > Synergistales > Aminobacteriaceae > JAFUXM01. Next base: position 1,755 of record JAFSKY010000013.1, read on the forward strand.
GTGTCTATTGCTTCGTCATCATGCCTGTCATATTCGTCATGCTCTTTCATATTGCGGTCAAGAAGGAAGCTGCAATTTTTGCGGTAAACCATCAAGCTCTCTGTGATGCAATTGGGCTTGTAGGAGAGTGGCTTGCGTGTCTGACGATAACCGCTAACCCTGTCAGGCACAGAAGGTTCAGGCTTTACCCATAAAATTTCGTCAACGAAGTAATACCCGCTCTCAGTCAATACCCTGTGAAGGTCATAATGAATCGGGTATCTTATGCTCTCAAACTCGCGGCCAGGTCTACGAGTTATGACGGGTGAAACGTTCACGATGATGAATCTTCCGTCCTCCAAAACTCTATGACATTCGCGGAATGTATCTCCCATTTTCGCGAGGTATTCTGCGTATGAGCCGTAATCGGAATATTCGCGGGCATTGTAATACGGTGGGGAGGTGAAGATGAGCTGTATACAGTTTTCGGGAAGAGTCTTGAGGGTCTCGCAGTTGTCGCCTATCAACAGAAGGGGAGTTGTGATTTTTGGGATGGGCTTGTGCTTTTCTCTTTTCTGGCGGTAATTGTAGTAGTCATTCATCTTGTAGAGAATCTCATTCTGCCAGTAAGCAAGCATTTCTTGACGCATTTCCGCAAATCTTGAATCATCCCCGCTCCTGTAAAGGCATGTCCTGAACATCTGGTAGATTAGCTCCATGGGATTACGCCTGCTGAAGGCTTCCTCCCTCAGAAAATCATATATCCTGCTGCTGTCATTATGTCGTCCAATTGATGACACAGCCTCGCGCCTTACGTCAATATTCTCATCCGACCTGAATATTTCAAGCAGTGTGTCAAAACTTTCAGGCGTTCTGATTTTTGCGAGTGCCTTTACCTTTTCTACGGAGTACATGACTTCTTACTGCCTCGCCTCACTGTCAAGCTCCTCAACTTTAGGGGCTGCCTCATCCGCAATCAATTTCCCATCCCTGAATCGCAACACTCTTTCACTCCATGTCGCTATTTCAGGCTCATGCGTTACGAGTATCACCGTTATACCCTGAGAATGAAGCTCCGTAAAGATATTCATGATTTCGACCGTCGTTTTTGTGTCAAGATTCCCGGTAGGTTCATCGGCCAGAATTATGGGTGCTTCTCCAACAATGGCGCGGGCAATCGCGACTCTTTGCTGCTGTCCTCCACTCATTTGCGCCGGGCGATGATGAAGCCTCTGACCCAGCCCAACACGCTCAAGGGCTTTCACGGCGGCTTTTCTCCTTGCTGAAGAACCCACTCCCCTGTACAGCAGTGGTAATTCTACATTCTCTACAGCGTCAACTTTAGGCAGCAGGTTGAAGCCCTGAAACACGAACCCTAACTTGCGGTTGCGTATGTCAGCAAGCTCGGCTTTTGTCTGATTCTTCACGTCAACCCCATCAAGCTCGTAATGTCCCCCCGTAGGAACGTCAAGACACCCTAATATATTCATCATCGTTGATTTCCCTGACCCTGACGGCCCCATGACACACACGAACTCGCCACGTTCAATCGTGAAGCTGACTCCGTCAAGAGCGCGTAATTCTATGTCGCCTGTCGTGTAAATCTTCGTGAGGTCTCTGACTTCTATTATGCTCATTTTACCTTGGACCGCCGCCCCTCCTGCCACCGCCCCTAGGCCCGCCGAAAAGACCGCCTGTTGTGGTTGTGCCTGTGTTCACTCCGGCCTGCGCATTCGTAACGAGCTCTGTACCTTCGCGCAAAGCTGGACGCTTCCTCGCTGTTTCCTCGCCGATAAGCTCAACCCATTTGCTGTCGGTAATTCCAACTTTGACTCTCACGGGGGGCATCATTATTCCCTCTCTTTCAGGCCAGACTGTCCCGGAGTTTAGGGTTTTTCTCTGCGTGAGAATGTCCCTGTCGAATGATATTGTGTTCAGGAGGTCTTCAGGGGGAGTGAATCTCAATGCCGCTACAGGGATTCGGAGGGCGTTTGAGGCTTTTGCGGTCTCGATTGAAACATTCGCTGTCATTCCTGGCTTGAGCTTCAATTCTGGGTTGTCGACATGAATTATCACCGTATACGTTACGACGCTCTCACTTGTGTTAGGCGCGATTCTAACCTGCACGACCCTTCCCGAAAATGTCTCATCCGGGAACGCATCAACCCTGAACGTTACATTTTGCCCCTCAGCTACCGTGCCTATGTCGGCCTCGTCAACTTTCGTCTCAATCTTCATGCGCGTTAGATCCTCTGCAACCTTGAACAATGTCGGAGTCTGATAGCCTGCTGCCACTGTTTGACCTGCGTCAACCTTCCTGTCAATAACGACTCCGTTCACGGGCGAGGTGATTCGGGTATATCCAAGATTTGTCCGGGCGCGTTCAACGGCTGCTTTTCCCTGCGCAACACGTGATTTTGCCTCTTCAAGGGCGGCTTTCTTGAGTGATACGTCTGTTTCGCTGGTGTCAACCTCACTGCGGGCAATCAACTTACGGCTGAAGAGTTCTTTGTTGCGGGCGTGCTTGCGTTGTGCGTCATTGAGTGAGGCTTGCGCGCTCCTGACTCCGGCCTGATACACCGCGAGGCTTGCTTCTGATTCGCTGAGCGTGAGACGTGATACAGATGGGTCAATGAGTGCTATTAGCTGGCCTGCCCTAACCTGCGAATTGAAATCAACATATATCTCCTGAATTTTTCCTGAGACCTGAGTCCCGACTTCAACAACACTAATTGCGTTAAGCTCACCTGTTGCTGTTACTGTTGAGACAATATCCCCCCGCGTTATTTCCGATGTCGTGAGGCCGTAACTTGTTGGCTCCTCGTGGAAAAAATACATGTAAGCCCCGTAACATATGCCCGCGAAAATTGCGAGCAACAATAACTTTTTGAGTCCTGCTCTCATTCTCATTGCCTCCCTATTTAGATTCCGCGTAATATGGTCAGCTTTGAAGGCTCAACATTAACGCCCTCAGCATTAAGCCGCCCCAAAGGTATAGACTTATTCAAGCCGTGATAGTCGCTTCCGCCTGAAATGAGAAGCCCAGCACGTTCAGCCGTTTCAGCGAGGAACTTGCATTTTTGCGCCGTATACTTTGAGTACCAGCACTCCAAGCCTTTTATCCCGCAAGCTATAAGTTCACGCAATACTCTGCGGAAATCCTGCTCGCTTAAAACCTTTTCGCCCTCACCGCCAAGAGGATGCGCCCAAACTGGAGTCCCTCCTGATGACAATATCGCTCTCACCGCAAATGTCGCATCAATTCTCGTGTTGCCAGTCTTGCATTTGTTCACGTAGCGTTCTATTGCGTCCTGCTTGCTTGCTGCGAGTCCTTTCATCACTATCATGTTCGCTATATGTGGCTTGCCTACGCTGGGTGATTTGAGGAGGGATGCTATTTCGTCATCGCTGAATGTGATTCCGAACTGGTCATGAAGGAGTTTTACACGGAGGTAGAATTTCTCATGCCTCAGATTATCGCCCGTCCTCAATGCGTCAAGGAAATCAAGATTGTTCTCGTCATAGTTCAACCCTAATATGTGGCATTTCGCACCGTTCGCTGTTATGCAGGAGAACTCAATCCCTTTGATGAACCTGATTCCCTGCGGAATTATGCGCTTCATCCTCACTGCACCTTTGATTGTGTCATGGTCAGTTACAGCGAATACAGTTATCCCGGCTCGCTGAATGTTCCACAGAAGTCGCTCCGGCGAGTCTGTACCGTCTGAAGCTGTTGTGTGTATGTGCAAGTCTACTGTGCTTCCCATAAGTCATTTCTCCCTTCGATTTCCGGCGGCAAATGTCCTAATGCTTCATCAAGATTTGCCCTCGCTGTTTGAGCGTCATACAATGCCTGATAGTATGTGTATCTAGCTGTTGAAAGTGCTGAAACTGCATCGCTAACCTCAATGGGATTCCCGACTCCGACCTCATAGCGTCCCTGCGCAAGAGTCAAATTCTCCTCCGAATATTTCACGGCCTCCCATGATGATTTAGCCCTGTCAACAGCACTCGACAACGACAAAGCCGCGCTCCTTACGCCGTAAATTATATTCTGCCTCATGCTTTCAACGTCAGCATTGACCTGTTCAAGCTGTGCTTTTGCCTGACTGACTGACGCTTTCATTTCGCCGCCGTCAATCACCGGAACATTAACGCTCACTCCAACATAGTAATCTGTTGTAGCTGATGAGCCTTCACGGTTTGAGAGTGATGTACCTGCTTGGCCTGTTATTGTCGGAGAACTTGAGCGGGCTGCGTCCTTTATGGTTAGCTCGCCTGCCCTGACATCATGAAGCAATTTCCTGTAATCGGGGCGGTCATTTAATGCCGTGTCAATGAGGGAGTTCACATTTTCTGGGGGAAGTGGCAGCAATAATTCCGTTGACAGTGCGATATTGAAAGGGCCGCTAATGTCTGTACCCATTGCAACGCGTAAGGCTTCCTGCGATATGAGTATGTCATTCTCAGCTTTAAGGAGTGAGACTCTTGCGGATGAAACATCTGACTGTGCTTTTGTTACGTCAATATATGGACTATTGCCGACCTCATAGAGACCTTTAGCGCTTTTTAGGTGTTCTTCAAGGTTGCGGAGTTTTTCCTGTTCAACATCGCGGTTAAGGAATTTCAGCACGAGGTCATAATATTTGCGTTTTGCCTCAGCCGCCACTGAAATCAGAGTCCCACGTTCAGACTCCTTTGAGCCTGTGAGACTCTCGGAGCGTATTTCACGCTGAAGCCTGTTGCGCCCTGTGTCATACAAGAGCTTTGTTGCTGACAGTGAGATTGATTCGTTGTGATACCTGTCGTCCCATGAGTCATAATCGCCATTGTAGCGCGCTGAACCTGTGAGGGTTGCTTTGACGCGTGTTGCTGCTCTGAGCGTTTCAAGCTGGGCGGCTATGCTTTGGGTTGCGTGCTTTGATTTCCTGACTGAGGGATGATTGATTAGCGCGAGTGTGAGACATTCTTCAAGTGATAGGCCGGAAATGTCGCCGGAAATATTCTGTGCATATGAAGCTGTGCAGAACAATATGATAATGAGTGAGAGAAAGAATCTTCGCATGGCTAAAACTCCTGAGCAAAAAAAATTAGACCCCGTGAAAAGGATTGTACATTAATTCACAAGGTCTAGGATATATTCAGTTTGTGTGAAAAATTTGTGCAGTAATTAGCCGCGAGTTATCTCCGTGTTAGCCATCTTCTCATAGACGAGAGCAAGTGCGCTGTGATCGTTCTGTCCTTTTCCGTCGCCGTGAAGAATCTTCATCATCTCGAACACCTGAACCGTGAGCGGTATGGGGCTGTCAACAGATTTTGCCGCGTCCATTACGTTTGTGAGGTCTTTGATGTGCAAGTCAATCTTGAATCCTGGCTTGAAGTTGCGATCCATAATCATTGGGGCTTTTGCGTCCATTACCGTTGAGCCAGCAAGCCCGCCACGTATAGCCTGGTATATTGCTTCTGGGTCAACGCCTGCTTTTTTGCCGAGCATGAGAGCTTCACTCACTGCCGCGATATTCACCGCAACAACAATCTGATTGCAGAGCTTCGTAACGTTTCCTGCACCTATTCCGCCACAAAGCACAACGCTTGAACCCATAGCCTTCAACACTGGCTCAAACTTCGCGAAAACTTCAGGCTTTCCGCCAACCATGAAGCTCAATGTGCCGTCAATGGCTTTAGGCTCGCCGCCTGAAACGGGAGCGTCAAGCATATCAATTCCCTTTTTGGCGAGTGCGTCTGCTATTTCACGGCTGGCAATGGGGTTGATTGATGACATATCGATGAAGGTTGCGCCTTTTTCCATGTGGTCAGCTACTTTGTCGTCCTCAAGCATTACGCTCTTTACGTGGGGCGAATTGGGAAGCATGGTAAGCACAAGCTCGACTCCTTTGGCCGCGTCTACTGCATTGGTGGCTTTTACGGCTTTACCCTGCCCGAAGGCTACAACGTCATCAGCTACTGCGGCTGTACGGTCATACACGCGTAACTCATGCCCGGCTTTGATGAGGTTTTTTGCCATCGGCCTGCCCATTATGCCGAGTCCGATAAATCCTATTTTCATTTGCGGAATGCCTCTCTTTTTGTGGGATGCCTGTAATTATATCAGAGTGCTTCAGCTTCCCGGCTCATTCGCTCAAGGTTGCGCCTGCCCATTTCGATGAACTTCCGGCCTATTGGGGTAACTATGACATTGTCGCCGATTGGGGGGATGTCGGAGTAGTCGATGTCCTCATCACGTACTGAAGCCAAAGCCCTCAATGCTTCCTCGCGTGTTTTGGGGTAATCATCTGGGTAAACCGCGCTCATGAGTTATAGGTCAATGTGTGTTGGCTTTCTCCGCGAGTCTCTCTTCATGTTCACGGATAAGCATATTCAGGTATGCGAGGTTGCGCTGTGCCTTTTTGATGAATCTATCGCCTACAGGACGGAACATTGCAAGCTCTTCGTCTGTCTGCTCTGGTATGTCCGAATAGTCAATATCTTCATCACGTACTGAAGCCAAAGCCCTCAAAGCTTCCTTGCGTGTTTTGGGGTAATCATCTGGATAAACCACGCTCATACTCTTTTATCTCCCTTCTGTTTGCTGGACGCGCTGAAATTATGCGTATAATTTCCATGTTGTCATCCCTCACACGCTCAACATACACGACAAACAACACTTCAATTTTCTCGTAAGGCTCTGAAACTCTGCCTATTATATAACGCCTATCTTCCTCTCCATTGTGGTTCAAATCCCATCTGTCAATAGCGTCCACATCAAAGAAAACTTGCGCTGCTGTCCTGAAGTCAACCTTGTGCTTTTTCCAGTTCGCTATGGCTTTTTCATCATCCCATGTGAAAAACATATTTCTGTACGTCAATTTCACTTCATCATTCACAGAGCAATACCTCCTTCCAAAGTAGCTATACTATATTGCGGGCGCAACACTTCCCGGCCCATCCTCCCACAGCCTCACAGCCCCGGCATTTTCCCTCAATGCCTCAGACAACCTCATGAACCTTCCAGCGGCCTCATGAGGACTCCATTCCCCCGCAACAGTCTCATACGCATTCCGCCCAATCTGAGCTGCCCTCCCAGAATCACGCAGAAGACACGCAGCTTTTTCTGTCAATCCGTCAGCATCACCATCCCGGAAAATCATCCCGTTATGGCCGTCCTTGACCATGTAAGGAACGCTCCCGGCCTTTTCCCCGGCAACAACCGCGCATCCGGCATTCATGGCCTCATTCAGCACAACTCCCCAACCTTCGCCACGCCCTGACGTGAACAGAAATATTTGCGACTCTTCCATCTCCCTGCGAACCTGCTCCGTTGGCATTGCCCCGGTGATTTCGACATGGCCGCCGAGATTCTCTGAGGCAATCATCCGCGCAAGGGTCTCTTGCATTTCGCCTGAACCGACAATCCTCACATGAAAATTCAAATTCATATCACGCAGTCTCTTTGCGAGAATTACGGCGTAATCAGGGTGCTTCCAGTCGAGGAATCTTCCGACCCATAAGATACTTCCCGGTTTTTTTCGCGACATTAGGCCGTCAATGTCCGCAACATTTTTCAGCTCAGGGAAATACCCCCAACGATAAGCCTTACCCTTGAACAGCCCGCAAATGTTATAGTCCCACGCCGCGAACGCACCCGCGCAAAGAAGGTAGAATTTCGCGGAAGGGTCTTTTGCCTCACGCCTGCCCCCGGAATAACGGCGGTATTTCGCATATCTGATTATGTCCTTCCACAACGGCCCCTTGAAGAATCTCTCAGATTGCATGAACGTTATTTTGCCCTGCTTGAGCCTGCTGGTTACATAGCTCACAGGCATTCCGCCGACAATGACGCATTCAGCCTCGTTAATGATTCTTTGCGCCTCACTCATTGACGCGGGAGCCTCATACGCTCTCAGTACATACGGCTCATCATTCATATCATGGAATCCGGCGGCTAATCTTTTCTCGTTGAAAGGGGTAAACGCTATGAACCTGAAATCATCACCGCATATCCTGATGAACGCTTCAGATATTGACTTGGAGTAATGGCTCAAATAGTTTGACGCAAACGCAAGTTTCACCGCAATCATTCTCCCTTCACGAAGTCAAGCACTATGCATGTAACGTTGTCATGTCCTCCTTTGGCCAGCGCAGAATCAACGAGGGCATTCACGGCTTCAGCAGGATCTGAGGCGGCTTTCACGCATTCTGAGATTTCACGGTGCGTGAGCATGTCGGTGAGTCCGTCAGTGCAAAGAAGGACTCTGCTGTTCTCCGCGTAATCAAATGGGCCGTTCACGTCAGGGGATGACTCTATTTTGTCCTCAATTCCGAGAAAACGCGTGAGGGAATGCCAGTAAGGACTATCCATAGCCTTGCGAGGACTCATCATTCCCATTCTCACCATTTCCGCCGCTAACGTGTGGTCATCTGTTGACTTCAAGAGGGTATCACCCTTCAGCCTATACGCCCGCGAGTCTCCGAGATGGAATATCATGAACGAGTCTTCACGGCACGTAATGAGGACTATTGTTGTGCCTGTGAGAATATTGCGCTCCCTCATCATGTCAGTTAGGCGTTTTGTTGCGTCCTGAATGTAGTCGTCAATCTCACGGAATGACCCGTTGCGAATCTTCTCGGAATATTCCGCGAGAGTCTCAGCAGCTATGAGTGAGGCAACTTCACCGCATTCATGGCCTCCCATGCCATCAAATACAGCGAATATGCTCGGCTCATTTGCGAGGCCGTTAAGGGAGTAAGGTTTTTCACGTTCTTGGGGGGTCATGTATATTCCGTTGCAGAAAAAATTATCCTCGTTGTTGTCGCGCCTGTAGCCTGTTTCAGAACGCACAGCAAATTTTACATGTAATGACATCATTATTCACCGTTACAGAAAACTTATAAAAAGCTATAAATCAGCCCTTATGTTTCATTCCTCGTTCAACGCGTCCGCTTTCGCAATGTAACCGTTACTCACGTTTGGTATAACGCTCCAGAGGCTTCAATTCCCCGCTAACGGACGGGTACATAATTTCTTTGCTCATTGATGGCTGAACATTTCATAGACGAAACCTTATGCTTGGTTATCGCTAAAAATTTCTCCGTCCAACAGGCAATGTTCAAAATTCAATGGCTATATACACCAATGGCAGGAATTATATACAAGCGTCTAAAACGGGCTAAAGCTGATTTACGAAATTCTCTGTAAGCGGTTTTACCTCCTCTCATAGAGTTTTTTAGAATTTTATAGTTTTTTCTAAACTATTACTAAACCTTCAATTGTGTGTGGATTTCGCCTATGTTAGCACAAAAAAAATCCCCCCGCGCCTTAAACACGGAGGGACATATTCTTATCGAGCTTCAGCCCTGTAGATCCGCAAGAGCCTCACGAGCCGGGATATAATTCGGATTGACATCAAGTGCCTTGTGAAACCATTTCTCCGCCTCATCATTACGCTTCATATTCGCCGCAATGACTCCTGCCTTATATGCCGCAAGATAATCATTCCCGTATGACTGCGCAAGCTCTGTGTACCTGTCATAGGCAATCATGCTTGAGCTTCCGAATTTGGCCGCGTTCACGTGAGCTGTGATTCTCGTCGTGGCTTCAACGGATGAGAGTCCGTATGTGGGTATAACCTTTTTGGGATCTGTTGAGACGTTTTCATATCCTGTTGCCGGGTGAGGGTCAGAATCTTCAAGCGCGAGAATGTCATCTATATTTGAGAGTTTTTTCGGTCTCGATTTGAGAAACGCTTTCTTTTTCTGTAGTGCTTTAAGCTCTGAGGCTGTTACGGGGTAAACATAATCGCCTCCCTGAACAAGCTCAAGGCTTCCTGAGTTTTTGCCAGCTATAACCGCCCTACTATAATCCGGCCTCGCTTCATCAACCTTAACGACAGCAAGAATATTCCCCTCATCAATTGAGCCTGTATAGATTCTGTAGAGCTTCCCTTTTACCGCCCCTCCAACCGAGCCTATGTCAAGAGTAGCTTCCTTTTCATTGACGGCTGTAACTTTTGGCTTATCCCCAGCAAGTTTATCGCGAACGCTCAAGCTCAAACGCTCTGACAATTCCGCAATTGCTCCTGCATCCGTCCCGCTGATGTTGGAAGTTCCTGTTGAGACTCCGTAAATGCTGATATAGCTTCCTCCTTGAGCCGCCCTTCCTGATGCTGAATCTTCAAACACTGCCGCACCTGTTGATGTGTCATAAACGCTTATGCTAGCCTCGGCTGTAGTCTCTTCTTTGTGTGAGCCAGTGATGATTATTCCTGTGGAGCTTGATTTGCGTCTGAAGCTGGTTACTGTTCCAACAATAACATAACGGCAATCAGCGAGCTTCCCTATTTCGATGGCTGTCTCACGCGAAAAATATCCCGGCATTGGAATCTCACTCTGTGTTGCAATTGATGAAAGCTGTTCGGGAGCCATGACCGCAAGTTTCTCTGACGTGCCTAGCATCTGCGTGAATATGGTGCTTATTGTTGTGGCGTAACTGGGTTCAACCCCCGCGCTATTCTGGAACTTGAGTACCCCTAAGCGCATTCTTTCTGACCCTTCAGCCTGAAACACTGCCAAGCAAATCACGAGCAGGGCAAATGAAAATCTCTTCATTCTGCATATTTTCCCCCTAGAAATATTTTGTGGCGATTGAAGTATTCTATCAGATAGAATAATGGCATGAAGAAACTTGACCGCGATTTTTACACACAGGACGCTTGCACAGTTGCCCGCAATCTAATCGGGAAAATACTCGTCCATAAATCCAACGAAGGCACGACATCGGGGATCATAGTTGAGGCTGAAGCATATTGTGGCCCGGAGGACAAAGCCGCCCACAGCTACAACAATAGGAGGACGAAGCGCACCGAGATTATGTTTCACGCCGGAGGATTCGCGTATGTCTACATGATTTACGGGATGCATTGTTGCTTCAACATAACCGCCAACGTTCCCGGCAAGCCCGAAGCCGTATTGATTCGCGCTCTTGAGCCTCTTGCAGGAGGGAGTCTCATGTTTCAGCGTCGTAACACAAACAGCTGGGTGAATCTCTGCAACGGCCCGGGGAAATTATGCGCGGCTATGGGGATAACACGTGAGCTTTACGGGGCTGATTTATGCGGTGATAGTCTTTACGTCATGGAGGGAGTGAGGGAATACAACGTGATTGCGTCTGAGCGTGTCAATATCGATTACGCAGAGGAATGCAAGAGTTTTTTGTGGCGATATTACGCGGAGGGAAATTCTTGCGTGTCTAGGGTAAAACAAAACCGCCCGTAATGATTCACGGACGGCCTTCAACTTTTGCTTTGTCGTTGTGGAAAATTGTCGTTGCGCGTAATTACTCCGGCTCTTTACCCCACAAACCTTTGTTCTCCTGCCTTGCTTCGCGCTGGAAATGCACAAACAGATTCGCGTACCTTGAGTTAGGCTGTATTGTCATCAACTGTGCGTAACCGTCAAGGAGGAGTCTTGCGTTGTACATGTTCTTGCGTATTGAGGCTTCATCGTCGAGGTCTTTTGCTGTAGGTTCTTTCAGCCACACATAAGCGAGCATCCTGTCATATCTGTCTTTTGGGTTCACGTCAGTTTGAAGCCACACTGTTTTGTCTGTGAGCTGTGATTTCGTGAAGTCGCTTGCCTCTTTGCCGTAATACTGCACTGGCTTATTTGGGTGGACTGTTTCAGGGGTGTCAACGCCTAGGAATCTCACGCGTTCTTTGAGGTATTTGCTTCCGTCATCAAACACGAATGACACTATCATTGTGTCGCCGTCAACAACGCGTTCAACTTTTGCCTTGTAGATCGTGTTGCGCCTGAGTTCGAGTGATTCGAGGGCGTTCGGGCCTTTGTGGTAATGATACTCGCCTGTTTCCTTGTCGATATGCCCGCCGTTTTTGTCGAGCTTACCGGGATGAGCTGAGGCCGTTAATGACATGGCCAGCACGAGAATCAGAGCGATGATGAAAATTGATTTGCGCATGGATGATTCATATCCTTTCACCTAGAATATAAAGTCGTATATTACACGGACAAAGAACAATGATAGCACAACAAGTATAACTGTCCTCACAGCTTTAGCCCCGCCACGCTCAAAGAACCTCGTCCCTATGTAATTACCCGCAATGCTGAATACCCCTGCAATGATTCCCAGAGGCAATATGACTTTTCCATTCACGAAATACACAGCGAGTGCCGCAATGTTTGTCGCGAAATTTATCGCCTTCGTTACGCCGTTAGCTTTTTGCACACTGAGTCCGGCCATGCCCGCCAGAAGCAGAATCATGAACGTTCCAGCCCCAGGCCCGTAGAAGCCATCATAGAATCCCGTGAAGAATGCAACGCCAGCACAGATGATGTATGTTCGTGAGGTAATTATGTCATGCGAAGATCTTTCCTCCCTCAACAAATCCTGACTCCTGAAAACGTACCATGCTGTAGCCGGGAGTATGAATAGCATCAGGATTCTGAATACGTAATCGCTAAGGAGGAGAGCTGTTTTTGCGCCGAGGGACGAGCCTAAGAACGCGAATATTATCCCGGCACCTGACAGCTTCAAGGGGATATATCCCTTCATCATGTAGCGTGTGAATGCTGTAGATATTCCCATCGCAGAGCTTACTTTGTTTGTGCCTATTGCGGCGTGAACGGGCAATCCTGCTATGAGGTATGCGGGAAGTGTAATGAGACCTCCTCCACCGCCAATAGCGTCAACGAGTCCACCAATGAATATGAGCGGGCAAATGATTAGCAGCTGGGACAATGACCACTCCAAATTGAATCACCTTCAACAGTTTGGGATTTATGCGTGAGAAAATACAGCAGGCTTTGAATTTTGTACAGTCATTAGTGGCGGAGGGGCGTGATTTTCAGTTTTGCTCCTTTTCATGTAAAATACAGGCAATTTTCCAGTTGAAACAGAACGGGGATGAATTTTCACTTTGCCAGAAGCCGTGGGCGCGCAGGGTGTTCCTGCTATGCGCAAAAAAGTGCAGAGCTATTCCGATATAGGTGTGGCTCTGTTGATGGTATTGATTATCATCATGATGGTCGTACCTCTTCCCACGTGGCTTATTGATATTCTGCTCTCAATGAACATAACTCTTGGTGTTGTTACACTGCTAGTTACGTTCTATGTGAAAAGGGCTCTTGACCTCTCAATATTTCCCACGCTACTTTTGATTTCAACATTGTTCCGTTTATCGCTCAACGTCTCTACAACGAGGCTCATATTGCTTTACGGGAATGCGGGCGAACTGATTAACGCGTTCGGTAATTTCGTTGTCGGAGGAAATTACGTTGTGGGAATAATCATGTTCCTGATACTAGTCATAATACAGATGCTCGTCATCACAAAGGGTGCTGAACGTGTAGCAGAAGTTGCTGCGAGATTCACACTTGACGCTATGCCCGGCAAACAGATGTCTATTGACGCGGATTTGAACTCAGGACTCATTGATGAGCAGGGAGCAAAACAGCGCAGGCAAGACATACAGCGCGAGGCAGATTTTTACGGAGCTATGGACGGTGCGAGCAAGTTCGTGAAGGGCGATGCTATAGCCGGACTCATCATCACAACGATAAACATAATCGGCGGCCTCTCAATCGGAATATTCATGCGCGGAATGGATGCGGCACAAGCGGCGGGGCATTACAGCCTCTTGACTGTTGGCGATGGACTCGTGGGGCAGATTCCGGCGTTGCTCATGTCAACAGCTATGGGCGTAATAGTTACGAGGGCGGCGGCAAGCTCAGAATTAGGGCCTGACCTCATCAACTCATTCACGAAATATCCGAGGCCGTTATACATTGCGTCAGGAATGTTGCTCTCAATGGGACTCATTCCCGGACTGCCTACAGTGCCATTTCTGAGTCTGGCGCTTCTCATGGGTGCATTAGGCTACACAGTTGGACGTGAAGCGAATTTGCAGGAAATTTCCGCTGAGGAACAAGCCGCGTTGCCTTCAGGGGGTCAAGCTCCAGCGGGACAACCATCAGCCCCCGGTGCGCCTTCAGCCCCCGGTGCGCAGGCAGAAGCTCCCAAAGCTGAGCCAGTTTCGCCCGAAGATGTCATGAAACTTTTGACCGTTGAGCCTATGGAGGCTGAAATAGGTTACGCGATAATCCCATTGATTGACCCTGCGCAAGGTGGCGACATGCTCGACAGAATCGGGACAATCCGTAAGCAAATGGCACTTGAGATGGGAATTGTTGTGCCTCCCATAAGAATCCGCGACAACATACAGATTAAGCCAACGGAATATATTTTGCGTGTCAAAGGTGCTGAGGCTGGCAGGGGAGAATTATTGCCTGACCACTATTTGGCCATGAATACGGGAGCTGCTGAAGAGGATTTAATCGGCGTTCCAACAAAAGAGCCAGCGTTCGGACTCCCGGCATTGTGGATTTCACCAGACCTCCGCGACAAGGCTGAAGCTATGGGATATACGGTTGTTGACGCTCCTTCAGTGCTTGCGACTCACCTGTCAGAAGTCATCAAGAAGAATGGCGCGGAATTGCTCACACGTCAGGAAGTCCAGAAATTGACCGACATGGTGAAAGAGACTGCCCCTGCTGTAATCGATGAGCTTTTAGCGTCATTATCACTTGGCGAGATTCAGAAGGTCTTGCAGAATCTCATACGCGAGCAGATACCCATAAGGGATTTGGTTACGATATTTGAGTCGCTAGCTGATTTCGGGAAAATGTCCGGGAGCGTTGACTTCCTCACTGAGCGTGCAAGAGAGTCATTATCCCGGCTAATATCTCTCAAGATTCAAGGCCCTGACGGAATAATCACAGCTGCTACATTGTCGCCAAACTGGGAACAAAAAATCATGGCTGGGGTTGACGGAGATTTGACTCGCGGATGGCAATTGCACCTTGACCCCAGGGAAGTGCAAAAAATGATAGCTGCAATCTCGCGGGCAATGGATGAAATGATCGTGAAGGGATTACCGCCCGTATTACTCGTTCACCCTGATGTGCGTTTGATTGTGCGCAGGCTCATTGAGGGGTCAATCACGAATATATTTGTTGTGTCATACAATGAGATAGTTCGCGGAGTTCAGGTGAAGACGGTCGGAATGGTGGAATAAATCATGCGAGTAACGAACCAGATAACATTTACGGCAAAAGATGATGCAGAAGCATTGAGGCTAGCGGCAGAAAGATTAGGCCGGGACGCTGTCATACTCTCTACGCAAATGGTGAAGGAAGGCGGCGTATTGGGACTCTTTCAGCGTTCAGTCCTCAAAGTTACGGCAGGAATCCTTGAGGATGATGCGCCCGCAAAGCCACAACCCAAATCACGCCCCGCAACAGTTTCATCATCAGCCGGGGAAATGGACGAAGATACGCGCCGGGAAAATCTGATAGCGTTCCAGAAATTGATGGAGTTCAAAGAGCGTGGAAGTATGGCACCTGCAACGCCTGCACCAATGACTCCGACAGAACTCGGCGAGGAAGGTTACAGACTCCCAGCCGATAATGTGAGGATTTCCCCCGAAGGACTCCGCAACGCTTACGGACTCACGACACGCCCAGCTCCCGTAACGCCACAAAACGCAGGAACAATTCCCCCCTCCGTGAACGGTGTCCCCCCTAATTTAGGGGGGATGTCAAACGCAGTGAGACAGGGGGGTATCGCTTCGGATGGGAGTATGTCAAACCCAAGTGAAACAGTAAGGGGCATGTCCAATGATGACGCGAAAATCCTCAAAGATCAAGTCGGAATGCTCGCTGACAGGATAGACGTTTTGTTGCAGAGATTGACGGCTGTCGAGAATGGAGTCTCAACGGCAATCCAGCAGAGGAGTCCCGCGCAAACGTTTCAGGCCGGAATGCCTCCCATGATGGGCGATGATTCCGGCGTTGAGGGGCGTTTGAGGTCATCAGAGGTTGACGAGAAATATACACGTAAGCTCATGGCTGATTACTCCGTTTTC
>JAFSKY010000129.1 GCA_017448685.1 Synergistaceae bacterium
ACTTCAAGGAGGTTTCTGGCAACATGAAGTTTGTCAGCTATGTGTTTCATGGCTCTTCATCTCCGTGTCCCGGCGGAGGGAAGAGGCGTTTGGCGTTCGGGATTTGGGCGGCTCTCGTGGCTGTGGCCGTCTTTGTCTGGAGTGTGGGAGCGGCGTTTGCGGGTACTACAGCTGACGTAACGTACCTTAAGCGCGAATATGACTCGGCGAACTCAAAGGTTACGGAAACAACTGAGACCGCTGATTCAGCTACGGTTGTTGAGGCAAATACAGACTTCAAACAAGAAAATGCGTGGTATGTCGTGAACACTGACGTAACGGCCGAAAGTGCAATTAGCATAGAGGATAATACTAACCTCATCCTTGCTGACGGCGCAACCCTTACGGCTAAAGCAGGCATAACTATAACTGATGGAAAGACCCTCACAATTTACGGTCAGGCGTTTGACAGTGGCCAGCTCATAATTCCGGGGACAGGCAATACCATTACCGATGAAGGCATCAAATTCACCGCATCTGGTACTGGCGGAGCACTCACAATCAGCGGCGGGACAATCAGCGTTACAGGTGGCAAGGATAAAGCCGGGATTGATGGAGGCTCGGCGGCTATCACAATTCTTGGCGGGAAGGTTACAGCCAGTGGCGGAGAAAAAAGTAGCTCAGGCGGTGCGGGAATCATCACTACTGGAGATGTGTCCATCTATGGCGGTCAGGTCGAGGCTACAGGTACAGCAGAATCTCCTGTAGGCATCAGCGGAGGAAATGTTACTCTCAGCTATCAGAATGCGGAAGACTCCATTAAGGCGAGCAGTTATGCAGCGACAACACAAAGTACAGGAAATGTTACTGTTCTTACAGGAAAAACGTTCACCTACAAGGAAAATGATAATTCAGGTAGTGAGGCAAAAACAGTCACAGGCGAGTTAAGTGAACAGGACCTGACTTCAATAGCCGGCGCAACTCTCACACCCAACGCAACAAGCTACACGATAACCCTTTCCCCCACTAACGGAACAATCGCGGCGGTGACCAATATAAACGATGCAATCACCGTAACAGCCAACAAGGCCAAAGCGTTCGGGGGCGAGACCGTAACCCTGAAATATACGGGCAACCCCGCGACAGGCTATGAGGTTACGTATACAGCGACACACGGTGAGTCTGACACTGTAGACGTAGTTAACAGCCAGTTCACCATGCCTGAAGCGAATGTTACAGTTACCCCGGCAGTTACGGGCATTGATTACACCATCAACTTCAACAGTAATGGGGGCAGTGGTGAGACGGTTACCGGGACAATGGACGATCAGGAGTTTACCTATGCGCATGACGGAAAAGTAACGCTCACCCCGAATGCATACACACAGACCAATAAGATGGTTACGGGTTGGGGAGCCACGGCGGAGGTAAGCAATGTAACTTACACGGACGGCCAAGAAGTGGACATGTCGACTCTGATAACCGCCCTCGAAGATGATGTGACTGACGTAACGCTTTATGCCGTGTGGGCAGATGGCTATACGATAACGTTCAACAAGAACAACGATGAGGCCACAGGGACGATGACCAACCAGACAGTCCCAACAGCATCAGTCTCAAATGTTATGCTCAAAGCTAACGCCTACCAGCTGGCGGGTAAAGTCTTCAAGGGCTGGGCTACCACAGCTGATGGTCAGAAAGCTTATGATAACGAAGGAAATGTAGGAACAGTTTCGGCAAATATGACGCTCTATGCGGTGTGGGGAGATGAAGAGGAAGGTATAACCTACATTATCCCGGGCAATGAGACCCCACAAACAACGAGCGACTACACCGAAATCACGGCGAACTATAGCGAAGCTCTGACTTCTGATAAGCCGTATGTCGTCAAAGAAGGCTCAATCAGTGTTGCAAGCCTCACCCTCTCAGCAAATACAACGCTTATACTCTGCAACGGCGCAACCCTGAATATTACAGGCAACATCACAGGCACGGCAGGCACAGAAACGCTCACGATTTATTACCAGGAGGAAGACGAAGAAAAAGCACAAGGAAAGCTCGTACTCACAGGAGACGCGAAGAAGGTTGTTATCGGTGGCGAGACTTACGGTGAGGACGGGAAAAGCACCACAACAAAATACACTGTAACCTACGATGCCAACGCTACAGGTGTAACAGTTGACTCGCAAATAATCTCCTTCACCTACAACGAAATCACCGCCCAAACAACCACGCAGACAATAACCGAACCCACAGCTCCAACAAGAGACGGATATAACCTTGTAGGCTGGTATGTTGATGATAGTGGAACAGTAGAGGCTGCACCCTATGAGTTTGGCACAGTTGCTCTTGTCGAAAACGGCGGAATAACCCTCAAAGCCAAGTGGATGAAAGAAGGCGGCTTCGTCCCTGTGAATGATGACGAGCCTCAGTTCGTGTCCCATTCGCTTATGCTTAGGGGGGAGATAGGCGTTATGTTCTACGTCTACATTCCTGACACAGAGACTTCCGGCATAACTGCTAGCGATTGCTCGATGAAATTCGAGGTTGGAACGGGTGAATCTAAGACAACGAATACGGTTGAATTCGATGATGTCGATACCGAGAAAATTCTGTATTACACAGCAGACGGAGATACCGCTGAATCTGGAGCTGAGGATGCGTACAAGGTCTACGGCTTCGAATGCCAAATAACCTCCGTACAAATGGCCGATACAATCGCCGCGACTCTGACTTACGGCAAGGATGACGATGATAGCGACTTGACCATAACACAGAATTACTCAGCAAGCACTTACCTCGACATTCTCGCAACCGACGCTAACAAGGAGACATACGGATTCTCCGATGTGGCATTAGCGTTAGGGAAAGCCATCAAGAATTACGGGAGCTACGTTCAGCCAATGCTTTCAGCGGCAAATGGTAACTGGACTATAGCTAACGATGCAAACACACTCGCCTCAGCAGCAGGACACATGAAGATGACAGCCGCAGGCAATGAACCTGAGACGGATGTAACGAATAGCGTAACGGATTATGCAGTATCCGGCGTACCTTCTGACTACACAGGCACGAACGTTTCTGCCTTGAAATTCTCCCTACTTCTTGAATCGGCGACAACAATAAGGCTCTACGTTACTCTGGACGGCGCATCAACAATGACCGCGAAAATTGACGGTGAAGATGCTGAGGTTACAGCTGCCACTGCAGACACAGAAGCTGATCAAAATGTAGGCTTCACTCCATCTGGAACGGTCTTCAAGGTTGAAATACCCGGCATCTCAGCTCACAAACTTGCAACACCTCATACAGTTATCATTACGGCTGATGGCGGTACATCGATTACACTGACCAATCTGTCAGCCCTGTCATACGTCAATGCAGTGTTGAGTAACTCTGCTTCAACCAATGAGCAAAAACACGCTGTAAACGCCCTGTATCAGTACTACGCAGCAACGAAGGCCTACAGGAAAGGTACAGCAGGATACCCGGAGCATGACAGCCAGCAGTCAGAACCGGCTTCAGGCGATTAAGGAGGTGAACAGAATGAAACAGTACGAGGCAATCGAGCTTGAGGTCATCCGCTTTGAGGATGCAGACATCATCACCACAAGCGGCGACACAGAAACACCGATACTCCAGCTTAACGGCTAAGAACGCCAACACTCACACGCGCAAATAGAAGCGTCAGGGTAGGGATGAATTTCCCCGCCCTGATTTTTTTCCCCCCGCAATGATACAATTTCCCCATCCTTAAACACAGAAAGGGCTGAAACATTTGAACCTGAATATTTTTGTTCAGCACTTCATAAACGCATTGAGCCTCGGTTCACTCTATGGCCTCGTAGCTGTCGGCTACACAATGGTCTACGGAATCTTGAGGCTCATCAACTTTGCTCACGGCGATATATTCATGTTGGGCGCGTATTTCGTCTATTTCGCTACAATCGTATATCATCTCCCATGGGCAATAGGCGTTATCATCGCAATAATACTCACCACAATTTGCGGACTCCTCGTTGACCGCATAGCCTACAAGCCATTACGTGAAGCCCCGCGAATCTCCGCCCTAATCAGCGCAATAGGAGTCTCATTCTTCATCGAGAATTTCGCGGTAGTAGTCTTTACGGGAATGCCCCGGCCAGTTGTCCAACCTCCAATACTCATGAAGCCGATCGAGTTTTCCGGCGGAATCAGGCTTATTCCTCTTGGGATTCTAGTGCCGGTCGTGTCATTCGTTCTTGTTGGCGCGTTATTGTGGCTGCTTTACCGCACAAAGCCCGGTCTGGCCATGCGAGCAATCTCATTCGACATCGAAGCTACAAGGATGATGGGCGTATCGGTGAATAGGATTATCGCGCTTGCATTCGGATTAGGCTCTGCGTTGGCGGCTGTAGCGGGAATAATGTGGGCATTGCGTTATCCTCGTGTTGAGCCGTTTATGGTAATGACTCCGGGCATAAAGGCGTTTATCGCGGCGGTATTCGGCGGTATTGGGTCAGTACCTGGGGCTATGATTGGCGGGCTTATACTCGGCTTCGTTGAAATTATGTCGGTTGCATTTTTCCCGACTCTTTCAGGGTATAAGGATGCGTTTGCGTTTTTGCTGCTGATAATGATATTGCTGTTCCGTCCTACCGGGCTACTTGGCGAGAAATTGGAGGACAAAATCTGATGAGACGCACGAGAAATTTAATCCTCACCGTTATAGCTGTGATACTTTTCGCGTATTTCCTCGACAAAGCTCCCACTTTGCTCAATGGCTACTGGCAGAGAATCTTGAACCTAATCGCAATCAACGCAATACTAGCATTAAGCCTCAACCTGATTTACGGCATCACGGGAATGTTCTCGCTAGGCCATGCGGGATTTATGGCAATAGGCGCGTATGTCTCAGCATTACTCGTTCTCACGCCATCGCAGAAAAATGCAATGTGGATTCTTGAGGACATTTACCCGTGGCTTCTGAAAGTGAATACCCCTTTCATCGCGTCAATCATAATTGCCGGGATTATTGCGGCGTTCTTCGGGCTGCTAGTTGCGCTTCCTGTGCTGAGGTTGGGCGGTGATTATCTCGGTATAGCGACATTAGGATTTGCGGAGATAATACGTATCCTCATCACCAACACTGCAAGACTCACAAACGGCTCATTAGGGCTGAAGGGTATCCCAGCATACACGACTCTATTCATGAGTTGGGGCTGTTTAGGCGTTGTGCTGTTATGCATGGTGTGTATGTTGCGGAGCAATTTCGGCGGAGTATTACGGGCTGTGAGGGATGACGAAGTAGCCGCGAGGATGATGGGCATAAACACTTTCCGGGTGAAGGTGCTTGCGTTCACATTGGGGTGTTTCGGCGGTGGTATTGGAGGCGCGTTGATGGGCAACCTGATTACAACGATTGACCCGCGTATGTTCATGATTACGCAGACATACAATATATTGATGATAATAGTTGTCGGCGGATTGGGGAGCGTTACAGGCTCGATTATAGGCTCTGCGCTCGTAACGACAATGCTCGAATGGTTACGCTTCGTTGAGAATCCAATCACAATAGGCGGCTTCAACATACCTGGAATCCCCGGCATGAGGATGGTTATATTCTCGTTGCTGCTGATTGTCGTGATAATTTTCCGTCGTGAAGGGATTATGGGTATGCGCGAATTTACATGGGATATATTTTTCCCACGCCGCAAAGCCCCGGCAAAAGATGAGGCTTCCAACGCTGAAACGGTGCTTGAGGTTCGCAATGTTGTGCTGAAATTTGGCGGTCTATATGCGATTGATGATTTGAGCTTCGACATAAAGCACGGTCAAATCATGGGGCTTATAGGGCCTAACGGAGCTGGCAAGACATCAGCCTTCAACGTAATCAGCGGATTCTACAAACCCACGTCAGGCACAATAAAGTTCATGGGCAAATCAATAGGCGGGTTAAGCCCGGACAAAGTATGCCAGGCTGGAATGAGTAGAACTTTCCAGAATATACGGTTATTCGGCCATGAAACAGTGTTGCAAAACGTCATGACAGGCTCAAGGATTCGGCAAAAATATTCATGGTGGATGACTCTTGCGCCGTTCATATTCACGGACGTAATACGCGAGGACTCAGCCGCAAAAGCTCGTGCTATGGATCTGTTATCGCAGTTGGGGCTTGAGGAGTTTGCGTACGAAAAAGCATCGTCCCTGCCTTATGGCGCGCAAAGACGGCTCGAAATTGCGAGGGCATTAGCGACAAGGCCGAAATTCCTGCTACTTGATGAACCTGCTGCCGGAATGAATCCGCAAGAGTCAGAAGAGCTTTTGCAGTTCATACGGAGATTGCGCGATGAGTTTGACCTCACAATATTGTTGATTGAGCATGACATGAAAGTTGTGATGAACGTTTGCGACTATATACACGTTCTTGACCAGGGAGCGCACATAGCTGAAGGAACGCCGGAACAAATCAAGGCAAATCCTCGTGTGATTGAGGCGTATTTGGGAGCTGACCCCTCTGTCAGCAAGCAGACATCTCCCCTTGTCAAGGGAGACAAAATGCCGGAAGGGGGCTTAGCATAATGAGTTCACCAATGCTGAAAATTGACGGCCTCAACGTGAATTACGGCGCAATACATGCCGTGCGTGATGTCTCACTCGAAATCAACCGCGGCGAAATCGTAACCCTAATCGGCGCGAATGGTGCAGGGAAATCCAGCGTAATACGGTCGATAATGGGACTCGTGAAATCTCGCGCAAACGAAATGACCTACATATCCCCTCGGACAAACAAGGCTGTGAATATTGCGGGTAAACCTGCTGAAGAACATGTGAAGCTCGGAATATCATTGAGTCCTGAAGGAAGGCGCATACTTCCTCAGCTTACGGTTGAAGAGAACTTGCAACTAGGCGCATATATCCGTGATGACGCTGACGGAATCGCCAGTGATATGGAGTATGTGTACTCGTTATTCCCACGCTTGAAGGAACGCCACAAACAGAAGGGCAGTACGTTATCCGGCGGGGAACAGCAGATGTTAGCGGTAGGACGGGCATTGATGAGTCGGCCTGACCTGCTTATGCTGGATGAACCGAGCTTGGGACTTGCGCCGATTCTGGTTGATGAGGTTTTCGCGATTATCAGGGAGATTAACGCTCAGGGAAGAACGATATTGCTCGTTGAACAGAATGCTTTTGCGGCATTGAAGGCGGCACATAGGGCGTATGTTCTTGAGGTTGGAGCGGTGAGTCTGTCAGGTACTGGCGCGGAATTGCTGAATAACCCAAAAGTCCGGGCTGCGTATCTTGGTGGTTAGGGCATGAAGTTATCCCCCGTGTTATGTTGCGCGGGGGGAGTCTCTCACCTGAATACCCTGAACGTGTCATTACGGCGAATAATCCTCGCTGGATTCCCGTATGCTACATACCCACTCTCAATATCTTTCGTTACCACAGCTCCTATACCTATAATCACATTGTCGCCAATCTTCACGCGATCCCTTATGCTTGCACCTATTCCGACAAAGCTCCGTCTTCCTATTGAGACATGGCCGCCGATGTTCACGCAAGGACATATCACGCTGTAATCTCCTATTGTGCTGTCATGGCCTATGATGGAGTTTTTGTTGATGATGCAACTTTTTCCCACGCTGCAACCTGATGACACTACAGAGCCGATATGAAGTATTGAGCCTTTTCCGACAGATGAATATGATGATACGTATTCGCCGAAGTTCATTCCTGACTCATCAATTCCGCAGGACTCCAGCCTCAATGAAAGTTTCTCGCGGTGAAAGGGTTCTCCGAGTGATATTGCCGCTGTTATGCCGTCATTGCCGGAATGATTAGCGAGGTCATCGAACGAAATTACAGGGATGTTTGTGGTGTTGCGTTTGATGGATTCAGTGAGGTATTGTGAATCCACAACGAAGCCTGAGACATTTCCGCCTCTTGATGTCATTATCT
>JAFSKY010000130.1 GCA_017448685.1 Synergistaceae bacterium
CTCGGGGTTGCATTCCAGACGCACCCGGGGAGACAGGCATCCAAAATGACGCAAGCACGAACCCGGGTACAGTTACGCCCAATGTCGCGAGTATCATCGCGATTCTGTCAGGCCATTTCCCGCGCCTTAATGCCGAGATTACCCCAGCAGGAATCCCAATGAGCAATGACAGACCAAGCGCAAGTCCTCCAACAGCGAATGACACAGGAAACCCAGAGGCTATGAGTTCGTTCACGGTCATTCCCTCGTAACGGTATGACGGCCCAAGGTCAAGGCGTATAACGTTCAGCAGGTATCTTCCGTATTGGACATACAACGGGTCATTGAGTCCGTAACGCTCTGACATTTTCGCGGCGACAAATTCGGGAATTGCTTTTGCGTCAGTGAATGGCCCTCCGGGAATCGCTCGCATCATGAAGAAGGTTATTGTGATGACAATGAAAAGTGTTATGAGGCCGGAAATAGCTCGTCTGAAAATATATTTACGAATCTTAATCGCCCCCGTAAAATTGGAATGCTGAAAATTCTATCATTTCCCCAATGAGGTGAACACAATTGAATGATGAGACAAACCGTTACGGCTTCACATGGCCGGGAAAGCATGAGGCAATCCTTGAGGCCGGGAGACCTACGGACAAAGTGTTGCGTCCAATCACGGAAGACAGCGTGAACTTTGCGACGACGGAGAATATTTACATTGAGGGGGATAATCTCGATGCGTTGAAGATACTGCTGAAGGGGTATATGCGTCGTGTGAAGATGATATACATTGATCCGCCGTATAACACTGGGCATGATTTCGTTTACCGTGATGATTTTGCTGTGGCGGAGGAGGAGTCGCGGCTTCAATTGGGATTTGAGGATGATGGCGGGAGGAATTACAGCCTTGATGCGTATCGTGAGTTGAGGAGGAGTAGCCCTAAGTTTCATTCTGAGTGGTGTAGCATGATATATCCGCGGTTGAGGGTTGCGCAAATGCTATTGAGGGATGACGGAGTAATGTTTGTGTCGATTGATGACGGGGAGCAGGCTAAATTGAGGATGATGTGTGATGAGATATTTGGGGAGAATAATTTTGTGGCGTGTCTTGTGTGGAAGGGCAGAAGCGGAAGGCAGGACAGCAAACACTTCGCGTCAATCCATGAATATATATTGTGTTACGCGAAAAATATAACAATATTTCAGGTAGGCGAACAAACAAAGGAAGGCGACAAATACCCAAAATATGATGAGGAACGCAAGACACACTACAAGACACAGTTACTGCGCAAATGGGGAAGCAACAGCAAGCGCGAAGACAGGCCGAATTTGTATTACCCTATAACAGCCCCTGACGGCAGCGAACTGTACCCAATGTGCTCAGAGACTCAGGAGGGACGTTGGCGTTGGGGCAAAAACACAATGCAGGAAGCAATAGCAAGCGGGCATGTTGAGTTTGTGAGGGACAAAAAAGGAGCGTGGGTAGCATACGAAAAAATATACGAGGGCGAAATACCAACAAAAAAATATGACACGTGGATAGATGACATACAAAACGGCACTGAGTCGCTTAAGGAGTTATTCGACTATGCCCCCTTTGATTACTCAAAATCCCCTGAGCTTGTAGAACGCCTTATGCGCATGGCCAATCTTGACCCCGACTCAATAATCCTCGACTTTTTCGCAGGCTCATCAACCACCGCACACGCTGTAATGTCCCTCAACGCCCAAGACTCCGGCCACCGCAAATTCATCATGATACAGCTCCCAGAACCTTGCTCACCCAAATCCGAAGCCGCTAAAGCTGGTTACGCAACAATCGCAGAAATTGGTCGCGAAAGAATAGTGAGAAGTGGAAAGTGGTTAGTGGATAGTATGAAAGACAAAGACAAGGAGGCTCATAATGACAGTGAGAAATTACCGGGATTTGATGGTGTGGCAGAAGGCCATGAAAGCCGCCAGATTGATATATTCCCTCGTGAAGAAACTCCCGAAGGAAGAACTGTACTCACTCTCAGACCAGATGAGACGAGCAGCAGTATCAATCCCATCGAACATAGCAGAGGGGCAAGCGAGAAGCTCAACGAAGGATTTTCTACACTTCCTATCAATAGCGAACGGCTCAAGGACGGAATTGGAGACACAGCTGCTTTTGTGCGTGGAGATAGGCTACCTCAAGGAACAGGAAATCTCAGAAGTATGGGGGATTCTTCAGGAAGTCGGGAAAATGCTTCACACACTGTCGAAAACTCTCCGAGACCGCCTCTAACCATTACTCCACTACCCACTACTTCACTACACACTACTCACTATTCATTAGATATTGGCTTCCGTGCCTTCAAAGTGGCAAGCTCAAACTTCCGGGACGTGTTCAGATTCCCCGATGACCTGACACAGGAAACCCTCGCAGACATGGCCGACAACATTAAACCCGGACGCACTGACCTCGATTTGCTATTCATGTGCGTTACAGATTACGGCCTGCCTCTGTCATTGCCCTACAGAGCCGAGTCATTCGGAGAGTTCACCGTGCATATTTACAGCGATGGGGAAATCGTTGCGTGCTTCGGGGAAAATTTGACGGAAGATGCCGTGAAACATATCGCTCTCATGAAACCCAAACGGACAGTTTTCCGGGACTCTTGCTTCGGAAGTGTCAGCTCACGCATAAATATGGAACAGATATTCAGGGCGTATTCAAGTGGAAGCGAAATGACAATACTATAGGAGGGGTAATGCTATGGCTATAAGGCTGAAATTCAAGCACCAGAAATTCCAAGAGGACGCAGCCGAGTCTGTGTGCAGAATTTTTGCGGGTCAGGACGATTCCGCAAATGAATATGACACCGCCGGAAATATCCCCGGAGTCCTCACTGGTTACGGCAACACGGAAATCACCCTTTCAGACGCTCAAATCCTCGCGAATCTCCAAAACGTTCAGAGCGAAAACGGACTCAATCCGTCAGACGAACTCGACAAAGACGGGAGAGTCTTCACCATTGAAATGGAGACTGGCACGGGCAAAACATATACATACCTCAAAACTATTCATGAGCTTCATCGCCGTTACGGATGGGGGAAATATATTGTTGTTGTGCCAAGCATAGCAATACGCGAGGGAGTCCGTAAGACGTTCGATATTACGGAGCAACACTTCAAGGAAGATTATGACTCTCCCACAAGCGCATTCATATACGACTCGTCAGACATTGGGCGCATTGGTTCATTTGTGAGTAATCCCGGCATTGACATAATGATAATCAACGCTCAGGCATTCAACGCAAGCAAAGCAGAGTCCCGGCGCATTACTACACCTCATGAGAGTCTCAGCTATAGGAAGCCTGTTGACGTTATCGCTGAGGTTAGGCCGATTGTGATTATTGATGAGCCGCAATCTGTTGAAGGTGGGCAGACGTTGAAGAGTCTTGAGGATTTCAGGCCATTATTCACACTGAGATATTCTGCGACTCCTCGTTTCTGCTATAACTTGGTGTACAGGCTTGATGCTGTTGACGCGTACAAACAGAAGCTCGTGAAGCGAATCTGCGTTACAGGAATCAGCATGTGCAACGTACCTGCGCAGGGAGGCTATGTATATCTCAAAGGGATAATCAAGAGCGATAAAGATCCTGTTGCGGTGATTGAGTTTGATTGCAGGGGCGCGAATGGAGGCAGGCGGATAACGCGCAAAGTAAATGAGGGGACTGACCTTTACGAGAAATCCGGCGGGCTTGACGAATATAAAGCGGGCTATATCGTGAGGGGTATTGATGCGTTTAACATGACGGTTGAATTTCTGAACGGTATCAGGATTTCGCCAGGTGAGATTGCTGGGTACACAGACGAGGACATGATACGGCGCAAACAGATTCGCGAGACAATAGAGCAACATTTGCGCAAGGAGAGACAACTCCATTCACAGGGTATAAAAGTGTTATCGCTGTTCTTCATTGACCGTGTTGACAATTACAGGATTTATGATGATGACAGAGCATTACCGGGAGTTTTCGCGAGAATATTCGAGGAACAATACCGCGAGGCAGTGAGCGAGTTCCAACACGAATTAGATGAAGGGAGTTATGCGGGGTATCTTGCCTCAATCAAGCCGGAAGAAACTCACGCGGGATATTTTTCCATCGACAAAAAGAATCACATGA
>JAFSKY010000131.1 GCA_017448685.1 Synergistaceae bacterium
GCCCATCAAATTGCAATCTGGAAATTTCTCGTAGTACTCATCACGAATGAAATAAAATCGCTTGTCCTTTAACACCATAATAGATCCTCCTAAAAAAAACAGGCCTCAAATCGAGAACCTGAAATATAAGTGTCCCGACCATTTATCAGTTCGCATATCGGGGAGCGAAAATATTTGTCTCTGTACCTTTTGTTATTACGCCGATATACAGTCCCGGCGAAAGTGTCTTTATTTTATCACATCTTGTCGCAGCAACAAGAGTTATAATTATCCCCAAGACTAACACTAAATTTTTTCACGGAGCTGATTCATTTTGCGCATCGTAAACACTCAAGTAGTGCTTGGCCTCTCAATATGGATTCTAGGATTCGCCTTCATGGTAATGGGCTGGCTCGTCGGCGAGCTGTCAGAGAAATACGGCAAGATCCCCGGCAAAATCCTCTACAAAATCGGAGCTACAATCGTTGCTGTCCCGGTAATCTTAATGCTGTGGAAAGTCTCAGCACTCCTTTACGTAAACCGCTTCCACATATCGACATACATCAACAACGCATTCCAGTTCATTCAGGACGCAATGAAAGTGTTATAGACATGTCGCGTTACATTCTGGCCAATGTCATCGGGCTAATTGCCGCGGCATTCATGCTGTATTTTCCGTACACTTGGTGCAGATGGAAGAATGAGCCTGAAGAATCTTACGGCCTGAAATGGTACGTTACGAGGCAAGCAAAAATTGACGTGATAATTGCGCTCGTTGTAACGCTGATTCCCCTTACGGTGATAGTGTTCATGATTCCTCGTTCATGGGGAGGCGGGATGCATACATATTCATTCTGGAGGACGCTTGATATTTTGGGCGGTGGAATTGCGGCGGCGTTCATTGAGGAGACATTCTTCCGGGGATGGCTTCAGACTCTCACTGTTAGGAAATTCGGAACATATCCCGGGATAATCCTCGCGACAATGATATTTGCCTCAATACACCTCATCGCGAATCCGAGTCCTTTGAGGCTGGCAACGTTTTTCCCTGGGCTGGTTATGGCGGCATTGAGACACAGAAACGGCTCTGTTATGCCGGGGATAATATATCACGCTGTCTGTAACGTTTGGGCGGTTTGGTTCTCGCCTTTGCCGGGAGTCTAAAAGATAGTGGATAGTGGGTAGTGGATAGTGGGTAGTGGATAGTGGGTAGTGGATAGTGGGTAGTGGCAGATGGCAAATGACAAATTGCAAGGAGAATAACGCATGAAACGATTAATCCTCACATTGATATTCATATTCGCCGCAACAACATCATACGCCGAAAACGTCATAGAGCTTCGCATACCATGCCGGGAAGATTCTCAGGTTACAGCCGAATTGCCTTCAGGTGAAGTTATCGCACTCGGAACGGTGAAGATGATTCCCGCAAAAACTAATTGGCCAGCATACACCGCAAGCAAATGGGGCACCCCTTCAAGCGTCTGCGCTACAGCCGTTAACGCCGTACATATTCTCTTGCGTGTCGAGAATGACAGAGGGCGAATCATAAGCCTTGTGCCGTCAGTAACAGTTGCTCCTGCCGCGACTCAGGGGGCGTTCTTCGCGCTGGACATGCCCGCCGGAACTGGTGTATTCGGAGGTTATGCACCTTTGGCGGGGTCGCCTGTAACAGTTGAGCATGACGGAGTAGAATCCCCGCTTGATGATGTTCCTGCTGAGGGTGATACGCTCATCATTCGCACAGGACTCCCGGAGGACACGCCATATTACATGGCCGATATTGAGAATCGTCCGGGAGGAAGGGTAATCGTTCATGGCCGAGAAGGAACGAGGGTTATTGCGCGTGTTGTGCGTCCTGTGAAGGGAGTCGGGCGTTTCGGAGGAAGCATATATCAGACTCGTGGAAGGATTAGAGCTTCACATTCTGGAGTGATTGACGTTGCCACAGCCCCGCGTGATGTTTTAGGCGGGATTCAAATCATGTCACTGAAACACGCTCTGACATCGCCGGAAATGCTCAACGCGTGGAAATTGACGCAATGGATGATTATCGCGCCACTGCCGGGAATGCCTGACCTTGAAGGGACTCCGCCACTGTTCAAGAATGCGTTTGTGCCGGGTGCGCAATTGGGAGACTCATTGCCGGATATGTGGAGTCATTACGGGAGGAGGCCACTTGTGATTTGTCGTAGGGACGGCGGAAATTGGGAGATGTTGCCGGAAGTTTCTGGGAAGGTCGATGACGGATTGAAGGATGTTACGCACATAAGAATGTATTTCCCATCATGGAATGAACCTCAGCCATAATTGAGGGCGATAACTTTTTCCGCAAGCCCTCGAACCATTACGCGCAATTCTTCAGGCTCAATCACTTTCACATGTGGAGAACATGACAATATCCACCTCGCTACCTCCTCCAAATCTGGAACACACGCATAAAGCTCTACAGTCTCATCATCAATCCGCGTAATTCTCTGCGTTGGATGCCTTATCGTCTCACTCACTATTGATGCCATAGGCTCGCGAACTTCAAGCCTTATGCTGTGATTGAGCTGGCCTCCTTTCACGTACCATGAAGACTCACGAAACACAGCAGGATTGTAATCTTCAGGAGGGGGAATGAATCTCTCTTCGTCAAGCAACATTATCCGCTCTATTCTCGATAACTTGAACATTAACACTTTGTCTTCCTTGCCTGCCTCGCCCGCGGCCATGTACCATGAATGAGCCTTGAAGAACATATCATACGGGGATATTACGTGAGTTTTCATCTTCCTGTCCTTGTAGGGGGATATGTAATCGATTTCGACTGCCTCATGTTCGTGTATTGCCTCAAGCACCGTCTCGAATACCCATGACTTTATGCCAGCAACAGGAAGCTCCATTGCCGTGAGTCCCGCAAGCAATTCACCCATAGCGACAAAGTCATCAGGCACAACCCCCAGCGATTTTGCGCCACAGTTCTTTGCAGTGATTCTTGAAGTCAGGCACGAAATGACTCGCCATCCCTAACCCTATGCTTAACGCGCTTATTTCGTTAATATTGAGGCTCAATGACAGCAACAACTCACCTTCATACTTGAGGCAGTATTTACGCGGAATGCTGCGCTTGTAGATGATTTCCGCTCTGTATTCCTCACGGAGAAGGCGTATGTCATCCTGTAATGCTCGCCTGCCGGAATATTCGCAGTGATGCATTATGTCGGGAACTTCTGCGCCGTTTTCGCCTTTTTTGCGGAGGTATGTCAGGAGTTTCAGCAACCGCCGTATTCTGATGGAAGATACATCGCGTCCCATGTCGTTGCCTGTTTCAGCTCAACATGTATGTGATTATGTCGAGAATGTGATCAACCTGCGAGGAGTCTTTAACGCCAGTCTTGCACCAGACCGCGAAATGTTCACAGTTGTTCAAAGCGAGGTTGTAGCCTCCTTCACCGAGTTTGCTTCTTGCGCGTCTAACAGTTTCTTCGCCGGAATATAGGTGATAATCTTTGAGCCTGAATGCCTTGAAGAGTTGCCAGAGCTGGAAGAGTCCTCCCTTTTTGCGGGCTAATAGGGGTGAATCGGTTTGAGGGCGTTCAGGGAAATTGCAGACGCTGAAATTCTCTGAGCCGTTGAGGAACTCGGCTAAAGTAGTTTCGCGAACGATTCCGTTGAAGTCGTCCGGGCCTGTTGCGCCTGTGTAGTGAATGACGTGATTTGAGGGGGCGACATAGACTCCGTAATGGGAGTAGAGTCCACGATTGACGCGGATAACGTCGCCGTTTTGGGGGGATTGTGGACGTTTGTGGTGATGGGCTGCCCCGGCTTTGAGGAGCAGAGGCAGCAATGAGTTGTGAGTCATTATTCGAGGCAGGGTTCAAGCGCGGGGATATTCATCATTGCGAGGTCATGTCCAAAAGCCTTTTTTGCCCCGAAAACCGCCGCACCTGCCGAAACTCCCCATGCAAGCCCCTTCGCAACACCAGCCGCGAGGAGTGCAGGAGCCGCAAATCCCTTTTCTGTATTCCCGCCTGACATCGCAGGAGCGTTATACTTCTTCATTTCTCTTTTCTCCTTCCTTGAGACGCATTAGCCTCTTCCATTGCATATCACGTATGAAGCTCACAATATCCGCTTCAACTTCTGAGGGCTTCACATCATACTCGCTGAGGATTTTCGCGCAAAGCCCCTCAACGCTTATTTTGCCGTCAAGCATTCCCCATATCTCACGCGCCATCCCGTTAAGGTAATATATTTCCGCGTTCCTGTTGGCGATTATCAGCATGTCGCCTTCAGGCCGAGTCTTTAACGCCGATTTGACTGGGATATAGCTCTTCAGCTGCTCATATGGGCTATTCATACGCAAGCACGCTTTCAAGCCCGGGTACGTTCATTTCGAGCGCGTTTATCTCCATGACCTTTTTCGTGGCAGCCAAACCCAACAAAGCCCCAATAGCTGTAGCCGCAACAGCTGTTACGATTTTGTCCGCGTTCGCCGGGTCTGTAAGTTCCGGCCTGTCATAGTGTTTCATGTCCGTTATTCCTCCTCTCTACAATCTCACGTCAGCATCAGCATAATTCCTCAGCCCGTGCCCAATTTCGTCTTCATCTTCCCACGAGCTAATATACTCAGACACTTCCGGCCTTGTCCACACATCATGAGCTTTAGCGTTCCACACGTCAAAGAAATCATCCTCAACCACATTCCCAATCACGAACGGCGCAACACAATCAAGCCTTATGTCCCCGTTTGGCCTGATTATCGCTCCCGTGCTGGGCGTTCCTGCATTACGGATAAGCTGTATCTTCGTCCCTGAGCTTCTCTGCACCGACATTCGCCCCGCATATTTCTGCGTGTTAGCGTTGATTGCCTCGTTCAGTATATTGCGCTGTTCACGGCTCATGAGGATTCCGGGATTCATGTAGCTCCGTCCGCTTGGCATTACCTCGCCGAGAATTATCCCGGACGCTCCAAGCTCATACGCAAGTTTGCACATGTCATCAACCTCGTGAAGGCTATCAGGCGTTACAGTGTGTGCAATCACTACCGGGATTCCTGCATTCGTCAGCATGAACACAGCACGTATTGCCGCATCCCAGCTTCCTTGCCTCTGACGAAACTCATCATGACGTTCAGGGGTTGCGCCGTCAATTGACACCTGAAACCACTTGTAGCGGTATTTCGTGAATCGCTTGACCTTATCGCGGGTCATCAATAGGCAATTCGAGATTACGAGGAAGCTAGTACCGTCATCATGAAGAATATCCATAATCCCGAAAATATCATCGCCGAGCAATAACGGTTCACCGCCAGAGATTACGCACTGGAATATGCCTCCGTGATTCACGATATAGCGGGCAAAATCCTTCCAGCGTTCTGGGGTCATTCGGTCGGGGGCTGAATTGTCCTCGCCTGATACGTTGTAGCAGTGCTTGCAGTGGACGTTGCAATGTGAAGTAAGCTCAAACTGCAATGTAAGTGGCATCGTGAATCTCGCAGGGTAAAGGCCGTTGTCTATGAGGGAGCGTATATGTGTTGCTTCGTCATTGGCGGCTTTTTTGTCCTTCACGAAATTAATCTTTACCCAATCTTTCAAACATCATCCCTCCTTATTCGTTCGCAGAATATCTTGATGAATGTCTCGTACTCATCTAGCGTCATTCTGTCAGCTAAATATGTGTCGTAATACTTGACGTGATTGCAGATTATTGGCCGTGAGTCGTAGATTGTGCAGAGCCTTGACTCCCTGTCGAAATATCTGCATGTTCCGTCGCCGCTGTCGAGGGTTGAGCGGGGTTCGCTGCCTTCCGGGAAAAGGTGAAAGAGGGTGCAGCATTTTCCGCATTTCTGGCACTCAAACATGATTATTTGCGCTCTGTATCTTTCTTTTTGCCCGTGTTGCTATTAGCGGTGGAAGATTCCCCGAACATTTCTCCGTATTTCGCAATATTATCCAGCAGGTCGCACGAATTTTTCCCGGGAAAACATAGTGTTGCGAGATATGACAGCGACAATATAACGTGAATATGCTCCATGACGAACGATAGACCCATGAGCGCAAACTCTTTCATTCTGTCTTTCACGGCCATGCGCTAAATCCTCTCCATTAATGCGGACTTCTTGCGGTCAAATTCCTGCTGGGTTATCGCGTTCATGTCTAAAAGCTCCTTCAACCTCTTCAATTGCTCCATAGCCTCAAGAGAGCCTGAGCCGCCCCTGGCTTCCGTATGACTCTCATCGTTGCTCCTCATGTAATGCAACATCCTGTCCATAACACGGGTCATAGCGTCAATCCCTCCCCACGCAATACGCACATCATCGCTGTCAAGTATTCTTGCGTGGCGGGTGAACATGTTTTGCTGTAGTTTGTAGCCTCCACGTGAAGCTATAGTGTTCCAGAAGACATGACCGCCCATTGTGGGAAATGGTATGTTAGGCATCTCGCGGTCAAGAATCGCACGTAACGCCTCACCTAACGCTGAGCTTGACCCAAGCGCACCTAGTACATCATCATACTTGCTCATATCTGCTTCCTGCCCTCCACTATGCTGTAGAAATCACTGCTTCCCCATTCGCTGATATACCCGCATTCCCTGAGAACCTCCATGCCCCATGTACCAGCTTTGTATTTCGTCGCAATCCTCAGAGCCTCTCCCAAATCCCTACGCAAAATCCTCCGTACCCTTGCGGGCAAATGTGTAGGAATGTGAATATCGAACATGTCAAGCACTACCATCAATCCAGCTCCCTTGACGTTCCAGCCCCGAATATGTCATCAATCTTCGCCCTTGCCTGACGCTTCACGCCCTCGTCAACATACATTTGCGCAAGCACAAGAGCCGCTCCCACAGCCATCAAATCATCCGTGAAGCCCAATACGGGAATGAAGTCGGGAATTATGTCGATTGGCGAGATGAAATAGCCCAATGCCGCAACGATTCCGGCCTTTATCCCCATGGGGCAGTCAGGACGCTGCATGACGTAGAACAGCTGTAACGCCTTGTAGATTAGTGGCAACCCTGCGCTTTTGAGGACGCTTTTCACCTTGTCCCAGAATGAGTCCTCAGAGTAATTCCGGGCGTATTTCGGGTCAATGTCATCAACGCTGCGTATTTCGTTGCTCATTGTTCTAGCCTCCCCAACCTTTTTGCGCGTTCCATTCAGGCTCGCAACTCTCAATCCATCTCCGCTCAACTTCGCGGCACTGCTCACGGCTCTTCAGCACTTGCCATGACACCGTGATATTGTCTCTGTTCTCGTGAATCTTCCGGCCTGATGGGTAATGCGTTGTTGTTCCGTTCCAGTATTGCACGAAGCGTTTGCGGATTCCGTCCTCAGCTTTTCCGACATAAACGAGACTTCCTCCGTAAAATATCCTGTAGCAGCCCATTGCGTTTGGCGCGGACTTTATCGCCTCGGATAATGGTGCTTTGCCTGCTCCCATAATGCCCACGAGAAAATCAAGAATGCCCAAAATTTTCGCGTCCTTTCATCTTGGAATGCCACAAATTATAGACAAGCATAACGACACCTTAAGCGTGTTTTGCTCCGCCGAGAATATATTTTCCGCCATCCTCGAAGACATATCCCGATTTGCTTCGGCTGTAACGTATCTTCACTCCGAAAGAGCCTCGCAGAAATCGCAGATCGCTCTCAAGAGTCCTCGATGATGTGTATTTGCATTCAGCTGTGAGTTCTTCGCGGGATATATACTGCCTGTCCTGGATGGTTTTCAGCAACAGGTTAAGCCGCTCAATTCTCGCTGATGACATTGACTTTGACACGTTAGACACCTCCTTTGCCGACTCAAAGTATATTGATTGTGGCGGTCAGCTTAGGGGTGTTTTGCTTTTCTGTGAATGATGGATGCGCCGTTATGATTGCGCCATGACGTAAACGCGTACGGTAAACTTGCCCTGTTCTTTGTTATGCATAATGAGACATACCCAACATACACGCTGATATAATCCCTCCAAGATAAATTTTGAGGGGGGCATTAGTGCTTCATGAACAACAATTTTCTCTCACCATCAGAAATAGCAGATGCAACAATAAGCGCTGGCATAAGGAAAGCCAACATGACAATCTCGGCTCAATTCATGCTCGGTATACTCGCGGGGGCGTTCATAGCTTTCGGAGCAGAGGCCGCGAACATGGCCGCCCACACAACAGCCGACATCAGCACCGCCAAGCTCATCAGCGGATTGATATTCCCGGCGGGATTGCTTCTCGTCATCACAGCTGGAGCAGAACTTTTCACGGGGAACAATCTCATGATTCTTGCGCTTGCTGAAAGGAAGATTACGCCTATTCAGTTGTTGCGGTCATGGCTTGTCGTGTACGCTGGGAATCTCGTTGGAGGTGTGCTTGTGGCATATCTGGTTTCATGGTCGGGGCAATGGGATTACAGCGGGGGGACGCTCGGAGGCTTCACCATAAAGACGGCTACCGGGAAAATCTCTCTCCCATTCGTGAAAGCTGTCGTGCTTGGCGTTCTCTGCAACTGGCTTGTATGTCTGGCTGTGTGGTCATCAACGGGGGCTAAAGACGGAATCAGCAAGGCAGTGTGTGTGTTCTTCCCGATATGGCTTTTTGTCGCGTCAGGGTTCGAGCATTCAGTAGCGAATATGTACTACATTGCGGCAGGGATAATCGCGAAGGGGAACCCGTCATACGTCATGAAGGCTATAGAGCTTGGAGCGAGTCAGCCAAGTATTGACGCACTGGATTATTGCGCCATGTTCACGAGGAATCTTCTGCCCGTAACTTTTGGGAATATCATGGGTGGAGCGGGGCTTGTGGGGTTGGTGTACTGGTTTGTGTATGCGAAGGGGAAAAAGTCATGAGCGTAACGGGGGATGAGAGCAAACAATGAAGGGAGAAAGATGAAGCCTCCGGGGGAAAATTCCGGGGGCTTTTTGTATGCGTCAGGATATTTTTATCCAGCTTTCAGGGATGAGATATTTTCTGTCTTCAGGCTGTGAATAAGGCTCGCCCATCCGTGTATACCATAAATTCATGTCAGGGGCGATTATGATTTTCGCTGGATTCGCATTGAGCCACGCACCCCACCAGCTGAATGATGAAGTGCCTACAATTACGTGCTTGCATATCGTCATCAAAGCCATATCACGCGGAGGAGTATTGCCCTCAACAAAAATATATTCCGCACCATGAATCTTCGTGAGGTTCTCCCTGCACCACTCTATATCATCGCTGAACACGAAAAACACAGGATTTTCCATGAGGGATGATATTTTCTCCGTTGCTGCCTTCAGGTAATGCGCCGTAATTGAGCCATCTTTATCCTGCGCTGATTTGTCGCCCCTGCGTATGTGGATGGCTACAGAATTGCATGACGATATTCTCCCGGCCATGTCAGAGTTGAAGTATTCAGGCGGAAAACGTAATTTCTTGCGCACAGTCCCGGCAACATCGGCGAAAATTTTTTCCGACTCCCAATAACCATCGATAAAAGTATTGTCCTCAATGTCAAGAAACTCAGGGGAATATGAAAAATATGAAGGCTCGTAAATTCTATCCCTGTTGCGAAAATACAGCTTTATCATTTTGCGCGTTATGCTTCTGAGTGGGCGAGGTAAATTAATGCCATGTATATTTATTACGGCTGTGCTTGGGGAAATCCTGAATATTTCATCAAATGATGCGTCATGCTCCGTGATTCCGGGAAATTGTCTGAGATAATACGGCCTGTCATGTCTCGTCTCCTGCTCAAAGTCCCATGCACCAAGCCTCAACTCAACGCCTAGCCTTTATGATGCTGCAAGCCCGGCAACGTACAAAAAAAAATCCCCCCGCATTCACGCAGGAGGGACTGTATATTGTCATTAAGGCTATTTCTTCCTGATGTGCATAAACCTGTTCCAGCTGAAATAAGGCTCTGAGAGTATGACACCTTCAGGCGCATCAAGATCCCACGCACCATTTCTCGCAGTCTCATACCAGAACACCGCATCAACTCGCCCTGACATCAAAGCCGTATTCCTCGCTCCTGCATCAATGCCAACAAGCTCAATATTCACCTTGAGCCTTCTCCCGATTTCAGCAAGCAACGCCACGTTAAACCCTGAAGCGCGTCCGTCAGTGCTGACATAATCAACAGGCGGCATATCACCAGTAACAGCAACCTTCACCGTGTCAGCTCCGTCATATTTCGCGAACTCAACAGGCTTGGGATTCTCGCGGCTGTAGATGTATATCCCCTGCAATTCTGGAAGCGTCCAGTCATCTTGAAGCTCATTTATCACGCGGCTGAAATTCTCTGCAAGGGCGGGGCTGTCTTTCCTGAAGCCAAATGAAAGGCTCATAGGCTCTCTCATCTGGGACATGCAACAGATCTCGTACTCTGGATTTTCTGCGGTGATATATTCGGCGACAATCTCAGGTAGCGCGATTTCGTCAATCTCTCGTTTGTCCATAGCCATAAGCATGGCCGTGAGTGAGTCATAGAACTTAACGCCGTAAAGCTCATGACGGTTTGAGAGTAGATTCCAGCCCGTTACCCTCGTGGAGTCTTGGATTATTCGCGAAAACTCTTCCTCAGTTGTGTTGAGCCTCGTCAAGAATCCGACTCTCGCCGTCATAATCACATTGGCATATGCGAGTGTGGCTACAGTTGCGGCAATGAGAAGGGCGCAAAATATTTTCTTCATGGCAATGTCTCCTTCCGGGAAAATTGCGGTTATCATAACACAAAAAAATATCCCCCCCGCCTTTACGCAGGAGGGACAATGATTTTTCCGCGCTTAAACCTTCAACCCTTCAGCCCACTTCTTGAGGTCATTCACTGAAACGCCCGGACGAAACACTTTCCCCTCGCGTATGTCAGCTTTCGGTGCACTCGCTTTGAGGCCGTCAACAGCACCTCCGAATCCTGAACCGCCTGACGTGGCGAAAAGTATTACCTTTTTCCCGCTGAAATCATATGCCTCAAGGAAGGTGTTTATGATTGTTGGAGCGACATACCACCAAATCGGGAAGCCCAGAAATATCACGTCATGCCCGGAAATGTCCGCGTTTTTGTCCGCGATTGCCGGGCGCGATGATTTGTCTTTCATCTCAACGCTTGAACGTGAAGCGGAATTGCTCCAATTGAGGTCGGCTGATGTGTATGGCACAGTCGGCTTGATTTCGTATATGTCAGCCCCAGTTGCTTCGGCGAGTTTTTTCGCGACTCCAGCCGTTACGCCTGATGCGGAGAAATACGCCACAAGTATATTGCTCATCGCTACATGCTCTCCTTCAGAATCTCGATTACTTCCTCATGAGTGAGCTTCCTATACCCGCCCTCAAGAAGGAATGTTGCGCTTGCGATTCCTTCATACA
Source organism: Synergistaceae bacterium (assembly GCA_017448685.1). Classification (GTDB taxonomy): domain Bacteria; phylum Synergistota; class Synergistia; order Synergistales; family Aminobacteriaceae; genus JAFUXM01. Next base: position 11,312 of record JAFSKY010000131.1, read on the forward strand.
TTTCAGGGGTAACGCCTAATTCTTTGAGGCTCATAACGACTCCGATTTCCCTCATCCATGACTCTAACGCCTTCAATCCAGCTTCAGCAAGCTCCATGTCCGATTTGCCTTCAGGATTCACGCCCCATACATTGACGGCAAAACGTGCGAATCTCTTGAGGCCGTCATTCAGTATATGGCGGTAATATGCGAGCGTTACGGCTGAGAGCGTCATTCCGTGCGTGGCGTTGGTGTAAGCTCCGACTGCCTGCCCTATCATGTGAACTTCCCAATCTGTTGTCTTCCCCTTAGCTATGAGCGTGTTCAATGCCCATGTTGCTGTCCACATGATATTGCTTCTTGCCTCGTAATCTGTGGGATTCTTGACGGCGATTCTTGAGCTTGCCACAAGGGACTTCATGAGGCCTTCGGAAATGTAATCGCTTGTGTTGTCGTCAGTGCCTGAGAGATATTGCTCTAGGATGTGGCACATAATATCGAAGCATCCCGCAACCATCTGGTACTGTGGAACGGTGAATGTGTATTCGGGATTGAGTATTGAGAATTTCGGGTAAACGTTATCGCCAAAGACATGGCCGATTTTGAGCTTCTGAGCGTGGTTAGTGATGACGCTTCCGCCGTTCATCTCTGAGCCTGTTCCGACCATCGTCAAGACACAGCCAACAGGGATAATTTTGCATTCAGGCTCTTCCATTCTGAGAAAATATTTGTCCCATGGATCGCCGTCATAATATGCTGAGACTGATACGGCCTTCGAGTAATCGCAGACTGATCCGCCGCCGACAGCTAGTATCAGGTCAATGTTGTTTTCGCGGGCAAGTTTTGCGCCTTCGATGAGTTTTTCGGATGTGGGATTCGACATTACGCCGGGAAGCTCGGTTATGTTTTTGCCCTCAGCTTTGAGGATTGCAACGATTGAGTCATAGATGCCGCTCTTCTTGATGCTGCCTCCGCCGTAAACAAGCAGAATGTTCTTGCCGTAATTCCTAAGTTCCTGCGCGAGGCCGTCAAGAGCTTTCCTCCCAAAGTGCAGGCGTGTAGGGTTGCTGTACACAAATTCGCCTAACATGATGTGATTTCTCCTTTGTGTGTGGTGTGATGGGGGAATTATAGCGTGTTCAACCTTGATTTATGGCAACAAGTCAGCAGAGTTTATGCCGTTATTGAGTTCAGCTAGTACCATATAACCGTAGCCTTTTCGGGAAATTCTCCAGCCTCGTTATATCTCCTCATGCGGTACACGGCCTGCCTTTTGTACATGCCTGAAACATTAGGATAAGCCTTGTCATGAACAACCTCATTCGTTTTGCGGTTCAATGACACAATACCGTATTCCTCGCCACCTTCAGGGTAGTAGCGGTAACTCACAATCTCATCCGTCAGCAATTCTAGTCTAATATCTTCCATGATTCAGCACAGCTTATCACCGTTTGAAACTTTCCCGGCCATGTCAGGAACAGCGAGAATGATTCCGTCCTCACTGTCAGTGCCTAACACTAACACTTCGCTAATGAAGTCAGCGATTTGTCTTGGCGGGAAATTCACCACACCGAGAATCTTCTTGCCGACCAGACTCTCCGGCGTGTAGTTGTCCGTAATTTGTGCGCTTGAACGCTTTATGCCTATGTCAGAGCCGAAATCAATCGTGAGCTTGTAGGCGGGCTTGCGGGCTTTTGGGAATGACTCGGCCTTGATGATTGTTCCGGCTCTAATGTCGAGCTTCGTGAAGTCGTCATATACTGCCATTATGTTTGAGCCTCTTTCATTTTTGGGATTGGCTGAATGATAACACACTTTAACGGCGAAAATTCCTGCCGTGCTATAATCTCAATAATCCCAATTTTTGACGAAGAAAGTATTTACACATGGATAATGATATTGTTAGTCTTGTCTGTGAGGCGTGGCGTTTCTCTAGGGCTTGCCGAGATATTCTGCCTAAGCTGAATGATGAAGATTCCGCTCGTTTCAGCGGGCGTTGCTCATGGTTTTGCAGGAGGCTTGAAGAGATTTGTGGCAATATGGGACTTAAGATTGTCGAGATAGCTCCATGCACTGAATATGATATTGGCATGGCTGTTACGCCAATTAACATTGAGGATTTTGACGTAGGAGACTCGCTTCGTGTAGTGAATATGATTGAGCCGGTAATTATGAGCGGTGATACTGTGATTAAAACAGGGACTGTGATTCTTGAAAGGGCTGAAGAATGATGAACTACATCGGAATTGACTTAGGCACAACAAACAGCGTCATATGTTCTTATGACGGGGTAAATTCTCCACGCATATGGAAGAGTCCTGAACAGAATGATGTTACGCCATCAGCAATATACATAGGCAGGCGGGGGAATCGCTATTATGGCTACCGGGCATACAGCCGTGCTTCAGTCGATGAAGAAAACGTAGCAGTACTCTTCAAGCGTTACATGGGGACAAGCAACATGTTTAGCTTCAAAGATGCCGGAGTCCTTTTGTCGCCTGAAGAATGTAGCGCGGAAATACTCAGAGTGCTTTATGGTTATCTAGCTGAAGAGATCCGCAATGACTCCCAAACAGCAGCAGTTATCACTGTCCCGGCAGCGTTCAACCAAGTGAAGAAGGAAGCTACCCTTAAAGCCGCGCACATGGCCGGAATCGGGAAAACAGCCCTAATGCAAGAGCCTGTAGCAGCAGTGATGAGCGTGATGAAATCTGCCGGGAGAAATTCTGACGGCGTATTTGTGGTTTACGATTTGGGCGGAGGAACGTTTGACGTATCCATAGCTGAGAGCATTGGCGGAAAAGTGAATCTCCTAGCGCAAGAGGGAAAAGAAATGTGCGGGGGACGGGATTGGGATAGAAGAATCTTTGATAGCATAGTAGTACCGTGGCTCAGGAAAAATTTTGCGCTCCCTGATAATTTCCTCGCTGATGAGAAATATCGCAAGCTACGACGTATGACTCTTTTTGCGATTGAACAGGCGAAAATTGAACTCTCACAGAAAACTCCATCACAAGAAGCAATAATTCAATCTGATGATATTTCCTGCAATGACCTCAACGGAAAAGATATTTACCTCGATATTCCATTTTCACGGGACTCGCTTGACCCTCTTATTGATGACCTTTTGAATGAAACTATAGAGATTTCACGGTCGGCCATGAAAAGAGCCGGGCTTAACGCGAGCGACATTGAACGCCTCGTATTTGTTGGAGGTCCGACTCAATACGGCTATTTGCGCGAAAAAGTTTCGTCTGAATTGGCAGTGAGGACCGATACCGGGGTTAATCCTATGACGGCAGTAGCAGAAGGTGCAAGCATATTCGCGGAGTCTGTTGACTGGTCAAGCGCGAATCATGACCGCAAGCCCCGCAAATCTGACATCAATATAGGGACGGCACTGTCATTCAAGTATGAGTCTAGGGTTGCAGGGATAAAAGCCCGCGTTGCATGTCGCCTCACAATATCTGCTGAATTAATGTTCGAGATCATAAGCACCGACACGGGCTGGACATCAGGAAGGCTTCCTCTTCATGACGGGATGCAGACAGAAATCCCCCTTGCTAAAAACGGCGATAACTCCTTCAGGGTAGTGGTGTATGACAAACTCGGAAGGCAAATACCAATCTCAGAACAAAGAATCACAATCACAAAGACTCTTGCGTCTGTTGAATCGATTCCCGCGTCGCATTCAATAGCAGTAACAGCACTCGATAAATTGGGAGGCTCGGAAAAACTTGTGTACCTAGTCAGGAAAGATGAATCACTCCCCAAAAAAGGCACATTAACATTCAAGGCAGCTCAGACTCTCCGGGCGAGGCCGGACTCATCTCTCAATTTCAAACTTTGGGAAGGTGAAATAGAGACTCCATATGACGACAACAGATTCATAGGAGTGTACAAAATTTCGGGTAGTGATTTGGAAACAGGCGAAATGATTCCGGCAGGTAGCGAGATTGTATGCGAGTACGAAATATAAGACGGAGGTGCGCTCACTATGCTGGCTTCTGTTCCATGTCTCGGCAGAGATTTTGCGTGCGAAAATTTCTACTTCCATGATGATGCGGGACTCGATTTGAATGACACGGAAAAAATCGTTGGTGATGGTATTGCGTTATTGGAACGAATTGATGCTATATCAGAGAGAATTGATGATGCGCGGCTTGACGTTGCGCGGCAAAAAGCAGAGACGGCAGCGAATATTGACAGCTCAATCCCGCCTGACAATGAAGAAATCCAAGAGGCCAGCAACGAACTTTACGAAGCCAGAAAACTTTTGTCCGACATACGCAGAGATCATTGCAGGGAAATGAATCAGTCAGATTTAGACGAATGCATAGAATTTTTCACCAGCAATGCAGAAGCACACGCAACAGAGTCTGAAAGAGCTTCATTCAGGAATCTTTCGAGGACGGCGCAAAGGTTCGTTAATGACCCGGGATTTGAACGTTATCTCCGTGAATTATGGGGCAAAATCTCCGCAATACTTTTCCGGCAAGATTGGTTCATCACAGATTACTTCATGGACAAAATACAGCGTCCCAATGATTACAGCGACAAGGCACAATTTGAGGAGCTTAAATCACGTGGGCTGATGTGCATTGAGCGCGGAGATATTGACGGCCTTCGGGGAATAATCTCTGAGCTTATCGGAATCATGAAGAATGTATCATCAGATGACCAACGTTTAAGCGTGAACATAATCAGGGCATAACGTGAAAATGAATATCCTTGAGAATCCTTTTTGCGTTTTGGGAGTTTCATCGAGGGATAACAGGAGGCGCATATCAGAGGCAGCAGAGGAAAAATCATTTCTTGGCGATTCTGAATCCGTTAGGGAAGCACAAAATGTACTGACGATTCCCGGGAGGAGACTTACGGCTGAGATTCGCTGGTTTCCCGGAATGGATAATGAATATATCCGTGGAATCATAGAGTATTTCCACAGGCTTGAAGCAGGAAAAAATCCTGGCAGGATAAATTCTTCAGGGGTCAGAAGCTTGGCTCTGCTGAATTTAGCGGTGTCAGTGTTCAGCTTCCGAAAATTTCGTGATGCCTCAGCGATTAAAGAAGACATACTCCTGATATGTAGGTGCTTTGATGCCGTAAGTACTGAGGGAGTTTGCGCGGTAATCAACAATGACAGGCTTATTGCCGGATTTCCGCAGGCAAATGAAAATGATGTTGTGCGTGAGCTGAATGATTATAGGGCTGATATTCTCGGAATGATTGACGGAAAATTGTCGGCTCTCACACAGAATGAATACTCAGGGCTTGCAGTAAGGTTAGCATCGAAATACTCAGAGGGTGATGGAAAATCATTTTTGCTGGGGGGATATTCTTTCGTCCTATGAGCTGAAAATTCTGCCACAACTTGAAGAACTTGCAGGGATAATCATTGATACGGCCTCTGACGTGAAACTCTCACTCACTCTCAGGGAATGGAGGAAATTAGCGCGTCCGCTGATTATATCCGCAAAAGCTATAGGCATTGAGAACACAAACTTGCGGAATCAAGCGGAAGAAATTTTTTATGCCGTCCGAGAAAAAGCCGTGAAACTCCATAATGAACACCACAAGACAAGAGAAGCCCTGAAACTGATTCTCATGCTAAAAGAATCTGTAGCTGATATTTCCGCGAGGCTCTCAGATATGGCGAATAATGACATAAGGGAGCTTGAAAAACTTGAACGCGAAAAAATACAGGCAGAAAGGGAATATGAAGACTACAAATCCAGCATATATTATGAGACGGAGTTCGGGCTGATATTCAAGGACAAATTCAGAATATCGTCTGACGGAATATCATGGAAAGGCGTTAATACTCCTCTTGATGAAGTATACGGAATGAAATGGGGCGGAATAAGGAAATACGTCAACGGAATGTATATGCGCACGGATTACAAGATAACGCTTCAGACACCGTACATCACAGTGAATCTTGCGCCAAACGAGAAAAAACACAATGAGATTGTCCCGCGTCTATGGCGAGCTTTAGCAGGCTCAATTTCAGCTGGAATACTCAAACAGCTTCAGGCCGGAGAATTATTGTTTTTCGGTGGCATAAAAATTAAGGATAATGGGGTATACCTGAAAAAATCCGGCTGGTTTTCTTCTGACGTTCAATTTTTCACATGGCGAGATCACATAATCACATACAGCAATAACGGAATGTTCATCATTGAAGCGGGTGAATATTCAGCCTCATCATCATACATTAACGATATGAACACGCATATACTTGAAGCCATGCTGCAAAATTTCCTCCGCAACCCTAAGTCAAAACGCCTCAGACTCTCAAGCCTCCTTGACTCACATTAAGGTGCGTTTCTTCTGCCACATGAAATAGTACGCTGTCATGCTCACAGCACATAATATCCATCCAGCCGGATAACCGAATCCCACGACATACACATTACCCGGAATAATCCTCGTCATCACGAACAAATATATTTGCCGGAAAAACACGTGTGAGCATAGAGTGATTATCATAGGCATTCTTGAGTTGCCATCACCACGCAAATACCCTGCAAGTATGTTGTTGAAGCAGCAAATCACAGCTACAGGAGTACACATGCGAATGAACATTGAGCCGTATTCAATGACTCCTGAGTCAGGGCTGAAGAATGACGACATGAACGGGGCATTGACGCACAAGAACAGAGCAATGAATGACGTTATCCCAATCATCATGGCCAGAGCCGTCCACGTTCCAGAAACAGCCCGGCCATGTTTACCCGCGCCGAGATTCTGCCCTGTGAAGACCGTTACAGCTTGCCCCATGCTTTGAATCGGCAGCATCATATATTGATCGAGCTTCACATACACTCCCCAGCCCGCAATACACGCCGTGCCGAAAACGTTGATATACCCCTGCACAAAGACATTCGAGAACGCAACGACAGCCATTTGAATCCCGAAAGGCAAACCGATTCTCAGAATTTCCCCCGCAATTTTCATGTTCATTCGGAAATCTCTCAATGCCCCCGAACTTTTCACGGCTGAGCGCATAACCAGAACTGCCGATAATGCTTGAGCCGTTATAGTTGCGATTGCGACTCCTGCTATGCCCCAGTGAAATATGTTGACGAACGCCAAATCCAGAACGATGTTGAGGACGCTGCACACAATCAGGAAGAACAGAGGCCGTTTTGTGTCGCCCATTGCCCGCAGTATTGCCCCGCCAATGTTGTAGAACAATAAGCCCGAAATCCCCCCAAAATATATTGTGAGGTAGGTATTTGCTTCTTCGATAACGTCAGGAGGAGTTGACATTCTGGTGAGGAGAAATCGCGATGACATTACGCCCGTGAACGTGAGAATGACGCAGGCTAGGAGGGTCAATATTATGGTTGTGGTTACGGCCTCACGGAGCTTCTCGCGGTCATTCGCGCCAAATGAGCGGCTTATGACGACTCCCGCACCTGTTGCTGTGCCGTTGAAGAATCTCACGAGCATTCCGCAAATGTGGGTCGTTGCGCTTACGGCGGCAAGGGCTGACATTCCGACATACTGCCCGACAATAACGCTGTCTGCTGTGTAGTAGAGTAGCTGCAAGAGATTCTCCAATAGAAGCGGCCATGTGAAAGCAAGCAATACAGGCCAGATTTTTCCGCTGGTCATGTTGAGTTCGTAGCGGCGCAAAATATATTCCCCCTGAGTGTGTGATATGGAAGATTGTAGCAGGGCAAAAAAAAATCCCCCGGCTGATTGTGCCGGAGGATTCGTGAATGTGTGAGGCTATTTCTTCTTCGTGAGAGCGAATTTAAGAATGATTGCCGCTGTGAGAATTGTGGCTGATGATGAGCAACCGCCACCGCCACCGCTTGAGCCAATATCACCGCTACCCGATGAGGCTATCACAAGCTGAAGGGTTTTGCTGTTTGAACCTATGCTATTTTTCGCGGTTATCGCAACTCTGAATGTCCCGGCTGTTTGTGGAGTGCCAGTAATCGAGCTACCATTAACCGACAATCCATTAGGGAGTCCTTCTGCGCTCCATGTTACTGTGGTTACGCTGACCGCACTAAGAGCCTGTGAATATTGGCTACCAACAGTCCCGGAAGCAAGGCGGCTCGTTGTGATTAATGGCTTAACGACCGTTGTACTGCCGTTGGACTTTATGACAAGCTGAAGAGTCTTTTCATCGCTACCAGAGCTATTCTGCGCAATGATATTAACGTTAAATGTTCCAGCCGTTGAAGGTTTACCTGTAATCGCGCTTCCTTCAACCGATAACCCAGCTGGGAGTCCTTCTGCGCTCCAAGTTATTGGGGTTGTGCCTGTTGCCCTGAGAGTCTGTGAATATTGCCTACCTACAGTGCCATCCGCGAGGCTATTTGTTGTGATTGAAGGCTTGGTTGTGGTAATCACTGCTGTTCCGATTGTAGTCGTGAAAGCTCTTATGCTTGCGCCGTAGTACCCGTCATCATCTGCCATCTCTTTCCAGCTGTTTGACGAAGGGGTTGTCTTGCAGAAATAGCTTCTTCCAGCTGTCTGCATTTCGGAAGCACCATTTGTTTCGCTCAATTCAATTAATGTAAGTGCTTTGTCTTCTCCTGACCCTTTTTCCAGCTTCAATATGACAGAGAAATATTCTCCTGCACTCACGCTTACGGCATTGTCAAGCGGGACAGTGTGGTATCCAGCGTATTCCATTTTGCCTGAAGCCACTGGTTTAGTGCCGGGGGAGCCGGGGTTTGCTGGCTTGGTTGTGCCATGTTTGCTGATGTAAATTTCATACGGCACATCATAGTCAAACGTGTAGAACGCAACCTCTCTAATCACGTCTTTTCCTGTTGAATGAAACATATTAGCCGACCAGCTGTATGATGGTAAGTAATATATCGATGCTGTTGCGCCACGTCCGTAAACTTTGCCCGATGAGTTTTCAGCGGTTATGTACACAGCAGAAACAAGCATGGGTTGCTCGTAGGAAATCCATAAATAGCCGTCCTTGCTAACTCTAGTTCCGTGTGAGTTTTTGACTAGCCATGCACCTTTTGAGTTTGGCTTTGTCGCGAAATTGCTGGTAGGATAATCATCGTCCCAACCCACAAGCTGTATCATGTGATTTGCTTTGTCATTCGTATTTGGCATGTAGTAAGAATACGAAGAGTTGCCATAACCTTCAACAACTTTAAAGGTTACACCTTCACTTCCCCCCATGAGGAAGGCCGCCGCCACTGAGCCATGTTCAAGAATGAGGGATTTTACCTCTTTCCTTTTTGCCGCTGTAATACCTCCCAGAAAGTAACCTTCTCTGAGCATTAACGGGTGAGGGTAATTCTCCGGGTATTTGTATTTTGTGGTTGGAGTCCATGAGTCTGTGTTGACGTTCAAGCCTGTAGGATAAGGCATATCATTCTCATAGGCGACTCCCATGCTTGACAGGAAGAATATAGCCCTCAGATTATTTCCGCCCAAGTCAAACACTGGATTGTCTCCCGGCTTAAGATTGGCCAGTTGCGACTCGGAGAGTTCTACTCTATAAGCAGATCGCGGATCTTTGTACACGAACCATGCTTGATGAAGTGGGGATACGTTTGGGGCAACCTTGCCGAATTGCTTGACATAGTTTATCTCAAGCGCACCAGTTGACGCGAAAGACCAGCAAGTCCCGTAAGGAGCCTGTTCCTCGACATCTGGGAAAAACTCTGAGCCTCTTGGGTCAAAACTTGCAGGGATAGACGCAGTAACATCTCTTGCCCCAACGTTTGTAATGTGTGAGAGGTCAAGCGGGGAAGGTATTACACCGTATTGTTCATATCCCTCAAAATATTTCTGTGGGTTTTCGCGCCACTCTTCATACTCAGGGTTGACGGGGGCAGTTTCGATGTCAGTAGGCTCCCATTCGCATATGAAGTTCGTTAAGTAGCGTCTACTCAGGCCGTCAAAATTTACGTCATAAATAGTGTCTCCACTGATGATTACTGCCTGTTCAAGATAAGCAGCCTTTTCTCCGAGCCAATGAATTTGGAGGGTAAAATCCTCATCAGTTACCCACTGCCATGAATCGCCTGAAAGTACACCGCCAGTCCATGCTGTAGCCTCTCCCTGATAAATGACATCGCCTTCTTTTACGGCCTTGGCTATAAGCTCAGATGCCAAGATAAACTCATCATCACTTGTAATCGTAATAAGATGACCGCCAACTGATTCGCAGTATCCTTTTGCGTCAGGCCATGTATAACGCTTCGTGAAAAGACGGTATATATGACCGTTCAGCGCAACAGTGAGGTAGTTCACATCGCCTATTTTCACGTCCATGCTGAGATCATTGAAGCCTGTCATGTATCTGTAGGCTACACGTGCCGGAGATGTCTCAAACTCAATAACGCCGTTTGCGGAATATGATGTGCCTATTTCTTCATTGTCCTCATCAACAGCCCTTATACTTGAGGTTATGACATTGGTAATATCTGAGGCAGTCATATATTTTTTCAGGTCAAGTGCGTAAGGATACTCATAGCTTCCTTCCTGAAACGTTATATCAATGCTCGGTATTCTCTGAAGTCCTATGCTCAAGTAAAGCTGGTTGTCTTGAAGGTATTGTTCATAGGCCGTGTCAAGCGAGATATTCTGACTCAAATTCAAGGTTGTGAGCTGGTTTGATTCGCATCTGAGCATGAACAGCTTTGGGTTACCGCTCAAATCAAGTTCAGTAATCAGATTTCCCCAGCAGAATAGTATTTGAAGCTCTGAGCATCCGCTTACATCCAGTTTGCTGAGCTGATTACCCTCACAGCTGACATATCTCAATGCCGTATGATTTCTCAGGTCAAGCTCCTCAATATCATTATCCCCGCAATAAAGTTCTTCCACTGATATATTGTTGCTGAGGTCCAATTCTGCGAGCTGATTATGTGTGAGTGCTATGTGCTGGAGTGCTGTATTCTTGCTGAGGTCTATATCTGTGAGCTGGCAATACTCGAAGTTGATTCGTCTCAGTGCTAGATTGTTCGTCAAGTCTATAGCTGTAAGTCCCGTGTTCTTGGCGTATAGAGTCTCTAAAGCTGTGTTCTTGCTTACGTCAATGGTTACAATATCTGTAGACTGGCAATCGAAGCTGATCAGTGCTGTGTTAGCGGTCAAATCAAGCTCCGTTATAGGGTTTTCCCGACATACCAACACTTTAAGTGCCTCATTCGTTGATGTATTAAGAGCCGTGATGCTGTTACCCTGGCAATAAAGCTCTTCAAGTGCTGTGTTAGTGCTGATGTTCAGAACCGATAGCCTATTGTTACGACAGTCTAGTAGTTTCAGTGCTGTGTGTGCGGATATGTCGAGGCTCGTGAGGTTGTTGTATGAACAGTCCAAATAGGTAAGTGCAGTGTTTGCGTTCAGATTCAACTCTGAGATTGGGTTATTGGCGCAGTCAAGGTACACCAGATTCGTGAAATACTCAATGCCCTTCAGGGACTCTATATTTTCTTCATAGACTCCCATGCGTGTTATAGCTGCAAGCTCGGCATCACTCAATATGCCGTATCCCTCTTCGCCTTCCGAGTTTTTGTCTACGGCATACATAAACGCCCTGAAATTCTCATCGGGGAAGTTTTCCTCGTTTATAGCGACATCAGCCCATGCGCACGAAACTACAGCACACACGAGCAGAATAGCGCATAATATCTTTCTCATGATTTCATTTCCTCCTGTGAAAGTTCACATTGTCCCAACCGAAAGCATACGCTTCCGGCGATTCATTGCGCTTTTTTCACAGTTCAATTTATGGAGGGCGTTCTTTTTGGGAATTATGTTCTATCAGATGTGAGAGAAGACAATAAGTTGACTTGACTTGACTTGACTTGACAATTTTAGCCACCAATTTTGCCTGACTTAGGATTGAAAAATATTATCACTTTCAAATTTCCGAGTCAAAATTCATTATCCACGCCAGATTCTTGCATTCGTGAATTTCTCAGCTATAATTAGTCAGCTTTGGTTAAAGGAGTGATTATGATGGACATGAACAAATTAACGCGAAAAAGTCAGGAAGCATTAGCCTCAGCGCAGGCTCTTGCCTCAGAATACAATCATCAGCAGGTTGATGACATACACCTTCTCGCCTCCCTCCTGAAAGATTCTGATGGCCTCATACCCCAGTTGCTTGCGAGAATGAACGCTGACACGAACGCAATCGCAAAAACTGCGGAAAATGAGCTGTCGAAATTGCCACGAGTTACGGGTTCAGGCACAGAGCAGGGGAAAATTTACATCACGCAGAGACTTGAACGCGTCCTAAACAGCGCGGAAGAAAGAGCAAAATCCCTCAAAGATGAGTATGTATCAGTGGAACATTTGCTGTTGGCCATGCTCGATGAAGGAAGCAGCTCCCCTTGCGGAAAAATATTATCGTCATTCGGCATAACGGAAGAGGGATTCCTCAAGACATTAAACGCCGTCAGAGGTTCACAGAGAGTCCAGAGTGCAGACCCTGAAGCAACATATGAGGCTCTCGAAAAATACGGCCGTGATTTAGTGCAGGCAGCAAGGAACAACAAACTTGACCCCGTAATAGGACGCGACGACGAAATACGCAGAGTTGTCCGCATACTCTCACGCAAGACGAAGAATAATCCTGTCTTGATTGGCGACCCAGGTGTCGGAAAAACTGCTGTCGTTGAAGGATTAGCGCAAAGAATCGTGCGCGGGGACGTTCCTGAAGGACTCAAAGATAGAACGATATTCGCGCTTGATATGGGTTCGTTGATTGCGGGTGCAAAATATCGCGGCGAATTTGAAGAACGCTTGAAGGCCGTCTTGAATGAGGTCAAGAATAGCGATGGAAGAATCATACTGTTTATCGATGAGCTTCATACAATCGTGGGAGCTGGCGCGGCTGAAGGTGCTGTTGACGCTGGGAATATGCTAAAGCCCATGCTAGCACGCGGGGAATTACACTGCATAGGAGCTACAACAGTTGACGAATACCGCAAATACATCGAAAAAGACGCGGCATTAGCACGGAGATTCCAGCCTGTTGACGTTGAACAGCCCACAGTCGAGGATACTATATCGATTCTACGCGGAATCCGGGAAAAATTGCAGGTTCATCACGGAGTCGTTATCCGCGACAATGCTTTAGTGGCTGCTGCTGTGTTGTCAAATAGGTACATCACAAACAGGTTTTTGCCCGATAAGGCAATAGATCTCGTTGATGAGGCTTGCGCGATGATTCGCACGGAAATTGACTCCCAACCCTCAGAGCTTGATGCGGCATCACGAAGGGTAATGCAACTCGAAATAGAAGAGACAGCACTCAGACATGAGGAAGATGAAGCCTCGCAGGAACGCTTGAAGGTGTTGCAGAAAGAATTGCAAGAGGCAAAAGAGGAAGCTGACACACTCAGGGCGCAATATGAGACGGAGAAGAAAGCTATTGCCGGGATAAGGGATTTGCGGAGTCAGATTGAGAGCATAAAGGCTGAAATTGAGAAGGCAGAACGTAATTACGATTTGAGCCGGGCTGCTGAATTACGTTACGGAAAATTACGGGAGCTTGAGAACGTTTTAGCCGCAAAAGAAAAAGTGAAGCAGGACTCGCAGAAGAATGATGAGAAGAAATTATTGCGCGAGGAAGTTACAGATGACGAAATAGCCGCTATAGTCAGCAAATGGACAGGCATCCCCGTAACACGACTCCTTGAGGGTGAGCGCGAAAAACTCCTCAAACTTGACGAAATACTCCACAAGCGCGTAATAGGTCAGGACGAAGCCGTAAGCCTCGTTGCTGATGCTGTATTGAGAGCCAGAAGCGGCATCAAAGACCCTAAACGCCCTATAGGATCATTCATATTCTTGGGGCCAACTGGAGTCGGGAAAACTGAGCTTGCACGGACATTAGCGGAGGCATTGTTCGACTCTGAGGACAACATGATACGTATCGACATGAGCGAGTATATGGAGAAGCCTTCAGTCTCGCGGCTTGTCGTAGCTCCTCCCGGCTATGTTGGATATGATGAAGGAGGGCAGCTCACGGAGGCAGTAAGGAGACGGCCTTATAGCGTTGTTCTGTTTGACGAAATCGAAAAAGCTCACCCGGATGTGTTCAACATATTGTTGCAGGTGCTTGACGATGGCAGAATCACGGACTCACATGGCCATGCAGTAGACTTCAAGAACACTGTTATCATAATGACGAGCAATATCGGTTCACAGCTTCTGATTGACGGCATAACAGACGGTGCGATTCCTCCGAGTGTGCGAGGTGAGGTAATGCAGTCATTGCGGGAAAATTTCCGGCCTGAGTTCCTCAACAGGGTAGATGATATTGTGATGTTCAAGCCTCTCACAATGGATGAGGTGAAAGACATCGTGAAGATTCTTGTCGCCCGTCTTCAGGAGAGATTAGCTGACAGGCAGATAACGTTGAATTTCTCGGATGAGGCTTTGAGCTTCATTGCTGAGGCGGGGTATGATCCTGTTTACGGTGCGAGACCGCTGAAGAGGTTTATCACCCACAACGTAGAGACGAAGTTAGCGAGGGCTTTAATCGGCGGGGGAATAACGGACAAAACTCAGGTCAATATCGGCGTGAAGGCAGGAAA
>JAFSKY010000132.1 GCA_017448685.1 Synergistaceae bacterium
TCAAACTCTCAGTAAAAATTTTGTGAGATTTATGATTCTTGGCCTCAATAATCGCAAAACAAAAACTTACATCTCATCTGTATAATTGCTCTGTCAATATGCTCGAAATCTGTTACCATTTCGCTTGTAGCCTTGATTTGTGAGGTTTTTGCTCTCTGAGCGTTTGCCTCTCTCAAGCGCAACAGGGAAAATTATACACCCTTTTTTCACCCTGTCAACAAATTAATTTTATTCACATCCTTTTCACGTTATCTACATTAAAGATTAAAGCGAGTATGTCCTGAAGTAATACGAAATCGCCATTTAAATCCGCCGGGTAGCTCCAAGTGTATGACAAAAAAAATTCCCCGCCCAATGTTTCAGACGGGGAAAAATTCTTATTCTTAATCTATTGCCTTATGCCTTTATCGCTTCAGCACGTCCGGGATAAACAGCCAGCGCATTCTTCAAGATATTCAACGCCTTCTGCAAATCTTCCTTCTTGAGAACATATGCCATCCTCACTTCATCCATTCCCAAGCCAGGCTCAGCATAAAATCCGCTCCCAGGTGCCGCCATAGTCGTTTCGCCGTTAATGTCAAAGTTCTGCAACAGCCATATGATGAACTTCTCGGAGTCATCAACAGGCAACTTCACCATCGTGTAGAACGCCCCTTTAGGCTCATGACACACAACGCCGTCAATCTCCTTCAAGCCCCTGTAAAGCACATCACGCCTCATCTTGTACTCAGCGTTGACTTCCTGCAAGTAGCTTTTTGGTGTGCTATATAACGCCGCCGCCCCAACCTGCTCAATTGCTGACACGCTCAATCTTCCCTGACAGAGCTTCATCACTTCCGCGAGAAATGGCTTGTTCTTGATGGCAATGCAACCTATCCTCGCACCGCAAGCACTGAATCTCTTCGACACAGAGTCCACCATAATTACACGGTCTCTTGCGTCCTCAACAGCTCCAAAGCTCATGAAGTCCCCAGCCTCGTATATGAACTCCCTGTAAACCTCATCGGCAATAATGAATATATCGTGCTTCTTCGCAAGCCTGCACAGCATACGAACTTCATCAGGCGTGTATGAGACTCCTGTAGGGTTGCAGGGATGTGAAATCCAGAATGCCCGCGTCTTTGAGGTGATGAGGCTCTCTATGACGTTTTCGGGAGGAAGATGGAATCCCGTCTCCGCTGTCGTGGGAATCGGAGTGAGCTTCGCAAGCGCAAGTTTCGCGAATGTGTTGTAGTTGGCGTAAAACGGTTGAGGCACAAGAATCTCATCGCCCGGATCACACAGTATCATTACGACAAACTGCAATGCCTCGCTTCCTCCGCACGTAACGTACACTTCATCAGGCTCATACGGTATACCCATAGCCTTATAGTAGCCGGATATGGCCTCGCGCAATTCGGGAATCCCCTGCGAAGGCTGATATGCTACCGTGTAAGGATGGAAATTCCTCAATGCCTCGAAATATTCATCAGGTGTCTTTATGTCGGGCTGACCTATATTGAGGTGATATACCTTCTTACCCTTTGCTTTTGCCTCGTCAGCATACGGAATAAGCCGCCGTATTGGTGAGATCTTGAGTGCCTTTATCCTGTCAGAAAGATGCATAACTTCCCACGCTCCTACTTCTTTGCGCTTCCCTGAGACGCTACAGCCGCCTGTGCCGCCGCAATCGCAGCCGCATCCCCCAAATACCTGTGCGAGGTCGGCTTCATGTTCTCGTCAAGCTCATACACCAGCGGGACTCCTGTCGGGATGTTGAGTTCGAGAATGTCCTTCTCCGATATGCCATCAAGATATTTCACGAGGGCACGCAATGAATTTCCGTGTGCAGCTATGATTATCTTCTTGCCTGACTTTATCGCCGGGACTATTGACTCCTGCCAGTAAGGTACAACCCTTGCGACCGTGTCAGCGAGGCATTCAGTGAGGGGCAATTCCGCTTCAGTGAGGCCGGTATATCTGGGGTCATGGCCGGGATAACGCTCATCATCCTTCGTGAGTACAGGGGGCTGAATGTCATAGCTCCTGCGCCAGATTTTGACCTGGGCATCCCCATATTTCGCGGCGGTATCAGCCTTGTTGAGTCCCTGCAATGCTCCGTAATGCCTCTCATTGAGCTTCCATGAGTGCTGAACGGGTATCCACATCCTGTCCATTTCCTCAAGTACGAGCCACAGCGTTTTGATTGCCCTCTTCAGAACGGACGTGAACGCGTAATCGAACGCAAAGCCTTCTGCCTTGAGGAGTCTTCCTGCTGAGCGAGCTTCCTCAACGCCTTTTTCCGACAATGGTACATCGGTCCAGCCCGTGAATCTGTTCTCCTTGTTCCATGCTGACTCGCCATGACGGATTAACACTATTTCATACATGATGGGTTACTCCTTTCATCGTGTGAAAATTTCACGTAAGGTTAGCAGAAAATTCTAATTTTTCCAATCCCCGCGCCATTAATCCCACTCCACGCCATCAAGCCCAGGATGCCCCGGCCACATTCGCCGATAAAGCTCAAGATTCTCAAGCTCATCATCGTCAGCATCCTCCGGGCAATATCTGACCCACAACGGGCGGTTAGGGTAGTTCTTGCGTCCCGGCTCATCGCACCCGGTCAGCTCCTTGTACATGTACATGAGAGAAATCGTTATGTCCTCATCGTGAAGTTTGTCGTCCTCGTAGTGCCGGGAAAATCCGTATGCGGCCATGACTGCCTCGTCATTCTCGTTGTGTGCTTTACGGAGTTCGGGGGGCATAGTGCGTTCATCGTAGAGGTCAGCGAGTGTGCTACGCGGATATTTGGCGCGGGCATCGAGGATGGCTTGTGCTGAACGCTCAATCCTGCGGAGGTAGGGGTTGCCTTCGGGAATCCAAGGGGTTGGGTGGATTACGGGCCAGGGGAATGCGTTATAGGCTAGCGTGTTGGAGTAGCGGTAATCGTTCCGAAGCCTGCCACTGATACAGCGTACCCACGCCATATGTACGGACGACATCATTACGCCGAAGTGATACAGGGTAGCTCCCTCGCCGACAAACAGAGCATCGCCCGCTATGGTTTCAGGAGGTAGCCAGGCCATAGGGATATATCTCCGTGTCTCAGATGACGTTTTCGGGATTGCAAGATAATTCGTCCTGCACTCGGCTATTTCAGCAAACAGCATAGGGGTATCAGCGGCCTTCTTTGTTGCTCCCCTTGCACTTTTCTTCCTGAACTCACGCACATTCTCTATACGTTGTAAAACACGCGGGCATCTCCTTATGTCAGCAGGCTCGACTCCTTTCAGCCACAAGCACCAGCGTGATATACCGTTGATAAACTCCTTGCCTCCCAAAAACGGGCGTATGAATTTCTCAGCTTCCGGGTCAGTCCGCAAAAGCTCGTTCTTCTCATCGTCATTAAGCAGAAGATTTCCGTCATCAATGGGAGCTGACCCCCTTCTCAGTTCCGGGACATCACATAATGGTTTGTCGCGGCTCTCAATGATAATGTCCGGGCCCTCGAACAGGTAGAAGTTAATGTTGCCCGCCCATTCAGGAGCAGGAGCCCAGATGCTAAAGCCGTCAATGTCGCCCCTGTCCTCCCAGAATCCGCCGTGCTTGTCCCTGCGGAATTTCTCGGACTCTCCGCGCTGAAGGAATTTGCTCTCAGTCATAGTCATTCTCCGTTCTGTTTTGTGGTGAGGCACAAGCATAGCACAAAAGAAATGCCCCCGGCTTATGGGCTGAGGGCATCGCATGTTCTTGACATTGCTGGGTATTGCGGTAAAATCTCTTGCGTTATCACTTGGGCAATTGGCACAGGGGTTAGCGCGCTTCCTTCACACGGAAGAGGTCACTGGTTCAAATCCAGTATTGCCCATTCAGCAATCACTAAGATATATCCAGAAAAATACACAAAGCCCGTCAAAAGCGGGTTTTTTTGTTGCCATTATTCCAGAAAAAACCAAATAAAATAGCTCAAATCTTATGTTAGACCGTACA
>JAFSKY010000133.1 GCA_017448685.1 Synergistaceae bacterium
AAATGGCGCGCTAGGAACATGCCTAGCCTGCTTGAATACGTCAAGGAGAAAGGCTCATTGCCTCCGTGCTTAGTGATGAGCTTTGCGGCTTATGTGGCGTTCTACTCCAGCAACGTGCAGGAACTCACCGACAAAGGACTTGTCTGCAAGCGCGAGAAGAACACCTACACTGTGAGCGATGACAGGTGGGTGCTTGAGTTCTATTACGCACACAGGAACGACTCGCCGGAAGGACTTATGCACGCGGTTATGACCAACACAGAAATGTGGGGTCAAGATTTGACGGCTATAGCAGGATTTGAGGCAGAAGCGGTGAAAGACCTCAAGAAGATACGCACTGACGGAGCAGAGGCGGCCTTCAAGAGCGTAATATAGTCTGCGCAAAAACTTCACACATAACGGCAATAATGATTACGGTCTTGCAGTCAATGCGGGGCCGTAAAATTTTTATCATGGAGGCGGCAACAATGACACACAAAATTTTCATGGCAGTAATAATTCTCGTGGCTGTTATGGCGTTATCGGGCTGTGCTTTAGCGTCTGAAGCGTCAGTAGCGGTGAATGATTTTGCGTTCAATGCTGGGAAAATCATAATGACCAATTCCGATGGAGGAAATTTCTTCTTCTCCCCTTACAGCATAATCTCAGCTTTTGGAATGGCATATGCAGGTGCGAAGGGTGATACGGCAAAAGAGATTGAGTCGGCATTAGGCGTGAATCAGGGCATTCATGACTCACTCGGCGGGCTTACTCGTGATTTGGATGGAAGCGGCTATGTGTCATCGGCAAATCGTGTGTGGGTCAAGTCAGGCTTGAAGCTCCGCAAGGATTACACCGACATATTGAGGCTGAATTATGACAGCAGGGTTAAGCAGCTCGACATGAAGCACAAGACAGAGGAGTCTCGCCAAGAAATAAATGACTGGGTAAGCATGAAGACACATGACAGGATTCAGAATCTCTTGCAGTCCCTTGACCCTGAAACGCGTATGGTAATCACAAACGCTGTGTATTTCTCTGCTGAGTGGGCAAACAAATTCAGGAAGTCAGCGACAACGCCGGAGAAATTTGACACGGGCGAGGGGAATTATGTTGAAGTCCCAATGATGAAACAGCGCAGGGATTATAGGTACTGTGAGCTTGACGGAATAAAGGCTGTAATGCTCCCGTATAAGGGTCATAGGCTGTCAATGGTTGCTGTGTTGCCGCCAAAAGAGAATCCTGACGCGCTGAAGTATGTTGACGCGGCCATGCTGGAACAATGGCGTGATGCAATGACGGTTCATGACGTGGATTTGTGGCTGCCTAAGTTCAGGACGGAGAAACGCTATGACCTGAAGAGCGTATTTGAGGCACTCGGTGTGAGGCTGGCTTTCACGAATGAGGCGGATTTTTCCGGCATGACGAGTGATGAGCCATTGAAGGCGGACGGTGTAATACATCAGACATTCATACAGGTTGACGAGGAAAGGACAGAGGCAGCTGCGGCAACTGCGATTCCCATGATGCTGGGAAGTGCTATGCCCATGAAGAAGCCGTTTGCTGTGTTTCATGCTGATAGGCCGTTCATGTATTTCATCGTGGACAATGAGTCGGGGGCTGTGCTGTTTATGGGGTATCAGTCATTCAAAGATTAGGGTTGAGGGAGGAATTTTGCGGCCAGCTCGTTATGGGTTGGCCGTTTTTTGTTGCGCTAATTCTTGGCGAAGAGTGATTTTACCTTCTTTAATGCTGCGTATGTGTGTGGGAGTAAACGTTTCAGCAGCATCTTGAAGAGTGTGCGAGTTTCTATGCGTTCGCTGAAAAACTGTAAGCGACGTTCGTATTTCAGCGTGGGATAATCGTCGGGATTAACTGTTTTGTCCGATTTCAGGAGTATCATCAGCGTATCATTAACTCCGTCCCATTCTTTTGGCGCAGACATCGAAGGCACTCCCCCGGTTGTAACGTTTATGACCTGAAAGCCTGCCCATTTTCCTAAAGCCCTGAAACCGTCAGGATAATACCTGTAGCAGTCTGTAGGGGCTTTATGTTCGGGAAAATTTGCGGGAGCAATAATACATGCAAAGCCACCATGTTTCAGCTTGGAGTATATGAGCTTTATCGTAAGCCACGGGCATTCTATATGCTCGAATGCGTTTGCGGAAATCACGAAATCGAAGCTCTCATCCGGGATATTATCCCAGTTATACGGCTCATTCATCACGACATCAACATTTGGCCCGGCCACAATGTCAAGCCCAACATACTCCGCATCAATCCCATCAAACAGCGGTCTCATGCAACCGTTCACGTTATAGCTCCCAACGTCAAGAACTCGGACATGCCCCCTGCCTTTGACGTAATTCTCCACGAACCATGACATTCTCACCATTGCGCTCGTATGCATGGTTATTCCGCCCCCCGGCTATGACGCACAAAAAACGCCCCGCCAGCATCAACGCCAACGGAGCGGATAATTTCTGCGTTATATTTTCTGTCAGAGGTTAGACTAGTCCCCCGATACCCGATACCCGATAC
>JAFSKY010000134.1 GCA_017448685.1 Synergistaceae bacterium
CTATTCTCGCGGCCAATATCGGAATGACTCCGCAGAGTGATGGCCAAGTGATTCGTATGACGTTGCCGGAACTCACTAAGGCTAGGCGTGTTGAGCTGACGAAATTGCTTGCGAGGAAGGCTGAAGAGTCAAAGGTCGTAATCAGAAATTACAGGCGTGATGCAATAGAGGCTCTCAAGAAGCAGGAAAAAGCCTCAGAGATTACGGAAGATGAACTGAAGAAACTCACGAAAGATGTCCAGGATATTACTGACAGCTACGTGAAAAAGATTGATGAGGTCTACAAACTCAAGGAGAAAGAAGTCCTTGAAGACTGATAATATCGTTCTGTCAGTGCCGTTCAACAGGCTGAATGACGTGTACATAAAATACGTTCTCGGTTCACCTGAGCGCAAACACATAGCTATAGCGTTCATCAATGCTGTGCTTTCACATTCAAGTTACGGCAAGCGCAAAAACACTGTAATCACCGACATAGAATTTCTTGACCGCGAAAATCCTGGGGAATATGAAGAGTCAAAAGGCTCAAGGTTTGACATTCTTGCGCGTTCATCTGACGGGAGAATATTCCACATTGAAATTCAGGTTGGAAGGGAAACTTTCTTCATGCAGCGCAGTTTCTTTTACGTTGCGGAAGATTTCATTACCCAGATACAGCGCGGTGAAAGTTACGCAACCTTTAAGCCCGTGATATATATCGGGATAATGGATTTCAGGCTATTCGGTGATAGTGCTAATTCTGAGGACTGGTACACGCTTCACAAGGTTATGGACGTGAAGACGCATGAAGAAACATTGCCGGAAGTTGAGTTTCACATGGTCGAGCTTCCCCTTCTCAGGCGACATATAGAAAAACTAGGTGGGAAGCCTAGAGATGAGCTTGAAGAGCTGTTGTGCTACTTCGGCAACATAGGAGGCGAAAAACTCATGGAAGAAATTGCAGAACGCAATCCAACAGTTGAAGAGCTTGTAGCACTGGAAAAAGTCTGGAGGATGGATCCTTGGACAGTTAGGAATTACATTCTGAATGAACATGACCGCGTGTACAGGGAAAATCTGGTCAAGTATGAGCGTGGAGCAGCCCTTCAGGAAGGTCTCGAGGAAGGACGCAAGGAAGGTTTTGATGAAGGTCGCAAAAGCCTCATACGCAAAATGCGCGCAAAAACAATTATGACGGACGAGCAAATAGCCGACATGCTGAATCTGCCGCTCGATTTCGTCAAAAACGCATGACACACACAGGGCAGGCCATGAATCCCGCGGGCTTGCCCTCAAATTCAATCACGAAGGAGGATTTACCCGCATGGATGAAGCAAGCCAGTACAATTCACCAGCCTACACAACATTCAAGATGAAGCTGAAGCGCCTTATCGGAATAGATCTCAACTCGTACAAAGAGCAAATTCACCGCAGAACTCATGAGCTTATGTCCCGCTGGGGCTGCAAGAACTACGATGAATATTACGACATGATGAGCAAGGATGAGAAGAAGCTCCGTGAATTTCTCGACCACCTCACAATCAACGTGTCAGAGTTTTTCCGCAACGACTCCCAATGGTGGAAGCTCCGCGACAAAATCATTCCCGAACTCATAGCAAAACGCAAGTCAAAACGCCTAAAGCTATGGAGTGCAGGATGCGCAACAGGTGAAGAGCCTTATTCCCTCGCGATTATCTCGGCTGTATGCGGGCTTGACACAATGAATCCCGTTCTCGCCGCCGACATCGACCAGGGAGCAATCTCAATCGCCCAAAAAGGGAATTACCGCAAAGCTCAGCTCCTCAACGTCCCGAAAGAATACCTCGCCAAATATTTCACGACACGTGATGGCGGAGCTACATATGACGTTACCCCAGACATAAAGCGCAGAGTTACATTCAAGCGCTTCAACATGATAGAAGACCCATTCGGCGCGAATTTCGACCTAATACTTTGCCGCAACGTTGTCATATATTTCACGGGCGACACAAAAGACAAGCTCTATCACAAATTCTATGACGCTCTCGCCCCAGGAGGATATTTCCTTGTCGGCTCAACCGAGCAGATTTTCGGCTACCAGCAAATAGGCTTCCTGTCAGCAGGCCCATTCCTTTACACCAAGAAATAGCCAGGCCATGTATGAATTTTCCCTGACAGATTCGGTCAACAATACTATTCAGGACTTGTGCAGGCAGGCAGGTTGGACAAAAGTACGTCGCGTTATGGTCAAGGCAGGCGGCTTGCGCAAGCTCAACCCTGAGTTGATGGCGTTCATATTCGCGGCAATCGCTCAAGGGACTCCAGCTGAAGGTGCTGTGTTCTCCGTCATGATTATGCCCGTAACGTTGCTGTGTTTCTCATGCGGAAAAGTCAGCTCAACCGATGAGCCGGAAAAAGTATGCCCCCTTTGCGGAAGCTCAAATGTTTACGTCCTGTCAGGGAATGAATTTTCGATAGAGGCGCTTGAAGTGGAAATCAATCATGACTGAAAACGGAAAAGAAATACTGCTCTCACTGTCAGAAAGGCAGCAAGAAGCAGTTACATATGTTGACGGGCCTTTGCTTGTTCTCGCTGGTGCTGGGAGCGGCAAGACCCGTGTTTTGACGCGCAAAATAGCTTGGCTCACAGCTGAGCATATAGCTGCCCCCCGTAACATCATGGCCGTAACTTTCACCAACAAGGCCGCCGGGGAAATGAAATCACGCATAAGCGACTTGATACCCGGAAAATCCGCCGCCGAAATCAGCGCAGGAACGTTCCATGCTTACGGACTCAAATTCCTGTTCAGGCATCCTCAGCAGGCAGAAGATGTTGCTGGTTTGAGGGTAGATTTCAGCGTTTTTGACAGAGCCGACAGCCGCGCCCTTGTGCAGGAAATTATGAGCGAAATGAAGATTGAGGATAAAGAATTGACTCCCGCTACAGTTCTCGATTTGATTTCGCGTGATTATATGATGTGGTCGCCGAATCACTATGAAACAACGCTTGATGATGAGCGAGTACTCAAGATTTCTGACGTGTACAGGAAAAGACTCCGTGAACTTAACGCGGTTGATTTTGACGACCTCATGATACTTCCCCTTGAGATTCTGAGGCGGGATAAATCAGCAAGAATCAGCGAGCAAGAACGAATCAGCTGGCTTCTTGTCGATGAATACCAAGATGTGAACAGGCCACAATATCACCTCCTGCGTTACCTCACCGGGCCGGATTGCGTGATTAATGTCGTAGGCGACCCGGATCAATCCATATACGGCTGGCGCGGGGCTGATGTCGGAATGATTCTGAGGTTCACGGATGACTTTGATGACGCAAAAACGATTGTCCTCGATGAGAATTACAGGTCAACAGGAAATATTCTCACGGCCTCAAACGCATTAATCCGCAACAACAAGGCTCGCCTCAAGAAGAATCTTCACACAGCTAAAAGCTCAGGCGAAAAGATTTATACCCTCATGGCACAGTCAG
>JAFSKY010000135.1 GCA_017448685.1 Synergistaceae bacterium
CGCAAAGTATTGCCCGCCCCAGATGATTTGACGCTTGCACATGTCCTTGACAATTGCGTAGTGCTTATGCGCTGTGTCTGATGTGTCATCTCCTATCAATGCAGGATATGTCGCTCCTTGTATAAATACTTCTCGCCGCAATTTGGCTGGCTTATATTTCTTGGAGTGCATACCCTTGGAGTCTAATACCCTCATGCCATACGGCGGATCTGTCAGCACCAAGTCAACACGCTCACCACCTACAAGCCTCATTACATCCTCACGACTCGTTGCATCTCCACACATTAACCTGTGGCGACCTAACTCGACTATTTCACCGTATTGCATTAATTATCACTCGCTATCATATGACGTAAAATATATGTATTCTGAAACAAGAAAAGGAGGTGAATTAGACGGATGGCAGGAACATAAAGACAACCCGCAAAAAGAAAGCCATAAACAATAGACGACATTTTAAAGCAAGCGGGCTTATCGGGGGATTAGCCCCCCCCATATTTCGCAAAAGGAGTTGCATAACATGAAAGACAGTTACACTTTCCCCGCTATATTCTCCTACGCGCCTGACGGGATTAGCATTAAGTTTCCTGATTTACCCGGCTGCCTCTCTTGCGCAAATGATAACAATGAAGCCGTCTATATGGCTCAAGATGCTCTCTCACTCAGACTCTACTCAGATGAGAATGATGGCATTGCAATTCCCGCGCCATCTGACCCCCTCGACATCATGAAGACGCTCAAGCCCAATCAGCTCGTTACATTGATTCGCGCTGACATGACCGCAACTAGGCTCAAGCTCGGCAATAAGGCCGTCAACAAAATGGTTACCCTCCCTCAATGGCTCATCAGCGAGGGTAAATCACAGGGGATTAACTTCTCTCAGACATTACAGGAAGCACTCATGCAAAAACTCGGCATTACTCGCCCCCGCTAAACCTCGGCGGGGGTTATCCCCTCACTGCCTCAAATAGCACCTGCAAATACTCAGGGTCATACTCAAATATCCCTTCAATCGTCTCTGCTGGCACGGGCGGCGTAAAGTACACATGAAAACGCAATATCCCGTTCGTTATGTCCGTCAATGCATTCTCATTCACCTTAAACTCAACTCGCCCCCCGAGTATCATTTCTCGCGCCTGCAAGCTGTTCATGTACATGTTGAATGAGTTTACGATTTGCCTCACTAATCGCGCTGTCATTGGCTGATCAGCTTCCTGCCAGAATGTTGTGATGAACATGTTCCCGATATAGTCATACATACGCCTCACGGGAATAAATACATCCTTCACGTCTGTGCTTGCTGGATATGCCCCCGTCCTATTGCCCCAAACTCGCCAGCCTCCCGTCCAGTTCAGCGCCGTTACTACTCCTTGCGAGTTAAGGTAGTTCGCTTCCTCCAGCGTTAAAGGTATCTCGTTGCCTAACATGTCAGTGCATGCCTCACACTGTAATAGCTCATTTGACGGCGATTTATACGGCACATCTCCGCGCTCATGATCCGTCCTAGCCATTACGCCAGCAAGCTGCGTCGAAAGGTGATAGACTTTATCGCCCAATTTCACACATGGCCAACACACTATCATGCGTTTGTCCGTGAGATTCTTTGACGTCTTCCACTGTGAGACTGCACTATACGCGTATGCTCCGTTAGGGATGCACGGGATGTCTACCAACGCTACGCATGAGAATACCCCTGAAACGGACTCGGCTTTGGCCTTCATCACCGCCGCAACCTCTGCTACTTGCGACCACGTTGGCGCGAGTATCATCCCTGGAATGAGCCGGAATTTGGGGTACACATAGTTGACCAGCTCAAGCCCGGTATATTTCCCCGATGCCCCGTCATAGCCCCCGATTATCGCGTTCGCACTTCCTGTTTGTCCCACGCTGATTAGCACTGCTGGTGCTTGACCGTAAAGCGCAAAATGTGAGTATATGAACTCATTCAGCGTGTAGGTGTCCCAATCATCTGACGCTCCAAATGTCTCTATGGCTTCCTCGTAGGTGTAGACTAATACGGGGTCATTCACTGGACCTTTTACCGATGTGCCGACTACTACGGGTAATCCTGACTCCCCTGTTACCGGCGCAATAATACTTGTCGCTACCTCACTCTTATACACTCCATGCGTAAAGCTCATGCCTTCACCCCCTGTGCATATTCCTTCACCGTTAGAACATTCTCCTTCACATAGGGATCTTCATCGCACAATGCCTGTAACCATTCGGGTAACGGCGGTATGTACACAGCGTTATGCTTTAATCCGCGTTTCATGTCCGACTTGCCTACGTAAATTAAAGGCACTGAATCCGTTTCAGACTCAGTGCCTCCTAGCGTCATATCATATTCATCTTCCATCATCGATATACCTCGCTTCTATATACGTAATCATGTGGCCTGCGTGGCCTTCCTGCCTCCATCGTAAACTTCATCTCCCCAAAGTACAACGGCCATGTATCTGCTTCAACCAGCCCGGACATTACAGGCATTCTCAGCATGTATTTACGCGCCAATATACGATCCATCAAAACGTGGTAGCGTACTTTGTCCATCATCCCGCATATATCCCGCCAGCCTTGACACTCGGAGCTTGCATCATACACACCAAATAGCAGCTTAATGTTCACTCCGGCCATGTCTAAACGATTCTCCTCCTTGTCGGTGAGTTCCCCGCATTTCACGATTACACACGGAAAATTCGCCTCGTAATCTGACTCATCATAGCCCTTTAAGCCCCGCTCTGTGTCCTGAAACGTTATGCCTTGGGGCTGCGGAATATATTGGCGAAATATGCGAATCTCCTGCAAAATTCCGTTCTTATTCAGCAATTTGTAGCCGTCTAAGATTCCTGCCAGCCATACAGCTAACTCATCAACTATATCTATTGCGTTCATTTCATTACCCCTAGTTGACGCATTACTTCATACCGTAATCGCGCGTCAAAGTTTTTTTCCGCCTCACTCAATAATTCCTCTTTCACATCGGGATTGTCCAGCATCTGAGGAACTGCCGGGCTGATTAGTGCCTCAATGGCCTGTCGTCCACGCCCTACACGTTGAAACGCTAACAGCTTCCCAGAATTTCGACCGGGTATCAGGAAGCCGCGAGGAATCGACTTCATTCCGCCTTCGTGCTTTACTTGCGCTTGAAGGCCATGTTTCACGGGGATTTTCTTCGGAGATATTCGGAAGTCTGAGAGGTTTACGCGACGTCCACGTGACATGAACATTCCGCCCATTTGATTCGCTCGAATCGTGATTGTCTTACGCACTTTACCGGGATTGATGACGTATTCTTGCGTTACAAGTTGTACCGCATCCGTCCGCATCATCTCGAGGGTACGTTTCCCCGCGAATTTCAGAGCTTGTTGCAGTCCTTTGGGGATGTGTGAGAGGAGCTTCTTAGCGCGGATAATTTGTGTTACATCGGCGTGAAGAGAAATCATGTTATAGCACCCGGTTGAAGTCGTCCTGCGTTATATGCAGTTCGCGCTTTAATATACGCTTCCACAATTTACAGGGTATTTCTCCGCTTCCATGTGAACAATACGTACGTATATAGCTGCCATCTGCTAGACGCTTCCTGTAATAATAGTGATCCCCAGTACGATATAGCTCCCAGCCGTTTCGGTCTAGATAACGCTTTAATTCTGACCAGCGAGGCATTGTTTTAGCTCCTCATCCGTTGAAAGGCAGATTTTCATTATGTAAGGTAATTCGCTAGGGTTATGACTCAGCCAATCGTCTATATCCTCACACCATGAGTGCGCAACTCCTCGCAACATTTTCACCATTTCGGCGCGGCATGTCTCATAATCTGGGGCATTCGCATGACAGGTGATTTCTTCCGTCCAACCGCTTATACTCCCATCAGATTCCTTCACATATTCTGCCGTCAGGGGTAATGCCTTCATTCCCGCTAATAACAACGCTATTAATCCCGATGTTTGACGTTCCTCCATGTTACACACTCCCCCTTACAGCCCCCGATTGAAGTCTTCCTGCGTTATGTGTAATTGGTGCTTCAGAATGTCCCGCCATTTCCGTGACTCTATTTCCCCGCTGCTTCGTGATACCCTCACTATTTTACCGTTGTACCTGTACACGTCATGATCCCCGCCATGACGCACAAATTGTCCGTTACGATCTAAGAATCGGCGTAGGTCTTTCCATCTAGGCATGAGGCAAGCTCCTTGTCGCTGCTCAAATACACCTTCAGCATTAGCACGAGAAATTCGCCGTCATATTCGGCTGGCTCGCTTAAACATATTTCTGCACTCTCTCGCATGAAGATTATCAGGTCTTTCAACGCATCCGCTAATGTCGCTCCTTCTCCCCATACACCAGCCCATTCTGATAGCCAGCACATATAGCCCCCATTCGGCAAGCATTCATACTCATACAACACTCGCATATCCTTCAAGCCTGCTAGGAATAACGGTAATCCTACAGGTAATGCGGGGATTGTGCGTTCCTCCATCTTTCACACGTCCTTTATTGGAATATGCGAAAATTATACGTCATTCCCAGATAGCTCCAACCGCCACACTAGCCCTTGCATGTCATACACATCTTCAATCACATACAACTTGCCATCAACGCGAATCGATTGCCCCACATTGACCTTCCGAACGTCCTTTTGTCGCACATAAAGCACCCTCCCAGAAACATCATAGCCTTCTCCTTGACTGCCTCCGGGTATCACTCTGTGGCGTTTGTCCCTCACTAAGATGCATATCAGATCCCGACCGTCAACATCCCTGTAACGCGCTAATTCCTCATCGTTGAACCACGCAAAGAAATCGGCGCATTCATCCTGTGAAGTGTCTCGGAATGTCGGTATATGCCTGTGCAAGTTCACAGCCTCACGCCAAAACTCTACACAACGCCGCTCATCACGTGCCATGACTCTAAATCCTTTGGCATTGGTAGCGGTCTTGACGCTAGATATATCTCCTTCACAGGAGGATCAACGCGGTAATTCGTATAGGGAACGTACTTGCTCATTTCCGTAACGTATTCCCCCGTCTTCACGTCAATATACGTTACAGCCCCGTAAAGCATCATGTTCCTATCACGCGAGGAAATCAGTATTGCCGACTTCGGGTCAAGCAACGGCTTCAATTGCCCGGAGGCTTCATCGTCATACCACTCATCGTAGCCGTATATGTCCGCGATTATTCCGGGTAACGCTATGCGTCCTATATATTGCACGCCGGACTCCAATTCGGAGGGCTTTATCTCCCCTGAATCTACACGCCGTAAGTCAAGCAACTTCGTGAACTTCGTATTGTCCATTAACGCATTGGCCGCGTCTGATCCGAGTATTAGCGTGTCAGGATTCGTTCCTGTTTTGCGCAATCCTTGTGCCACACTCGCCAATTTGCCGGGTATGTCGTAACCTGATACCCATTTATCCCCGGCGACTATGACTTCAACCCCCGTAAATCCGTAATCACATTCCTCATTCACTCCGCGACCCTTGATGAGTAACTTCCCTGACTGTAACACCTCCGCGCACATTTGCTCTTCACGACGGGCTATCATGTCTTGAAGCTCCATTAAATCACGCGCTGCCATTTCAGCCGCACGATCTTCAGGAGTCATGCCGGAATTATACGGGGCTTCTCCGAGTAATTTCTGTGCTACTGAGTCATTCGTGATTACACGCTTGGGAACGAGTGAGGGCGTGTGATATGTGCGCACCTCGTAGCCTTCACGTGATACTGACTCACCACCCGCATAGGGGCTTGTGTAGGGCGCTAAACGTCTCTTTGCTCCCTGATACTCAAAGCTAACTGTCTCTGTTGGGAAAAATACATCTTCCGGGAAAAATCTCGTACGCAAAAACGTCCTAGGCGGAATTGCCTTACGGATTGCACCGCGTAACGATTTCGGCTCGTAGTAATCTGTCATCCCTTTCACCTCACCTGATATATATTCCGTGCTTACGCATTGCCGATTCTAAGTCGGCCATGTCTATTGAAGAGTCATACACTAGCGATTGACCATTGAAATGGCCACCGAAATACGCATATATTTCTGCCTCGTTGCCATCCTCTAGCGTTATGTCCTTGCACACTATGCAAAGCTCCTCCGCTGATGATATGCCTCCGCTCGTTGCCTTCACAAACGAATCACCTGACGACATTAACACCTCGCCACGTACATATTCACCTGCTGCTGTCAGCTTTATCACGCCGACTTCCACGCTTCCCCCTGCTATGAGGCTGTCAGATGCGGGAATTCCCCCGACGTCATA
>JAFSKY010000136.1 GCA_017448685.1 Synergistaceae bacterium
ACGATAGAATTTCTCTCAAAGGTATTGAGGCGGTAAATGAAATCCCCCGGTGAAAGGCCGGGGGGTAATTTTTTTTGCGCTGTTATTGCTTGATTTGAGCCTGTATGAGCTTCTTGAATTTTCCGCAGTTAATCCAGCCACTAAACGTTCCGCTGAGTATGTATAATATTTTCCTGAACCTGTACGGATGCACCAGAACCCTCGCCGCATGGTAAAAGGCTCTGAGGCTAATATATATCGCTCGTTTCGTTGAGTCGTACATAAGCGTATTCATGACTCCGTTGCGATAATGATAGTACAGATTCTTTATCCTGAAGGTATCACGCTCAAGATATATGGAAGCTCTTCCCTTTGCTATCTTGTGAAGCACAACGCTACCACCGACAAAATAAGCATCACCGTAATATTTGACTAGCCTCGCTGTGTACTCGTAATCATCGCCCCATATGAAATATTCCGTGCAGGGGACTCCGCATTTCTTGATGGCCTTGCTGTTTATCATGATTGATACGAATGTTGCATACTGTATTTTGATGATGCCTTTGCGTAAATCTCTGTACCAATCCTTGACATAACCTTTGTCATCCTCGCGCATATCCAGAACAGGGACATTGAGTGTTTCGTTCTCAACTCCGTATACTTCGCTGGCGAAAAAACTGACTTCATCACCCTTCAGCTTTGTTGCAGCTATGAGTTTTTCGAGTGCATCCGGCGATGGTATTGAGTCGTCATCCATAATCCAGCACCAGTCAGCGGTGTCATTATCTCGTGAAATTTTTATGCCCTCAGCGAATCCGCCTGCGCCTCCAAGATTTTTTGGCATTAGATGATAGTCGAAATTGTCCCGGCTGAAATATCCGGCTTCCCGCAGAGCTTCTTCTGTGTCATCTGTGCTTGCGTTGTTGATGAGAATGATTGAGCTTACAGGGAAGGTTTGCGCGTATATAGCTTCAAGGCATTCAAGGAGGAGGGCTTTGCGGTTGTACGTAACGACAACACAATCAACCCGCGGCTGTTCCATTCTTGTTATGTCAGTCCCTTCTGTGGGTGTGTGAAATTGCCCGTTATTGTATCATGTCATTCAGGGACTGAAGCGAAAAGCTTGCAACGTTTCTGTACGATGTTGTATTTCGGATTGGCCTGTTTGATGAGTCCGGCCATGACTTGAGGGTCATCAGGAAGGTGATATGTACACAGCGCGAGTTTGGGCGCAAAACGGGCTAATGTTTCCTGCGCACCTGCAAGCATATGGCGTTCAAAGCCTTCAATATCTGCCTTGATGAAGTCAACTCGTGGGAGGTTATTTTCACGGACGAAATCATCAAGCGTTACCATTTCTATATCTCCTGCGTCATCTTTATGCGTTACAGCAAACATAGAAACCCCGTCAAGTCTGACTCTTGCACAAGAACTACCCAAGCTCTTTTTGACAGGTACAATACCACCATTGAGGCCAGCAGTTTTCAGCAGGACAGAATAGTTTGCTTCAAGAGGCTCAAATGCATAGACCTTCGCGCTTTTCGCAGAGGCATAAGCCGCAAAATCTCCGATCCAAGCTCCCGCGTCAATCACAATGTCTCCCGGCCTAACTGTTACATTCACTTTGTCATTCACTAGTCCATAAGGCCCTTCAACAAGCAGGTAAAACAATTCGTTGATGTCTTTTTCCAGGTAACTGTCATTCAAATGCATGTAGCAGTAAAAATCATCATTCATGACATGTGGGAAAAACTCTATTGCGTCTTCTATGGAGAGTAATGGAATTTTAGCATCCCTGAGACGGTAAAAATCTTTCTCAACGCATCCAGCCTTGCGCAGTTCATTGATCATTCTTCTGGTCATTAATCTTGCAGCGATATGGGGATCGTGCTTGAAAATTTTTCCCATGCCCCTATCAATGCAAAGAAACATATATTCCAGAGGAGTAATAAATCCTGCGCCTATTCTGGCATAATGACGTGCGAGTCTGCTGAGTGTAGTGTTGCCGCCTGAAGCTTGAAGAGAAATGTCAGACTTTGAAGCATTCATGTTATCACCCGGCCATACAAAATTACCCTACCTTGTTACACACAAAGTAGGGCGATGATTCCTGATATTTATATTTGCTGATGGATTATGTGATTCGCTATGATTGGATTTCAGACAAGACAGTACGATAACCGATAACCGATAACCGATAACCGATAACCGATAACCGATAACCGATAACCGATAACCGATAACCGATTTTACTGCGCTGATTCATTTTGTCAAGTCTCCTGTGAAAATTCTTCATGGCCGGAATTATAGCACAATGACAGCACGATAAGAGGCAAAAAATATTCCCCTGCGTTTTGTGGCGCGGGGGAACTCTGTTATTCCTGATGCGGTTTTCTGTCCTTGCGGGGCTTTTTGCGTTTCGATGGCGGATTATCGGCGGGCTTGGACTGCTTCGCGGCTTTTGGCTTGGGAGTGTCTAGTTTTCTTGCGAGCCTGTCAGATTTGGGCTTCATGCTTCCTGCGTTTGATTTGAGCCTCCGTGATTTTAGGCGTTCAGAGCGTGCTTTTATGGCGGCCATTCTCTCCTGAGCGGCTTTCTTCTTCGCGGCAAGCTCTTTGTCTTCGCCCCATTCCTCACCCCTCATGACAGCTTCACGGAAATCAGGATATTCACTTATCGCAACAGGCACAAGCCTTCCAGCGGGAAAACGTATATTGACCTGCTCTGCTCCTACGTCAATGCTCTCAAGGGTATAGATTCCCTGCTCAGTTTTGATTCTCGCACCCGGTCCCGGCAATTTCTCCCACAACTCAGAGTACAATTCCTTCTCGTATGACATGCAACACATCAGACGGCCACATATCCCTGAGATTTTCGTGGGGTTAAGCGCGGTTCTCTGTTCCTTCACGATTCGTATGCTTATGGGGCTGAATCCCCTCAACCAATAACCGCAGCAACATGGCCGACCACATGAGGCAATCCCCCGGACGATTCTGGCTTCGTCCCGGATTCCTACTTGTCGCATCTCAATTCGAGTCCTGAACTCACGCGCCAAACTTCTCACGTAATCGCGGAAATCGACTCTCTGTTCTGACGTGAAATAGAAATACAGTTTTCGGCGGTCAAGCATATATTCCACGTCAACGAGTTTCATCCCTAAACCCTGTTCGTTGAGAATGTCCCGGCCAATCAAGAGGGCTTCTTCTTCCTCGTGGCGGCACATGTAGTAGTTCTCGATGTCTTCAGCGTCAGCTTCACGGACAAATTCAACGTCCTGAAGTATTGCCTCGGATGCTTCCTCGAATCTTGCTGTATCACGGCGGTATGATGCCTGCTGTGTATCAGTGAGTCTCCCTCCTGGAAGCCCCATCTCATAGCCTCGTGCTGTGCGCAATACGGCCCATCTTGGTGCGTCCATGTCAAAATCTATGTCGTCATTTATAGGAGCAAGTCCCAAATATCTAGGCTTGCCGAAAATCGTCAAGTAAACGCTCAATGTATGTATTTTCCTCTCTTAGTGCTAGTATCGTTATGTCGCATAGTTGTGGTATGGATAAGTTTCTTCGTGAAGCTATAATCCTGAGTTTTTCTATGCGTTCTGCAAGCTCAATATTCCCCGTCTGTAGTGCGTAATCCGACCAAGCCTCGAAATCTGAGATTACCGCGTCAATTTCCGTTCCGCTCTTGCGAGAGTCATTCAGCCATGAAACCCACTCGGCAGCGTCAGAAGGAATGCGGCGGGGCTGTTCATGTTCGCCGGAAATTATCGTGTTGAAACGTGAGCGGCTTCGTAGCGTTGGAAGAAATAACCTGCCATCCTCCATGAGAAACAGCAAGTATGCGTGTGAGGGTGGTTCTTCGGCTAATTTGAGGAGGGAATTTGCAGCAGGGAGTCCGAGATTATCGGCGCAAAATATGACTCCTAAACGGCGTTTTGATTCAAGTGGTTTAAGCGCAATATTCTCTATCATCCATCTGCAAGAGCCTTCGTAATTCGGTTTTGTGATGTCGCCTATTAGGGGAGCTTTGTCGGGAGTCCCTGCTATGAGCAAATCAGGGTGTGAGGGTCTGTAACCGCCCAGAATCAAATCAGCGAGTCCGCGCATAATATCGTCATGCCATTTCAGCGGGGCGGATATTGCCCGGCAGTGAGGGATATTGCCGGCTTCGGTCTCACGCAGAATTTCGCGCCACGTTACATTAGTAGCGAGATCAGGCAACCTTTTATTTCCTCCATCAATGCAAGTGCTTTTGTCCTGTTACCCTCAAACAGGAATGCTTCTTCAAGTTCCTCCATAGCTTTCCCGGCGCGTTCGATTGTAACGTACATTTTACGGTCAGTCTTACGCCATCTCATGTCGCGTTTGATTCTGAGTCCCTGTGCAGCACGTTTCAGCAGTTCATGCAGGACATTGCGATATTCCTCGATGAGCCTTCCTCCGGGAAAAACTGACAGCCTGTCGGATAATTCATACAGTCGGTCAAGTAGTTCTTCAAGCTCTGAAGATTCCATAGCCGCATCAAACGAGAATGCTGACGAGGCTATAGCACTTGCGGGGCTTGCGGTATGTCCTGAGCTGCCTCCGCCGTATTCTATGCGTGGCTGTGATGAGGCTGCTGGCTCTCCTCCACCGCGTTTAATCTGTATTGCGCTCACACAAAAGCCTCCAGTCTTGACGCAATAGCCTGAAACACATCATCCTCCGTCATTCCGTCGCAATCAACGCGAATGAATTTGCCGGGTTCATCACTTGCCATTCGCCTATAGGACTCAGCAACTCGCCTCATCAGGGGTAAACCTTCAGCCTCGAATCTGTCAGGTTTGCGGGATTTTATGCGCTCAATTGCTGTTTCTGGTGGAATGTCAAGCAGAATCTTGATGTTTGGCTCTGGAAAATTGCAGGCTGAAATTATGCGTTTGACATGGCCGGGGTTAAGGTCATGGCCTCCCGCCTGATATGCTATTGTCGATTCGTTCCAGCGTTCGCAGATTACGTTGCAATTCTGGCGCAATGAGGGAAGTATTACGCGGTTGACATGTTCGGCGCGGTCTGCGAGGAATAACAGCAACTCCGACATGGCAGAAAACTTTGTGCCTGAAAGCATGAGTCCCCGCAATGATTCTCCGCCCAACCAGCCGCCCGGCTCATATGTGCGTACAGTCTCGCGCCCCGTTCGCTGTTTGAGCCATTCCGCGAGCCTTCCTGACTGTGTGCTTTTTCCGGCACCGTCAATGCCCTCAAGCGTGATGAAAATTCCGGCCATGTGCTATTTCTCCGTGTGAATTATCCGTCTCATGAATCCGTCAATGTAATACTCTGAGCTGTATATTTTGAGTGTACCTTCTTTGAGGCGGCGTTCTTTTGTCTCGCTGAGGAACTCTTCTTCTTCTGGTAGGAAGTCTGAATGTTTAGCGGGAGCTTTTTTGCCTTTTGACTTGGCGGATTTCTTCGAGGATTTGCCTTTGCTGAAAACTTGCCCGGTTCTGTCAGCGTTAAGCTCAAGGATTAATTCGTTGTTCGCATCCTCAGATTTGAACTCTGTCAGCATTCTCTCAATACCATCCATATTTTTGAGTCCTGCATCTATTGCCGCCTGCGAGAATGATTGCTCGCCACCACTACGCGCAATAACCTCAACAATCCCGGAAGCGTCTTCGGGTATCTTCATGGTGAATTTTCGCGTGAAAGGCTCTGTCCTCCATCCGCGAAGAGTCACGGAGATTTCGACATCATCGCCGGGACTGGCGTATTCAGGGGCTTTCATGTCCTCAATCTCGAGTATTTTTGGATTCTGAGTCGCCTCAACCGTTACGGAGAAGCCCGCCGGGAATGCCTCTGCATATGGCTGTGTCAGGTATGCGTTGATTACGTCTTTGGCCTGCTTGAATGCCTCGTTGATGATATTTTCCTCCGAGAAAAATATATCCTTCCTCGCCCAGCCGTTTGGAACATTCCTGCCGTCAATCCTGATATTTACGCTCATAGTTCCTTGACCAGTTCGCCCCCATAATTCTTCGGCCAATCCCTTGAATACGCCCTCCATAAGCTCATCTGTCAGAAATTCATCAGCAACTGTGCGGAATTTGTACCTATCCTCCCTGCCTGTGTCAAGGTTGCGGAATATGAACTCCCCTGACGCTGACGGAGCGTAATACCCGAATTTGCCCGCTATGGCCGCGTCTCTGTCCTGTGTGATTGTGCCGTTGAGGTTTGTTGCGCTGGCCAACTTGAATGGGAATGTCGAGCTGTTGACGATGTCATGTATGTATGCGCCTGCTGAGGGGTATGCAGAATTTCCGCGCTTCAAGAAGTCATGACCGAATGCGAGAAAACTTCCATCCTTCGCCGTTGCAGTAACAGCTCCAACAGCTGAGAGTTCCACATCTCCCCAAACTAGCATGGCAGCAACAGAATCGCCGGGCTTGAGGGGATTCCCTGCGACATTGAGTCCGCCTGAACTGGCATTTACCCCCTGCGTGAAGGTTACGCCCATTTTCCGCGACAATGACGACATGGCCGGATTGCCCGCGCTTATGCCTGAAACTGTTACGTTCGTTAGGGTGAAAGTTGGAGGGGATGAGGGTTTGTTTGCGCCGTCATAATCGAATACCTTGCACATTGCCTCAATTGGGGTAACAAGTGCTAATGTCTGATCGCTGTTGTCCCATCCGCTTCGGATTGCCCCTGCGAGTCTGCCTTGAATGTAGACGGGAGAACCGCTCATGCCTTGGGCTAATTTCGTCCCGCCAGTAAGTTTGATGAGGATGGTATCAGGAATGTTTTTGCCGGGCTTTTGGTGTACAACGCTCACGATTCTAACGGGGATTCTTGACGGTGAAGAGCCTTTGAGGACTGTCAGCATATAGCCGTTCATGCCGGGCTTAATGTCGTTTACGGGGATTGTTGGCTGTTCAGGAATGAATCTCTCAGCATATGCGGACATCGGAATCATAATCATAATCATCAGCAACAGAAATATACTTTTACGCATCGCCTTTCGCCCTCTGTCTAAGATATTCCATAATGAAATCGTTAATATCGCCGTCAAGTACAGCCTGAATATTTCCCTTCTCGCAGTTCGTCCTGTGATCTTTAACCAGCGTGTAAGGGTGCAATACATAGCTCCTAATCTGGCTGCCCCATGTAGTTTCTTTCTTCTCGCCTACAACTGATGAAAGCTCCTCTTGCCTTTCCTGCAACGCCAAGTCATAGAGTCGGCTCTTCAAGACGTGCATAGCTGTAGCCCGGTTCATGTGCTGTGAACGTTCATTCTGGCAGGTTACAACGATTCCTGTGGGGAGGTGAGTTATGCGTATTGCGCTGTCAGTCCTATTCACGTATTGACCCCCCGCGCCTGATGCCCTGAACGTGTCAACCTTCAAATCCTCCGGGCGTATTTCTATGTCAACGTCATCGCTAAATTCTGGTGATACTAGTACGCTCGCAAAACTCGTGTGCCTCCTATGAGCTGAGTCAAACGGTGAAATTCTCACAAGGCGGTGTACTCCTCTTTCAGCCTTTAGGAATCCGTAAGCGTAATCGCCTTCAACGAGGACTGTTGCATTCTTGATGCCGTTATCCTCATCAGCAGTTGCCTCAATGACATTTGCCCGGAATCCTTCGCGCTCACAGTAACGCAGGTACATCCGTAAGAGCATGGCTGCCCAATCTTGTGAGTCGAGTCCGCCTGAACCTGAATGCACCATCAATATAGCGTTTGCGTTGTCGTAAGGCTCATTGAGTAGGAGTAAGAGTCCGGCGCGTTCAAGCTCAGATTTCAGGGATGATGCTCTGCGTTCAAATTCTGCTTCGAGTTC
Source organism: Synergistaceae bacterium (assembly GCA_017448685.1). GTDB lineage: Bacteria > Synergistota > Synergistia > Synergistales > Aminobacteriaceae > JAFUXM01. The sequence continues at coordinate 7,800 of JAFSKY010000136.1, forward strand.
GGAGTCATCAGTCTCACGCAAAATCTCTTCAAGCGTTGCAAGCTCTTCATACTCGGAATGAACATGCTTCCAGCCGTCTAATTTGGCGTTGACCTGTGCGAGATCCTTCATGACATTCTCGCGGCCTTCAGAGTTCCAGAAATCCGGCGATGACGTTACAGCAGTGAGAGTCTTTGAGCGTTCTTCGAGTGTGGGTAAGTCAAAGGCTGTCCTGCATATTCTGAATCAGCGTATGCAGTTCTTCCAGTTCTATTTTAATGTTGGGATTCATGATAGTAACCTTTCGTGTGTAAATTAGTGTGCGCAAATCATATCACATGCACAAAAAAAAGCCCCGCCCTTGAAGGACGGAGCAATTGTGATTCTTGTTGCTTAATGAGCGTGGTTTACTTCCTGCGCTTTGAGGCGAGGAGAGCTACAAGCATGGCCATTCCTGCGAGGCTGAAGCCTGACTCACATCCGCCACCGCTGGAGGTTATGGGGTTTTGATTGTTGCCTGAGTTGCCTGAGTTGCCATTATCGCCCGTATTGCTGCTTGAGGATGAAGCATCTGTTGTGATGACGGGTGAATATGTTTTGCCGGGCTCCATATATGCCGCGACGTTCACATGCTGGTTATCCGGGACTGTCGTTACAACATTTCCGCTGTCATCAAGGAACGTGTACGAATTGTAGTCATCATCCGTTGCAACAACGAATCCTGCTGTTACGGTCGTAACCGTCATGCTCAAGTATATTGGCTCGCCTGGTTCGAGATTGTCGAGAGTTACGCCAAACGTGTAAACCGCAGGCTCATCAACCGACATTTCCGGCATTACCGCTACGACATCCATACTTTGAGCCTCAATCATTGCGAGCTGTGCAGGCGGGATTTGTGATACGCTCCTGCTTTCATTGGTTGCGTTATCCGGGAGAGGTTTCACGTCAACGCTTGCCGGGATTGCTGGGTTGTTGCGCGTTATAGCGTTTCTTGCGGCGTTAGCGTGGGCTGGGTTGTTCACGACATCGATTCTTGGCGCGTCAGGCTGAACTGATTTCGGGACTACGTTGCTTGTGTTGTTGTTGGTGTCATCGCTGGTTACGGGGTTAATGTCCGGGCTTGTTATGGGTCTGACATCCGGGCTTGTCGGTGTAACATCCGGGCTTGTTATCGGCGTAACGTCAGGGCTTGTTGGCCTAACGTCAGGGCTTATCACTGGCTCAACGTCAGGAGTTGTGTTGCCGCTAGCAAGAATGATTCTGACATCGTTTGAGGTTGCCTCGACCGTAATCACAGGGGTATAGCGTCCGTAAATGAAATACGCTGCCACGTTGATATATTCATCCCCTGAAACAGCTCCGGCAGGATTCCCGTCATCGTCAACAAACATCTGGCGGGTCATGTCATCTTTCTCACTCTCACTGTAATAGTACCAGCGTGGATCATCCGAGTCGATGATGTCCCTTGACCGACACGGCTCAAAGAATATTCCCCTTGCGCCGCCCTTTATGTTGTCTACAGGAATACGGAACATGTAGAAGCCTGACTTATTGATGTAGATTTCTGGAAGGACTACAGCAACAAGCGAAGGATTATCCCCTGAGATTAAATCTCTGCTCATTTCGTTGAAGACTTCCACAGGATCGCGGGAAGCTATAACCCTCATATTGTCGTCATCGAACATGCTCACGCCATAAGGGAATCCGAGTGTGTCAACGAAATCCCACATTGCGCTGTATGCATCCGCTGAAGGATCTTGAGGCATTGCGAAACGCGGCATGATTGAGAGTCCTGCAAGCCCTGTGTCTTTCGGGGATTCGTCATATGTTGGTTTGGGCGTGTCTGGAGTAGGTGATGTTCCGCCGGAGTCTTCATGCTCGTACACCGTCCAGCCATAACCCGCAGAAGTATCATCAGACGCAAGAGTCTTCATGAACGTTTCAGCGTCATCTGTGAGGCCGGGGATTTCGTATTTCCCTGTTGTAGCATTCCTTGAGGCTACCCAGACTTCACGCGGCCATGTGGGTATTGCATCTCCGTAGTATGTGTATTCGCGCAGTGTGTCCCCCATGTAGTTGCCTTCTTCATCATATGTAGGCTCATAGCTTGTTCCCACCATAAGCGGCCTGTACATGAGAGTTATGGTTGTCATTCCGGCGGATTTCCCGGTGAGCCTCACTGTTACTGATTTGTCCGTGCTGGATAATGTCTCAATCCCGGCAATGTCAGAATTTCCGATAAACGGTATACAGTCGCGGCTTCCGCTTCCAGCTGACATGACAACATTTTTGCTCTCACCAACATAAAGCAGGAGAGGAAGATTCTTGTTGTCTACATCCCAGCTAATGACCCTTGATGAATCATCGCTGTAATAGTCTACTGGCCTGTCAACAGGTTCAAAGCTGTAAACGTAAGTTATTCCGTCCCTCATGAATGAGAAGCTGACCCTGTACACGCAAATCTCAGGAAGCCCGACAGCGATATAGCCCTTCTTGCTGTAGTCGCTGAATTGTGCATCCGAGTAGCTGTAATTCGCGCTAACGTCAACGCTTATTGCTGAAATGCCAGCTGGCTCGGTTATCCTGCTGTCTTTGCTGTCGACAAAATACCATTCGAGGCTCTCAAGGTTGAGTCCTTTGCGGTTGAGCTTGACGAAGGGTTTTGCCTGCGCTGGCGTGAGGATGTCAAATTCCGGGACTGTGTAGCTTCCATTCTTGATGATACCGCCGGGGAATTCCCATCTGATTTTCTTCCCTGCTGAGAGTGAAACAGGAACGTCATAATACAGCGTTATATACTCTATGCCGCCCTCGTCAACATACTGTTCATACGTGTAAAGGTAGTACTCATCCTCATATTCTGAGGCAGCTCCAACAGACATAGGGATAATCGGGGTTTCTGTGTCGCCTGATGCGGGGGCGGGGTTGTCTGGCATTGGGGCGGGGTTATCGGGGCTTGTGATTTCCGGCGTGTCAGGTGTTGGGGCGGGGTTGTCGCCTGATTCGGGCGTGTCTGGCTCATCGGGGTAAACTGGTTCGGGCGTAACATCGCGTGAAATATACACTGTGCCTTGGAAGTTACTCCTGTTCATGTAGAACAATGAAGACGGAATTTTCTCCGCGACTACAAGCCTCACCTTTACCCAATCTCCGTTTTCGAGGTTGTCAGGATAATGCGATGTGCCTTCAACAACAGGGAAGTTGCCGTAATCCTTGCGGAGTTCGGGAGCGAGCGTAATATTCGACAATGTAGAGGCTTTTTTCTCCGCAACTGTAATAGTTTTGTAAACGCGGTTGTAGGATGTGTAGCCGTCAGATGAACGCTTTAACACGAGGCTAATTGTTGTAACGCCCTGTTTGAGACCCTTCACATCAAACGAGATTCCGCCGGAAGCGAGATCCTTCGAGGTGAATTTTGCGGGGCTTGCGCTGAGAATGTCATTGTCCCATATCACAGCCTCGATTCCGTCAATGTCCTTTGAGTCGTTCAGCGTCAGGTATCCGACATCTGAAGAGCCGGGCGCGACATCAGGCACGCTGAAATAGTTGTAATCATAGTAGCTGTTCATAGGGTTGAAATCCCAAGCATATGACATGCCGTTATATGTGTAGCTGAAGGTTATCGAGCGACCGCTATACCAGTACTCCCCTTCATCCATGCTGATAACGCCTTCAGTGCCTTCCAAGACGCTGTTTGTGTACCCTGCATCAATACGAAGATTCGATATGCCGGAAGGCTTCACCTTCTCTGTTGTGCCGTCAGCCTTGACCTTCACGAACGACCATTCAAGCGAGGTCATGCGTTCAACATCCCGTGAGGCGTGTTTAAGCTCGAAATACGGAACGAAGTCATCAAGCTGTTGCGGAATTGTGCGAACGTTATCGAGTGAGACGAGTTTTGACAGTGGGATTGATGAAAGATTCATATCGGTGCTGTCAGGGAACTCAAGCCATAATTCAACGCTCTCAAGCTCTTTTGCGTTCCCGAATGAAAGGTAGCTGGAAGTGTATTCACCACAATCGGAACTGTTTGCGGTGTTGAAGTGAGCTCCGCCGCTGAAATTGTACACATCTCTGCTTGTCCCGGTGGCATGAAGCCTGTATATCTCATGCATTGAGCCATTTCTGATTCCCGCATAGCCGCTCGGTGCGCTGTAGTAGGAGTAATCGTTTGAGGTCTCGTGTTTGTCTCCGTTGATGTCGTAGAAG
>JAFSKY010000014.1 GCA_017448685.1 Synergistaceae bacterium
CCAGATAATTGCGCGGGAAGGTGATTAGCCCTGTCTGCAAGTCCAACTTTCGCGAGAGCCTCTAATGCTTCTTCCTCGTCCGGCATACTGTGATAATACTGCGCGACCATGACATTTTCAGCGGCAGTAAGGTAGCTTATCAGGTGGAACTGCTGAAATATGAGTCCGATTTTGTCCCGGCGAATCCGTGTCAGGCTTCCAGCGTTCTCACGGCTTATGTCCGTTCCGTCAAGTATCACGCTTCCCAATGTAGGAGTGTCCATGCACCCGATAATGTTTATCATTGTCGTTTTTCCCGAACCTGACGGCCCCATGACTGAAAGCCAGTCGCCAGCATTCACGGTTAAATTTATGTCCGCAAGTGCCTTCAAATTTCCGTAAATCTTTGACACGTTCCTAAGCTCTAATATTTTTCCCGGCATCGTTCATTCTCCCTTCAGGACTATTGCGGGGTGTATGTCCATTACCCTGCGTACAGGAATTAATGACGCAGCTACTGTTATGATGATGAATACGGCTATTGTTGCGGGGATTAATGCCCACTGGAAATTTATTCCGCGCCCAAAAACGTTAAGGCTCACACGTAACGCGAACTCGAAGCCCAAAAACACGCCCAATGCCCCGCCGACAAGCCCCAACATTACACCTTCGCCGAGCAATTCTCCCATCACCAATTTGTTCTCCGCGCCTAATGCTTTCTTCAACGCAATCTCGCGCCGTCTCTCCGCAATCATGGCCGTCATTGTCGTATACACTGAAATCATCGTTATGATGAGGACAACAACAGTAACCAGCAGCACAAGAGCTTGCAATTTCCCAAGCACAATATCCTGCGACTGTGTGAGTCTCCTCACTGCGCGTGGCATAAGCTCAGGAATATCGCGCTCAATCCTCGCTGAGAGTTCCGCAAGCCCGGCCGCGTCCGCAACAATGCTACACTCTACAGCATCAGCCCTGAACGTATCACCGATTAAGTCATCGAGCATGTCAATATCCGCGAATATGAAGCCTTCTTCTGCGCCTCCTGTCGAAATTATGCCCTTCACCGTAAAATTCTTGTGAAAGTTCTGACGAGCTGAGTCCCGCTTCCTGTTTTCCTCCGCGCTTAAATCCTGCCTTGACGCTTCAGCTTGACCGCCGTATTTCACTCCCTGAACCATGAACGTATCACCGAGCTTTAGCCCTAACGTTTGTGCTATTTCATGCCCGGCCATGACCTGTGAGACATCCGCAGAATTTCCCCAGTTGCCTTCAACGTACCAGAACGGGCTATTTTTTTCCGCCTCCGCTAAATCTGTCCCGGCGATTATGTAAGGCTGCTCGTTGATTTTCACAGTCTGATAGCGATATGGTGCCATGCCTACAATTTTTTCCGCGCCGATTAATTCCCGCAATGCCTTCAATGTTTCACGTGTGATTTTCGCCTCGCCCCTAGGAAGGACAATCAGATTCGCGCCGTAAGATCTGAACTCGCGCCCTAATTGTTCTGGGATGTCGTAATATATCGTTACGAGGCCGGATAATATTGTTGCTCCGATTGCGATTGCAAGCACAGCGATAACGAGCCTTGATGCACGGCGTATGAGTGAGCCTGCCACCATCCTGCAATACATAGCCCGGCGACTTCCTTTGCGTGTACTATTTGCCATGAAGAACCTCCGTAGGGCGTAATGCCGTCAAATATCTTATTGCGGGTATGCTTCCTGCCAGTGTTACGAGGAATAGAATCACCGCCACAATCAGAATCACCATGCGGGCAATCTCAATGTATGACCCGAAAACAGTTTGCCCTATGACCTGAGCGAATCCGATCCCCATGAAGTAACCTATGACTCCACCTGCAAGCCCCGTAATCATGACTTCAGCGAGGACTAACAGCACAATTTGCCAGTTATACGCGCCGAGAGCCTTCAAGAGTCCCAATTCCTGACTACGTTCGATAACGCTTGCTGTGATTAGGTTGGAGATTGCGAGCGCAGAGCCTATAGAGCTGAGAATCGTAATCAGTGCCATCAACAATGTAGTTTTGTTGAGGATAGTCCCTTCTGATTCTGCAACCTGCCTTACTGGTTTTGCGACTCCATCACGTATTACTTCCTGAATCTGATGGCATATCGCGCTCACATACGCTGTGCAGTACCATGTTTCATACTCATCAGGCGACAAGCTCCTAGGATCTTGGGCTGCCTTACGTGCTAGGTCGTTATCTGGGGTTGTGAGGGCTGATACTTCTATGCTTGAGACTCTCCCGGGAAGGCTCATGAGTCTTTGTGCGGCTGGAAGTGTCATGAGTATTCTGCTGTCATAATTCCCGCCGTCATTGAATATCCCTCTGACTGTGAATTTCTCTGAACGCCCATTTGAGTCGAGGGTTATATCATCGCCGACATGAATATTCTTCTGACTCGCTAGCAAATGACCCATCATTACGCTGTCATTGTCATTTTCGCCGAGCCATTCCCCATTGACCTCCCACCAAGTTCGCAGAGCCTTCAACCCTGTGCTGAGTTCCTCGCCTGTTGGGAGTGTGGCGTGTTTTTCCGGCCATGTCCCAATGATTTGCACGTCATCACCGCTGAAGTTCGCTCGGCCTTCAAGCATTGGCGCGAAGTCAAGAATGTTGAAGCCCCAGAATATCGATTTGAGCTTCAATACATCGTCTTCATGAAGGAACTTGTCATTCACTCCCTGCCCTTCAAGCCCGTAAAGGTCGCTCATCAATGCCGCGTCCTTGTGCCTTACTGTTATGTTTGCGCCGTAAACTTTAAGCTCACGGTTCACCTTATCGCCAACACCCAACATCACATTCATCATTGCTGTGGACAATGACACGCCGAGCGCAACTGTGAACGCTATCATGAGCATTTTTCCCCGCTGACGTATTAGGGTCTTAGTTATCATTCTCCAAAACATTTGTGCTTTCTTCGTCCTCCTAATCACTAACCACTATCCACTAACCACTATCCACTAATCACTTGAA
>JAFSKY010000137.1 GCA_017448685.1 Synergistaceae bacterium
GCCACCACTGCGCTTAATATGATTCTATTCAAAGTTCTCATAGATTCTTCAGTCCTTTAAGTTCATCCTTTGTTGCTTCTACGATACTGATGGCATAGCCACCACCTGGTACATAGCGTTCCTGTACTGCCCTGTCAAAATTTGAGGCAACGTATATATTCCCCTCAGTATCAGCCCAACAGCGCGAACCTCCCTCAACAAACAGCAAATTCATGAACATTCCTCCTTTGCGATTATTATACCTGCACAAAAAAATTCCCCCCGCAACATCACAGGGGGAATCATTATTTCGCGTCAGGCTATTTCTTCAGGTATTTGTCGAAGAAGTCAACCATAACTTGCATCACAGGCTCTTGCACCCAATACGGCCCGCCATGAGCAGCACCCTTCACGACATAACGTTCAGCCTCAGCACCTTTTGCCTTCAACGCCTGATACAGTATGTCAGTCTGTCCGGGTGAAACGAGTATGTCATCAGTCCCATGCATGAGCAACATAGGCACGAGGTTAGCGGCGTTCTTCTCCACGTATGTTATTGGGCTGGCGTATGCTGACTCTTCCGGCCATGCGAGAACTCCGCCGTCCTTGCCTCCGAATGTGGGAGTACCTAATGCCCATAATGCTTCAGTAGCTCCGGCTGAGGCGTGGCCTTTCTGGTTCTCCTCGTCATAATCCATGCCGATATTCGTTACGTCTGAGATTCCGAATATGTCAGCTGCGCAAAGTACATCGCTTGAATAGTCGAGGAAGTCGCCCTTGTCAAATTCCTTCATGCCATTGGTGAGGCCAACGAACGCAGACAAATATCCCCCTGCACTATTGCCCAATACGCCGACTCTTGAAGGGTCAATCTTGTACATTCCAGCATGAGCGCGTAACCAGCGTATAGCCGTCTTGCAGTCCTCCAAAGGAAGCGGGAATTTCGACAGTGGCGCGTAACGGTATTCAATGCTCGCAACAACATAGCCTGCCTTAGCGAGTCTCATCCTCTGCTGAATCCAGTTGTTTTTGGGTGCCATGATGAAGCCTCCACCTGTTACGAACACGATTAACGGTAACGGCTCTTTGCTGTCGGGAACAAGTATATCCATGTGAAGAGCATACATCATTGACCCGCGCCAATATCCCTGTGCAAACGGAATATTCTCGTACAGGTTGATTTGGTTCGTGTCAAGGCTCACATCCATATACGTACTCTCGAACTTGTCAGCCGCATATGAGCATGAGCATAACAGCATGACGACAAACGCCGCAAGAATGATTCTGCGCATGAAACATTACCTCCATGAAAAATATATATCACGTGCAGGCTTCAGCAAGTGATTCAACATCAGCCCGCCCCGCAATTCTCACACGGGAAAAACCTGCCTTCACAGCCTCTTCAGCAGTCTGACTCCCTATGCACACAGCAAGAGCATCACGCAATCCGCTCACACTCATAGCGAAGCCCCTCACCGTTGAAGATGACGTGAATATTATTATGTCTGTAAAGTTTGGAACGTGTAATAATTTTACATAATCGATGCGGTAAATACAAACTTGCTTCGTGTCAGTTCCGTATTTCCTGAAGACTGACTCAATCTCAGGCGTTCCACTTTGCGCACGGAACATCAAGACTCTTCCCCCAAAACTCGCAATCCCTTCGGCCATGTGATGACCGTCAAATATTTCTGGCATGTAGTCGACCCTGAGTCCGTGAGAGTTCAGAGCGTCTTTTGTGGCCTGACCTATAGCCGCGATTTTAGCCCCGCCCAATTCGCGAATGTCCCTGCCTGACTCGCATAACAGCTCAAACAGTGCCTCAACGCCTGTAACGCTCGTGAAGCCCACCCAATCATAGCCCGCAAGACTCACGCCATCAATTGAGCCGTGCAATGTCGTTGTCGTTATCGTGGGAAGTGGTATGACTTCAGCCCCCAAATCACGCAATCGCAATGACAGTTCAGCGTTCCTTGATTCGGGGCGAGTGATGATGATTCTTTTGCCTGCGAGGGGGAAATTTCCGCGCCGTGAGAGATTTAGCCCGGCAGTTTTTCCCGCAACAATTACGGCAGGAGGAGTGATGTTATTTTCGCGGACGGCCTCATACAATCCTGACAGCTTGCAACGCACAACACGCTGTCTTGATGTCGCACCATCCTGAATCACTGCGCAAGGGGTATCAGGTTGCATTGTCTCAAGTAGGCGGGATTGAAGCTCCTTTGCGTGTGAGACTCCCATGAGGAATATTGACGTTGACGCGCTGAAATCGGGAATGAGGTTGCGTTTGCCATGAGCCGTTATGATGTTCACGCCTGAGCAGTAATCGCGGTGTGTGGCAGGAATCCCGGCCAAAGCAGGAACGCTTGTTGCTGACGTTACTCCCGGCACAACCTCGAATGCAAGCCCCGCGCTGATTATGGCTTCAACCTCCTCGCCTCCATGCCCGAATATGAACGGGTCGCCACCCTTGAGCCGCACAACGTTTTTGCCCTCAATGGCACGGGAAATCATGACGGACTCAATTTCGCGCTGTGTCATGGTATGATTGCCGGGAGATTTTCCCGCGTCAATTCGTTCAGCCGACTCAGGAATCAATGCGATAATCCCCGCGCCTACAAGACGGTCATATATTACGACATCAGCACGCCTCAAAACCTCATGCCCTCGCAACGTCAACAGCCCGTAATCCCCAGGCCCGGCACCGACAATCCATATCATGACGCAATCACCTCCGCTAATCTCATCCCTAACTCTTGAGCCTCATTGCGATTCCCCTGTACGATTCCGCGCAGGATATTCCCAGCCTCATCAACATATAGCCCTCGCAATGTCAATATATCCCCATCAATCACGGCATAAGCTCCTACAGGTTTATTGCAGCCTGCGCCAAGTTGACGGGAAAAACTCCTCTCGGCAATCGCGCAATCACGTGAAGTTTCATCGTTCACGCAATCGAGCCACGAATAATTTTCGCCCGCACGACCCTGACACGCTAAAATCCCCTGACACGGTGCAGGCATAACCTCATCAGGCGTGAAGATACGTGAAATTCTCCCCGCAAGCCCTAAACGTTCAAGCCCGCAAGCCGCAAGCACAATCGCTGAATACTCGCCGGAGTCTAAACGTTTAAGCCTCGTGCCGACATTCCCGCGCAAAGGCTCAATCCTCATGGCCGGGAAAATTCTGCTTACCTGAAGCCGTCGCCGTAATGATGATGTTCCTATGACATTCCCGCCGTTGTCGCCGAGTATGAGAGCGTCAAACGGATTTCCTCGCCTTGAATACGCCACAATGGGCAGTGAGGGATTTATGTTTGCGGCCATGTCCTTTAGGCTGTGGATGGCTATATCGATTTCGCCGGACATTAACGCCCGTTCAATTTCGTACGTGAACATTGACTTTATCCCGGCGGGGTCTGAAGTGAACGCGGACATGTTTTTGTCGCCTGATGTCGCTATTTTCACGGGGATTATTTTTGCGTCTGGGTATGATGACTTTATCCCCTCAGCTATGATATTGACCTGTGCAAGTGCTAAGGGGCTTGACCTTGTGCCTATTCTGATTTCGTGCAAGTCTTCACCTTCTGTGGCAAATGCTATACTACATTCATCACACAAAATTTTAACTGGAGCTGAAAATTTTACCATGCCCGATGATTTGGACCCCACTACCGCCCGGCTTGTGGCAGAGCTTGCTGCGTCAATGCTTCCTGCACTCACGAAGGCTCTTGCATCTGCTGTACCTGCTGGAGATTTTGCCGGAGCTGCTGAGAGAATGAACAGGACAGCCACCGATTTACGCAACGAAATCACAAAGGCTATGCGGTCAGGGATTGACGATTCACGCGCCGGAAGGAGCATAATCATGCAGTCTCTTGGGACTCTGACGGAAGAAATTTTATCGTTGAGGAAGTCTCTTGACAGGATGCCGGATATTTTGCAGTCGGGCATCAACAGTATAAACATACAGCCTCAGCAAGTAGCTTCAGAGCCTCCCGAAAATGTGATGAACATGCTTGATGAGATTTCATCGAGGATTGACGCATTGACTCAGGGTGTAAAGGCATTCTTTGAGACATACGCCGAGCAACGTGAAATTGATGGTGCAACGAGCATACCAATATCGCAGGCGGGCATTAACGCTGATGTCATTTCGGGGCTTGAAGGGTTAATCAAGGCTGAAGGTAAGACACACAGCAAGGAGCTTGAAGAGTTATCGAGGGAAATTTCTGCGCTCGTTGAGGAGAATAATACGGCATTGGTGCATGAGGTTAGGGAGGCAGTAAGTGAGGAGATTGCCGAATCTGGGGGCGTGAGTGTTGGCGGTAATGGTGGCGGTGATGATTCTGTGAGGAAGTTGGCGAGGCTTGCGGTTATGATTTCTGGGGCGTGTCTTGTTATGACGGTGATTAATGCTGTGATTCTGCTGTTCAAGTGAGAGATTATTCCCGAAAAAAAAACGGGGGAATCAAATTCTCCCCCATTCTACGTTACATAAAGGTAAAGCATGGGACGAAATATAGCCCCATTATTTGAATGAATCGCAGACTCCCGAACATAATTGCATCATGACTGTACAAAATTAAAGGGAGAAATATACGCTGACAGGTGAATTATATATCCCTTCTTGAATTATTAAGCCACCTTCCTTTTTTGAGCGTACCCCGAAATACGGCATTGACTCCGCTATTATATCCAAGCATAAACCTAGCTAAATCATAAAGCGCAGACTCGCTACAAGCATGAATTTTTCATGGCCTCATGAACATTCCCCGCAAGCGTTAAAGCGGCAACAAAAAATCCCCCCCGCATTCACACGGAGGGGACAATCCTCAAACTTTTACCGTATTGTTACATCAGGCTGAACACTCCCGGTGAACCTTATGGAAGCATCATACATTCCTGACGCGCTCACCTGCGGAACTTTGAACGTCCCACGAGTTACAGCCCTCATCTTGAAGCCGTATGA
>JAFSKY010000138.1 GCA_017448685.1 Synergistaceae bacterium
GACATGCTTCACGGCTCATTACTCGACAAGATATTGATATTCTCGCTTCCATTGGCAGCAAGTATGATGTTGCAACAGCTATTCAACTCCGCAGATGTCGCTGTAGTAGGCAGGTTTGATTCCCCACAAGCAATGGCGGCTGTAGGCAGTAACGGAGCAGCGATAAATCTCATGGTGAATCTATTTGTCGGACTCTCAGTCGGCGCAAATGTCGTAGTTGCTCGGTGCATTGGACGCAATGAGACCGGGAAAATCCATGATGCTGTACACACCTCAATAGCCCTAGCGTTAATCAGCGGCGTAATATTATTGATATGGGGACTCGTAATCGCAAAACCTATTCTGACTCTCATGAACACGCCAGCAGATATTATTGATTTGGCGGTCGTGTATTTCAGGCTATATTTCTTGGGGATGCCCTTCATCATGCTCTACAATTTCGGCTCAGCTGTCCTAAGGAGCAAAGGAGATAGTAAGCGGCCTTTATGGTCATTAGGCTTGGGCGGGGTAATCAACGTTGTACTGAACGTAATATTTGTTGTCGGATTCAAGCTGAGTGTTGTGGGCGTGGCATTGGCTACAGTTATCTCAAACATGGTAAGCTCGGCCATGATTATGTACTACCTTATGACGGAGGAAGAGCCATTCAGATTCAGCTTCAGGGATTTGATGATGAGGCGCGAATATATTTCCCAAATATTGAGGATAGGACTCCCTGCTGGGATTCAGGGTTCGTTGTTCTCAATCTCCAACATCACAATACAGACAGCAATAAACTCACTCGGCTCATTCGCGAGTGCAGGAAGTGCGGCGGCTCTCAATTTCGATTTCCTCGTGTACTACATTGTCGCGGCGTTCACACAATCGGCGGTAACGTTCACTTCACAGAATTTTGGCGCGGGTGATTACGGTCGTTGCAGGAAGGTTTTTGCCTTCACTATGGGAGGAGGATTGCTCTGCACGGGAATAGCCTGCTTCATTTGTGCCGTGTGGAAGACTGAAATATTATCCCTCTACACCGTCAACCCTGAAGTCTTGCGATATGCTGAAGTGAGGATGATTCATGCGGTGGCGTTCTTGTGGCTGTGCAATATCTATGAGGTTAGCGGGGGTTGCTTGCGTGGCATGGGGTATTCTATGCTTCCTTCAACACTCGTTTTGCTGGGGTGTTGCGTCTTGAGAATCGTGTGGGTGTATACGGTTTTTGCGTGGCGTAATGATTTCGCGCTACTGATTGACGTTTACCCGGTAACTTGGACGGTAACGGGAATAGCGACAATGATTGCGTATTGGCATGTGAGGCGTAAACTTTTCGCGTAAACATTAAGGGGGCAATGCCTCGTTTCAGCACCGCCCCCGGAAATCTCTCACTTCTTGCGGAAGAATATTATCCCTATCACGATTGGCACAACCATTAACGCGAACCCTAACCATATAGGCACGTACAATCCCATTGTAACCGCGAACATTGGCACAAGCGCAGGCATACTCCCGTAGACGGGTGCCCATATCGAATTGCCGATTGCGAGTGTGTCAGCGGCATCAGTTTTGCCGTCCGGGTCAACGCAGCGAATCAACGCAAGCCCGGTAGGAACAGTACCCATTGACGCGCCGAATGACCCGCAGCACTTCTCGAACC
>JAFSKY010000139.1 GCA_017448685.1 Synergistaceae bacterium
GAGGCTGATTTATTCGTCAGCATTCACGTGAACGCTCTACCATCCAAAAAATCAATGACAGGCATTGAGATTTACATTATGGCACTCCCTACAGATAAGGACGCTATGAACCTCGCCAAGATTGAGAACCGCGAATATGTCGAGGGTAAAGGGATGAACACTGAGAACGTTGACCGCAAAACAGAATTGCTCTTGCACATTCTCGGCGACATGCAGCAGAACAACAAAATCAGCGCAAGTATGAATTTCGCGACAATGCTCTACAATTCGGGCGTAAGAAGTGGGCTTCCTATGAGGAGAGTCGCTCAAGCTCCGTTCTTCGTGCTGAGGGGTGCAGGTATGCCAGCAGTTTTGGTTGAAACAGGATTCGTAACCAATGCGAATGAAGCTCAATCTCTCAATACACAGCCTTACCAGCAGAGAATAGCTAATGCCCTTTGTGAAGGAATCGTGAACTACATAAAGTAACATGGAAGGAGATACAGAATATTGCCCCCCGTCAGACGCACATCAAGTGAGGACTCAAACTCAAGGCAACCACGCAGAAGAAGGCAGCAAGTACAGCAGGAATTAGCCGCACAGAAAAAACAGGCTCGCCCAAGAACACGCCCCACGCAGAATGATGACGACAAGCCAACACCCTTAATGCTCAGAATATTATTGTGGCTCGGATTGGCTCTGCTGTGCTTCGTGCTGGGTTATCTCGGAGCGTCATTAGCTGTTGACTTCCTGAGCAGAAAACTCCTCCTCAAGCCAGAAAACAGAATCGAGAATGCCGGAGACCTGACTCAGTTCAACGAGGCTGAAAGAGACCGCATAGCACGTAATCAGCTGTCTTCAGCCTCAGACATTCCACAAATCTCGCTGAATCTCTTTCACGTTAAGGACGGCGCAATAACCGAATCACGCAAGAGTTTCATTGCACGAACGTATGAAGACAATATCCGCGATGCTGTGAACGAGGTTATAGCCTTGAGCGGAGTCCCCAATGCCGCAAAGATAAAGCTGCTCCACGTGTTCAGGAATGATGACACAGCATTTCTTGACATGCCGGGGCAGTTCGCTTCGGCTCTTGATGCAATGGGTAAGCAGAAATCATTGCTCCTGATTACGGGGATCGTTCGCACAATGGAAGAAAACTTCCCGCCACTATCACAGGTAAGATTCCTCATCGACTCAAAGCCGCCAGCCTCTGGAGGAACTGTTGACCTCTCTTCAGTCTGGAAGCTCCCGAAAAAAAGCTAGTGGGTGTAGTGGGTAGTGGGTAGTGAATAGGGGGAAGGAAAATGCTCGGTAAAATAATCATAGCGACAGGCAATAAAGGCAAGTATGACGAGTTCGCGAAAATAATTCGTGAAGCCTCATCAGGAAACTTTGCGGAGGAAATAATATTTGCACCTGACATTTCACGGATGGTTGTTGAGGAGACCGGGAAAACTTACGCGGAAAATGCCATGTTGAAGGCTCGTGCTTGGGCGGAAAATTCCGGGCAACCCTGCCTCGCGGATGACTCCGGGCTTGAAGTTGACGCTTTAGACGGCGCACCGGGATTGTATTCGGCTCGCGTTGTCGCCGGGAATGATGCGAATCATTCGGCGTGGCTTCTCTCACAGCTTGAAGGAGTCGTAAACAGGAAAGCGCGTTTTGTCGTGGCATTGTGTTTGTGCGTTCCAGGTGAATATACGCTCATCACGGAAGGTTATTGCTACGGCTCAATATCTGAAACAGCAAGGGGGGATAAAGGATTCGGATATGACCCCGTGTTTGTCCCGGAAGGATATAACCTCACATTCGCAGAATTAGACTCACTCATCAAAAATCAAATCTCACACAGAGCAAACGCTTTCACAAAATTAGCCTCCCTCCTGAAATAATCTGCTATATTATCCACATTCCCAGAAAGGAGGCTTTCACTTGCCTGTAACATCTCTCACCCTAAAGGGCTTCAAGAGCTTCGGCGAAAAATGCTCCTTCACATTCTCCCCAGGTTTCACAGCCATAGTCGGCCCAAATGGCTCCGGCAAAAGCAACATCCTCGATGCGCTGAAATGGATTCTCGGCGAAGGTTCAGCATCAGGACTCAGAATCTCACGGCAGAGCGACTTACTGTTTCAGGGCGGAAGCTCATCACCCCCAGCAGAATCGGCTGAAGTCATCATGCGTGTCAAATCCGCAGGGGAATCGGCCTCAGTCAGACGCGTATATTCCCGCGATGGAGGCTCGTTGCTGTGGCTTGACGGTAAACGCATACTCTTGCAGGAACTTGACGGCATAAAACGCAGGTTCGGCCTTGAAGGTGAGGGGTTCGCGCTCATAGGGCAGGGGGAAATCTCGCAGGCAATTCACCAACGCCCAAAAGACAGACGCAGGCAGCTTGATGCGCTTTTCGGGATTGAGCGTTACAGGGAAAAACGCGAGGACAGCATGAGGAAGCTCATTGATACGCAGAATGAGTCGCAGAGGATACAGACCCTCATGTGTGATTTGCAGGCTAGGCGCGATGAAATTTCCGATGACGTGAACACAGCAATTCAGGCTCAAGGCATTATCGACAATCTAGAGATTCTCCGGCGGGATTACTACTTTTCACGGCGTTATGCTGGCGAGCGTGAACAGTCTGATTTGGAGCTTGCACGGCATATCATGATGTCCCGGCTTCACGGCGCGGAGAAATGGCGCGGAATTTGGGAGTCATGCCTGAAACATTATGAGGGCGTTGCGTCTCATGACACGTCAAATGATTCGTTGGCTTCACGTCTTGAGGCGGCAATTTCACGTAAGGACTCAATACAGCGTAGGGCGTTCCAGCTCTCTACGCAGGTTAGTGGCATTGTGGCTCGGCGCAAAGTTCTGACTGATGAGCTTGACGGCCTCAAATTGAGGTCTGAGTCTCTGAGGCTTGAACGTGATAGAGCGCGGAATGAGCATGACGGGATTCAATCTGAGCTGGCCATGAAGGAAGATGAGTTTTCTCGGCGCGAAAAAGCATATCATGAGGCAGAATCGGAATCACATTCGCGGGCATTGAGGCGCAAAAAGTTGGAGGATGATATTGCTGTGTTGAGGGCGAAAATCTCACGGGCTGAGTCGGATTTGGGAGCGTCAGAATCCTCACGCATTACAGCAACTCACGAAATACACGCGCTTGAAGCTGAGCTTGAAGAACGGAATGAATCTTTATCCCGCCTGAATGAGCGTAAATCCTCCCTTGAAGATGAATACACACGTCTGACATTCTCATATCGCCAGAAAAACGCAGAAATCCAAACATTAAGGCGCGAGCTTTCACACGCAGAATCGCAATATACTTCACTCACCAGCACTGTAACATACACAGCCGGAATATATCCCGAACCTGTCAGAATCATTCTTGCCGCGTCGGAAAAAGGCGTGTTGCGCTCAAATCCCATTGCCGTCGCTGATGTCTTCTCCTGCACGTCAAATGAAGCCGCTGAAGCCGTCGAGGCGTATTTGGGTGGCCGTCAATACTGGTTGCTAGTCCCAACAATCGAGGAAGCTCAAGAGGGTATAGACTTCCTGAAATCGAACATGGCCGGGCGCGCTACATATCTCCCGCTTGAACGTTGCAGACCTCGCGAACGTGATTACAGCGTCAGAATCTCAGGGGGCGTAATCGGTTGGGCAATGGATCTCGTGAATGTCCGCGATGGATGGTACTCGGCAATAGCTCACATGATGGGTGATTTGCTGGTCGTGAGGGATTATGCTACAGGCGCGGAAATCGTTAGGAGTGGCGCAAGATTCCCAATCGCTACAGCTGAAGGTGATATATTCGCTCCGTCAGGCTCTGTTACTGGCGGCGCGTCAAGGCACAAATCCGGGGCTGTTACGGCTCGTAGGAAGGCTGATGAGATTCAAACACGTATTGAGCTTTTGCGGGGGAATATCGCTGAGATTACCGGGCGGCTTGAGGCGGCAATGTCGGATGAACGAAATACTAGGCGTGAGGCTGAAGAATCTGAAAGCAGGCTTGATGATGTGAGAGCGGAAATATCATCATGTGAGAGGAGAGCTAAATCCCTGCGCGTGAACATTGAGCGGCTTGCTGACGAATGCGCAAAATCTGAACATGCAACACAAACCCTTCAACGCGACATTTCGGCCATGAAGGAGAAAATCCCGGTGCTTGAAGCCGAATTAGCCGACATTCCCAATTTTTTCCCAGCCACAGCAGGCGATTATGACTCACTGCTTGCGCCAATGAAGAATGAGCTGCGTTTGTTGCGTGAAAGGCTCAAATCATCTGGCGATTTATGCGGGCGTATTGAGGCAGAATATGCGAATGTCATTGCAGGAATTGAACGCTCTGAACGTGAAATAGCTTCGGGACTCGCGATTGAATCCGCAAACAGGAATGAGCTTTTCACATTGGCACGGGAGAAATCATCCGCATACCATGACGAGCTTGCATTGAGGGCGGAAATCTCACGCCTTAACGCCCAGCACGAATCTTCACGCCGGAAATCGCAACATGCGCGGGCTAAATTGTCGCGGTCAACGGAAAACATATCACGCATGAAGAATGACATTGCCGGAATTGACGCGAAAATCTCACGCATTGAGGATGAACGCTCGCAGATGATTGACATGTGGGAGGACAAATACCCCTATGACCCTCGCGAGGCAAAAGAGACTGACGGCGGTCGAGGACTCGTCTCATCACTACGCAAACTCGAACGCGAATTGAAATCTTTGGGAGCGTACAACCTCGGCGCGTTGTCTGAAGATCAATCACTCGCTGAGCGTATTGGATTCCTGTCAGAGCAACTTGACGACGTGAACACCTCAGCGGATGAGCTGAAATCCCTCATTGATGACACGGACTCACAGGTTGAACGGGAATTTTCCGCTTCAATGGCAAGGATTGACTCGCGCTTCAATGAGTTGTTCGTGAGGTTATTCGGTGGAGGTGAGGCGAGATTGATGTTGCAGGAAGGCGGCTCAATATGGGACAAAGGAGCAGAGATATTCGCACGTCCACCCGGGAAAAACTTACAGAACATAACACAGCTCTCAGGCGGTGAACAGTCTCTAACGTCAATAGCCCTCATATTCGCAACACTTGAGGCAGCCGGGACTCCTCTTGCTGTGCTTGATGAGGTTGATGCGGCGTTAGATGAGTATAACCTTCTACGTTTTGCGGAACTTGCGCGTGAATATTCGCGTTCAATGCAGATTATCGCCATGACTCATAGACGCGCCACAATGGAGCGTGCTGATTTGATTTACGGCGTAACTATGATTGAGGCGGGATTGTCCGCAGTTGTGGGAATTGACCCGGCTAATTATGCGTGAGATTACGTGTGATGATGTACTTTTCGGGCGTTTGAGGCTGTTGCAACCCATTACAGGCCCTCGCGTGAACATGGATACTGTGTTGCTTGCGGCGTGGGTCAAAATACGTTCAGGACATGGCCGCGTCCTTGAGGCGGGTTGTGCTTCTGGGGCTGTGTCATTGATTCTGGCTATGAGGTATGAGAATATTCATGTTACGGGCATTGACATACAGCCGGAACTTATAGAGATTGCTACACTCAACGCAACGAACAATAATCTTGCCGACCGCGTTAAATTCATCGCCGGAGACCTCCGCGACAAAAATATATTGCCCCGTCAATATTTCGACTCACTCGTAATAAATCCTCCGTATGAATCACTCACTGCCAGCCGTGAAAGCCCTGACCCATCACGCACTACAGCAAGGCTTGAAATATCCTGCAATCCTGATGATGTTGCAGAGCTTGCCGGGAGAGTCCTCAAGGATAGAGGGAGAATGTTTGCCGTGTTCACAAGCTCAAGGCTGGATGTGTTTTTGTCGGCCATGATGAGACACAGAATCACCCCCAAAAGATTGCGCCCTGTATACCCGAATCAACGCGCAAATTCCGGGATATTCCTGTGTGAATGCGTAAAGCGTGGTGGTGAAGGATTGAGCATACTTCCTCCGCTTTATGTGAGGGGTAATGATGGAGATTACACGCCCGAAATCATGAGAGCGTATGAGCCTGACGGGTATGTGTGAACTACCGTCCCTTGCGGAATTGACGGCTTCCTAATTCAACGAGGTCTGCGCTACAGCCTTGCGATTGTGAGCGTCTTACGTCCTCTCCAAAGGCGTTAATTCCCTGCGTCCCACAGGTATTCGTTTTACCTAGCAATATCATATTTCGTGCCGCGTGGACATCTCTATCTTCTTGATACCCGCATGTGCATTCATATACTCTATCAGCTAACGTTATATCCTTCTTCAGTTGTCCGCATTGAGGGCAATATTTCGTCGTCGGTACTCTTGACGATAGCACCGTTACTCGCTCATGTTTCACTAACCTAGCTTTCACTAGCCCTAGTACTGAATGCTGTACTGTCCTTCCAAATAAGCCTTTATGCCAGCTGGATATATTCTCGTCCTGCATATACACATGCTCATGCGCTAGTAGCTCATGCACGATTTTATTGGCCACATCTCTTTTACGGCTCGTTAATCTTTGACACCGTAAGGGTGCGCCTGCGCAATTGCTTGAACCCTTCTTACGCCTCGCCATTAATCGCTGGCATTTCTTGATTCGTTCACTTTCTTCAATCAGTACTTTTATTTTCCTGCCGTCTGAGATCGTTATTGTCGTTTTTATTCCCATGTCTAGACCGATTTCAGGTTTGTATCTATGCTGTTCACCTCCCTTATTCTGATAGGTCGTTATTGCTAGATAATATCTATCAGGGAGATTTAGTAGTTTTGCATTGGCAAACTCAATACCGGGTATATTCCAAAACTGATTAGCTCCCTTTATCCGTATTGGTTTACTGAAACCCTGTATGCCTATATGCCATTCATCATAGAACCTATATGTCTTTCTGTACTGCTTAAGGTTGATTGATACATAATCGGACTTATAACGTAAACTCCCTACGGTATGATTATGTTTCTTCAATGAGGCTAGTGATTTAAGGCTATACTTGATACCTTGAATGACTGACTGTTTCATTTGCGAGCCTAAGTATTGAAGCTCATGGGTTACTGGTTGCTTGCCTTTATCAAGTCCGTTTACTGTACGTGTAGCTGTGTCATAGTCATTAATATCATGGTCATTCAAGAAGGTTAATGCGTCATTATAGAGCCATTTAGCTTCAACAAAGAGCATCTTAAGGTGAGTTTTCTGGGCTTCATTCAGATGAGAGAAGTCTATTTTTACGCAATATACTCGGCATAGCTGACGCTTACGTTTTTCACGGGTCAGTTTCCCTTGCTCGCGTATTCGTGTATTTTTCGCTAATCTCTCATCTTCGGTCATGTATGTATTATATACTAATGTTGCAATTCATCTTACGCTTAGAGAAGCAGGGATATTCTTGCGGGATTTTACATAAAATATTATTCGGAGGCTATAATTTTGTACGAGGCATTATCACTGTGCGCTCTCCTGTTTGTGTGCAGGAAGCTGAAGGATTCAGGTGTTCCGAAATTGGCGACAAATATATTCATGGCATTGTTCGTTCTCTGGCTCGCATTAGGATTCGCGGCGGGCTATGACTTCTCCCACGCAGAATATGACATTTTCCCCCTTCATTTTACGGAGATGATCCGCGCCATAAACATCACTCTCGTCATCATTGTACTTTACGCTTTCATGTCATTCTTCGCAGTTGACCTCATCACAGGCTTCAGCGGATTCACGAAAAGGAAGGCCGTATGCGCATTGCTTCTCACACTCGCTGTAACTCTCTACAGCATGGCCGAAGCGTATTGCGTCAGGCGCAGGGACATCACCATAACTACAAGCAAGCTCCCTGAAGGCACTGACAGAATACGTATAGCGTTCCTCGTTGATGTTCATTTGGGAGGGCTGTACACGGTGAGTCATTTCGAGCGAGCAATGAAGATCGTTGATGAGGCTAGCCCGGATATAATCATGCTTGGAGGCGACATAATAGACGGCGATTTGTCCCACATGAAAACGGAACTGGCCATGCTCAAATCAGCTGCGGAAAAAGCTCGTTATGGTGCATTTGCGGTAAATGGGAATCATGAATACTATTTGTTGCTTGATGAGGACGTTGAAGGGGCTGTGCGTGATTGCGGGTATAACCTTCTTGTGTTTGAACGCGCTGAAACAGCCGGGATAACCATAATCGGCCTTGATGATATGAAATATGGCTACATTCGCCCATTCCTGAAGCCTGAAGACAAAGACAGGTTCGTGATTGTCCTAAAACATAGGCCGGGAGTCCCCGTTGACGCTGAGGGGAATTTTGACCTTCAGCTTTCAGGACATACACACGGCGGGCAATTCTGGCCGTTGGGATATTTCAAGGACATGGAGCTTGACAGCAGTCAGGGACTCTCGCGTAAGGCTGGCGGATATGTCTACGTGAGCAACGGAGTCGGATTCAATTGCGCCATGATGAGATTGTTCGTTCCGCCGGAAGTCGTCGTGATTGACATCGTGAGGGAGCGTTAATGCCCCTGTATCTTGTGCCGACACCTATCGGAAATCTTGAGGATATAACTCTGAGGGCTTTGCGTGTGTTGCGTGAGGCGGATATTATAGCCTGCGAGGACACGAGGACTTCGGGAATATTATTGCGACATTACAACATCCATAAGCCGCTGACCTCATTCCACCTTCACAACGAGAACGACAAACTGCCCTCCCTAATGGAAAAACTACGCGGGGGGGCAAAAATCGCAGTAATCTCTGATGCCGGGACTCCTGGAATTTCAGATCCTGGATGGATATTGTTGCGTCATGCTATGGATGAGGGAATAACCTTTGACGTTTTGCCGGGGGCTAATGCCGTCATTCCTGCCGTGCTTATGTCCGGGATAACTCCACAGCCTTTTGCGTTTATGGGATTCCCTTCCGAAAAACACGGTGAACGCGTCAAACTCTTTGAGGCCGTGAAGAATCTCCCCATGACATTATGCTTCTACATTTCACCGCATAAAGCAGAAAAGCATATTGCCGACATGATTCAGATTTTTGGCGACAGAGAAGCCGCTTTAGTTCGCGAAATCAGCAAGGTGTATCAGGAATCAATACGCGGGACTCTGAGCATGATTCTTGAACGCGTAATTGCTGGCGTAAAAGGTGAACTTGTGCTTGTTGTTGCTGGGAGCGTTGAAGGAGTCAATGATGCGTGGAGGGATGAAGCATTCGCAATGATTCGTGAGGGTATGAGCGTGAAAGACACTGTGAAAGCTATCACGGAGAAATACAATATCCCCGCCAACGAAGCAAAAAGATACGTCATCTCCCAACTTGAAACTTCCTGACAAAATCCAAGTATGACAGCCCGGCATTGTTTTTCGCGCTAGTATCAGCCCCCGCCGCAATGAGGGTATTCAACATTTCTGGCCTCGCGTTTCTTGCCATCGCGTGAATGAGTGCTGTCGAGCCACCGTTATCCCGTGCGTTTACGTCCGAACCTGCCTCAATGAGTATGCGTATGATTTCGGGATTGGCTCTTTTCGCCGCCGCGTGAATGAAAGCCGTTTTGCCGTCAGAGTCTCTTATCGTCTGTATGTTTTTCCCCGCCTGAATTAGCCTAGCTGTGATGATTCTTGTTGCTTCCACGCTAGGACTTTCCACCGCATAAAACAGTGCTGGCCTCCTTTGATTGTCCCTCGCATTAATCAAGGCTCCTGCGTCAAGAAGGGCAATGATGATTGAAGGGTCATTCATTTTCGCCGCAATCATGAGTGCTGTTACGCCGTCATTGTCTTTTGCGTCAATGTCCGCACCTCCGTCAAGCAATACGCGAATGCTTCCGGGGTCTTCGTTGCCTCCAGCCGCATACATGAGTGCGGTTGCTCCGTTGTTGTCGCGCAAATTCGGGTCAGCTCCCTCACTCAGCAGAAATTCAGCCAGCCATGTTTTTCCCTTGAGGCTTGATGCCCGCATGAGTATGCTTGTTCCGCGAGGGTCTTTTGCGTTGATGTTCGCGCCAATCGCAAGAGCCTTCCTGACCTCGTCAATGTCTGCGTAACGGCATAACGCCACGAAAATGTTATCGTCAATATCATTCATGGCCAGTATTGCGGATTTGAGGATTGCGAGCTTCTCATTCACATTCCTTCCTGATGCCCAATCTAGCGCGGTCATGTTGTAGATGCTTCGTGCGTGAATGTCTGCTCCCGCCTCAAGAAGGGCTGTGATTATGCGTGTGTCATCGTTGTAATTCGCCGCCGTCATTAGGGCTGTAATGCATTCGATGTCCTTAGCGTTAGGGTTTGCGTCGTCATTAAGGGCTGCTTTGACCTCATCAAGAGTCCCCCATCCGCAAATGTACAAAAACTTTCTGTCATCTATAGGCATATCTTGCGCCCCCATGCGTGATTTTTTCTGTGCGTGTGAGTAAAATATACCACGTACAAAATATTAGGAGGAATTAAGGATTTTGGAGCAGGAAAAAATATACTCCGTAACGATAGGAGAAGAGCCGTTAGTGTTCAAGACAGGCCATGTCGCTAAACAGGCAAACGGTGCAGTCATTGCCTCACATGGTGATACGGTCATGCTCTCAACGGCTTGCATGTCTGACACAGCTAGGACGGGAATAGACTTCTTCCCGCTGGTTGTGGACTACGAAGAGAGATATTACGCGGCCGGGAAAATACCGGGAGGCTTCATCAAGCGCGAAGGCAAGCCCGCTGACAGTGCCATACTCGGCTCAAGGGTTGCTGACAGGGCAATACGCTCACTTTTCGCCGACGACATGCGCAATGATGTGCAAATCGTCAACACAGTGCTTGCTATGGATCAGGTATATCCCCCCAACATTCTCGGCATAAACGCAGCAAGTGCAGCCCTCTCAATTTCGGGGATTCCTTGGGGCGGGCCTGTTGGAGCTGTCAGAATCGGACTCATTGGCGGAAATCTCGTAGTCAATCCCACAGAAAAGCAAATGAACAGCTCCATGCTGAATCTAATTGTTGCGGGACATGATGACGGAATCACAATGGTTGAGTCAGGATCATATGAGGTGTCAGAAGAATTACTTGTTGACGCGTTAGAGCTTGCGCACACGGAGATAAAGAAGATAATCGCGCTGTTCAAACGAATGAAAGAGGAAATCGGAAAACCAGAACTCGAAATCGCACTCCCTGAGAAAATCCCTGACATAGACAACTGGATATGCGAGAACCTTGACGGCGAAATAGACCAAGCTGTGAGAATCCATGAGAAGAAGCCAAGAGAAAAGAAGATTGACGCAGCAAAAGAATCCGCAAAAGAACACTTCAGCGAACTCATCAAAGAAGACCCCACCAAAGAAGAATACATATCAGCCTTCGTAGACAGCAGAGTCAAAACCATAATGCGCGGGATAATCATCAACGAACATATACGCGTTGACGGTCGCAAGATGGATCAAATACGCCCGATAACCTGCGAGATAGACATACTCCCCAAAGTTCACGGCTCAGCAATATTCACACGTGGTGAGACTCAATCCCTCGCAACGACAACACTCGGCATGATTGGTGAGGACGATCAAATTCAGGACGGAATAAAGCTCAATGAACCAGCAAAACGCTTCATCCTGCACTACAATTTCCCGCCGTATTCAGTCGGTGAGGTTAGAGCTATACGCGGTCCGGGCAGGCGTGAAATAGGTCATGGGGCATTAGCTGAACGTGCTTTACTCCCGGTCATACCACCTGAGGAGGATTTCCCGTATGTTATCCGCGTCGTGTCTGACATTCTGGAGTCAAACGGCTCAAGCTCTCAGGCTTCAATTTGCGGCGGTTCGCTCTCAATGATGCACGCAGGAGTCCCGATTCGTTGTCATGTTGCGGGTATAGCTATGGGACTCATCAAGGAAGGCGACAAAGTACAAATCCTCACCGATATTCAGGGCCTCGAAGATCATTACGGTGATATGGATTTCAAAGTTGCCGGGACAAGGGCAGGAGTTACGGCATTACAGATGGACAACAAAGCCGGAGGGATTACCCGCGAGATTCTCGAAAAGGCTTTAGGCCAAGCAAGACGCGCAAGACTCCAAATACTTGAGGAGATGGAAGCAGTTATCCCCGTGCCTAACAAGATTTCACCCAATGCCCCGCGCATAATCTCGTTTGAGATTGACCCCGAAAAGATACGCGATGTCATAGGTTCAGGCGGTAAAGTCGTCAGGAGCATAACACAGCGTACAGGCGTGAAGATGAATATCGAGGATGACGGCGTAATCACCATTTCCGGGCCGACAATGGCACAGGTTGAGGACGCAAGAGCAATAGTGCTTTCACTGACACGCGAGCTTGCTGCCGGAGAAGTCTATTATGGCACTGTAACACGACTGCTGAATTTCGGAGTGTTCGTTGAATGCCTGCCGGGTAAAGAAGGCTTGTTGCACATCAGCGAGGTAAGCACAGCCAGAGTCCCGCATGTTGAAGACGTATTCAAGCCGGGTGATAGGGTTCTAGTCATGGTGAAGGAAATTGACGAACAAGGCCGGGCAAATCTCACACGTAGGCGCATCATGGCCAATGAGGACAAAATCAGGGCAGCCGGACTCGCTCATGCCCTCCCGGATGAAAGAGAACGCGACAACCTCATAGCGTCCCTATCATCACGCGACAGGGGACACGGCAGTTTCTCCATGCGCGACAGAGTCGGAGGTACTGCAAGCAGTATGAGATATATTGAGCGTGGCTACTCGTCAAACCGTTCAACCCGCAATGATTACGATAGGGATGGACGTGGACGGCGCGACAGAAGGAGGGACTATTAGCGGTGGACAAAATCACGGTCAAGATTTTCCGCGAGGCAAACACAATCGCAATCCCTCAATACGCGACTCCCGGCTCATCTGGCGTTGATTTATGCTCTACTATGTATTGCATGATAAAGCCCGGCGACATGGCTTTAATCCCAACAGGAATCAAGCTCGCAATCCCTGAAGGCTATGAAGGACAAATCAGACCCCGTAGCGGACTTGCACTCGACAAGAAAATAATCATCCCCAACAGCCCAGGCACGATTGACTCAGATTACAGGGGGGAGATTAGAGTCCTCCTGATGAACATGGGCGATGACCCTTTCACGATAACATTCGGCGACAGAATAGCACAGTTAGTGTTTGCGCCAGTTGCGCAGGCTACGTTTGAAGAGGTGAAATCCCTCGAACCCACAAAGCGCGGTGCAGGAGGTTTCGGCAGTACTGGCACAAGATAGCAGAGACGCAACGTAATCGGCTTCCCCTTCATGAAAAGTGAGGGGGAATTTTTTTGCGTTATAATTCCGCATGAGGTGATAAATCATCATGAAGAAACTTATTGCGTTAGTGTTGATGCTGGCGGCTCTTTGCGCTTTTGGTGAACCCTCATACGCAAAAGCACCAGACAAAGACATAATCATTCTGTACACGAACGATGTTCATTGCGGGGTCGAGGATCATATCGGCTATGCTGGATTCGCGTGGATTGCTGACCAAGCCAGGAAGGAATCACCGTATGTTACTCTCGTTGACGATGGCGACTGGTCGCAGGGAGCTACAATCGGCACAATCTCACAGGGTCGCTACATTCTCGAAATCATGAACGCAATCGGATATGATATAGCTGTTCCGGGAAATCATGAGTTCAATTACGCGTGGAGTCAGTTTGAGAACTTCGCGAGGAATCTCAAATGCGGATTCATCTCCTGCAACCTTCGCGATTTACGCACGGGAGAACTCGTATTCAAGCCCTACAGGATTCTCACATATGGTGATGTGAAAGTCGCTTTTGTCGGCGCAATAACTCCTGAGACATTCGCGAAAACAACGCCGTATTACTTCATGGATGAGGATGGGAAATTCATCTACGATTTTGACGGCGAACACACTGGGGAAAAACTCATTGCCTCGATACAAAAAGCTGTGGACTCGGCAAGGGCTGAAGGTGCTGACTATGTTGTCGTTGTCGGGCATTTGGGCGAATATGAAGACACAACAGAAGTGTGGAGTGCTCCGTTCATAGCTCAAAGGACAAAGGGAATCGACGTTTTCATTGATGGCCATTCCCACGAAATAACGCCCGCCCTAAAGTTCAAGAATGCCGAGGGTAAAGAGGTTACAATCACACAAGCAGGCACAAAGCTGGCTTATGTCGGCAAAGTTACAATCAAAACGGACGGAGGAGTCTCAACGGAGCTTCTTGACCACGCAGACGGCAAAAACAAGAAAATCGCCGCCCTCATCAACGACATAAAATCCTACTTTGAGGATACACTCAACGCCCATTTGAGCAACACGAGTTTTGACCTCCTCGCAATGAACGAAAAAGGAGATTGGCTCGTGCGTAATGGTGAGACTGGCCTGTGCAATATCGTAACAGACTCATTCCTAGCCTCAACGAAAGACACCAAAACAGGCAATGCGGATATAGCCATAATCAACGGAGGCGGAATCCGAACAAATATCAAGGCTGGCGAGATAAAGTATAGCGATGCTATGAGCGTTCTTCCGTTCAACAACACTGTATGCATATGCGAAATGCCGGGACAAACGATTCTTGACGAACTCGAAATGGGCGCGAGGCTTCTTCCCCTGAACAGCGGTGGCTTCCTTCACGTCGCGGGAATGACATACACAGCTGATGCCACAATTCCGACTCCTGTGATACTCGATGACAAGAATATGCTTGTGGGGATTTCCGGCGATCGCAGAATCAAAGATGCCAAAGTGAACGGCGAACCTCTTGACCCTGCGAAAATGTACAAGGTTGTATCAATAAGCTACGTGCTTTACGAGAAGGGCGATGGTCATCAGTTCAAGGACTCAAAGGTGATTGAGCCTGACTACATAACGTATGACATGGCGTTTGCGCGTTACATTAGGCAGTTTGAGACTCTGCCGGAAAAATATCGTAATGCTGAGGGAAGAATCAAATTCGTGAAGTAATGAGAGAAATTTTCCCCCTTGCCGAAATGGTGAGGGGGATTTTTTTGTGCCTAAATCAGCGGCTTAATGTGGTCAATCCATTTCTGAGCGGCTTCCCCGTTGATGTGCAAGCCGTCATATGTGTAGCGTGATGGCATTTCACCGTCTTCAACGAAAAGCGCGTTAAGGTCAACGAGTTCACAGCCTGTTTCTGTCGTAATAGACTTCAGCAGGACATTAACGGCGTTGATTTTGTCGTTGGACATTTTGAGCATGGCCGAATTTACCGGGAGCAACGTCTGAAGATATATCTTTGTGTCGGGAGAGGCTTCACGGAATTTGCGTATGATTTTCCGTATGTTGTCAGCGATTTTCTCAGGGCTTATTCCCTGCCAAACGTCATTAACGCCTATCAGCAGGAATAATTTTGCGGGCTTGAGCTTGGTTACCGAGCCAAGACGGTGCAATACCCCTCTAGTTGTGTCGCCTGCTATGCCTCTGTTGATTACGTTCATCCCCGGCAAAAGCTCATCCAGCTTCAACCAGTCTGTGAGACTATCACCAAGAAACACTATACGCCCTTCATTTGTCTGTGTGTTATCGAACATGCTTTGCTTCATCCTGTAATAGCTTGTCTGTGTTATGTCCCGTGTGATTCTGATTCGTCCAGTGTAATACCAGCGGACTCCGAAAATGCATAATACCGCCGTAACTGCCGCGACAGCAAAATATTTGAGTGCCTTCACCCGTCATTCCCTCACGAACGGCGCAAGAAACTCCATCCATCTCACAACGCCTTTCCCGCTCAAGTGAATCCCGTCAATCGTGCATCCAAGCGGTAATATTCCGTTTTCGGCCATGTGCGAATGTGTATCGATGAGAGTACAGCCAGTTTCATCCGCAACGGCCTTAATTTTCACATTTCTAGCGCGTATAACCTCATTGGGTCTGTGTGTGTCAAATTTCGGGTTTGTCGGCAGAAGAGTCTCAACGTAAATTTTTGTGGCTGGCGAATCTTCCTGCACTCTACGTATTATCGTTGTGAGATTCTCCGCTGTTGTGTCAGCTGTCATGTTGTAAACAATATCATTCGTTCCAAGAAGTATAAACAGCTTCGAGGGCTTCAGGCTGATTACCTCGTCAAGACGTTTAAGCACACCAAGAGTGTTATCCCCTGCGATTCCCCTGTTGATGACGTTCACGCCCGGGAATAATTCGCTCACAGGAACATAGTTCGTCAGGCTATCACCGAGAAATACAACGCCTCCTTCTTTGCGCGGCATGGCCTCGTAAATGCTGAGATGAATCTTGTAGTACGTATCATCAAGAATATCTGTTGCTGCCCTCTCACTGAACGCGGGAACATGCAGCCCTGCCAATAACGCAATCACAATCACAGCTTTAAGTGCTTTCATAGCAGATTGCCTCCTCAAAATTTGGATGCCATTATTCTACATTATTGACAGTAAACTTTTGTTCACTCTTATGCTTAATGATTGACAGAAAATTTCATGTGCCGTTATAATACGCGCCAACAAATTCAAATGGAGAAAATTTTTGCCATGAAGAAAATATTTATCGACGGCAGCGCAGGTACAACAGGACTCAGAATCTATGAACGCCTCAATTCCCGCAACGACATTCAGCTTCTCACACTCACTGAGGAAACTCGCAAGGACATTAACGCCCGCCGGGACGCTCTCAATAACGCGGATATAGCGTTCTTGTGCCTTCCAGATGACGCGGCAAAAGAGTCTGTATCACTCGTAAGCAACCCTGACACAGCCATAATTGACACGTCAACAGCTCACAGGGTCAGCCCTGAATGGGTTTACGGACTGCCAGAACTCAAAGGCCAGCGCGACAAGATTTCGGCCTCAAAGAGAATCGCGAATCCCGGCTGCCACGCAACAGGATTCATTGCGCTCATTGCTCCGTTAGTCCAAGCTGGAATCATCGCAAAGGCTTCGGAGTTGTCATGCTTCTCGCTTACAGGGTATTCAGGCGGGGGCAAAAAGATGATTGCACAGTATGAGGACGGCGGGCGGGATGCACTGCTTGACGCTCCAAGACAATACGGACTCACCCAGAAACACAAGCACCTCCCAGAAATGACTCAGGTATGCGGGCTTGATGTTGCGCCGATATTCTGCCCGATTGTCGCTCCGTATTACGCTGGAATGGAAGTTACTGTGCCTTTGCATCACGTGAATGTTCAGGCCGTCAAAGAGTGTTACGCGGAATATTATCGCGGTGGAGTGGTGTATTTCGCTGATGGTTCTGACGAGGGCGGATTCATTTCGGCTGGGAAATTCTCCGGGCGTGATGACCTCGAAATTTCTGTTTACGGCAATGATGAGAGAATGCTACTTGTGTCGCGCTTCGACAACCTCGGCAAAGGTGCTTCAGGCGCGGCAATCCAGAACATGAATATATTGCTCGGAGTCGATGAGGCAACCGGGCTTAACGTTTAGGGAGGAACTATCATGAAGGCAACAGAACGCGCTGAAATTCTCGTACAGGCATTACCCTACATACGCAAATACGCCGGGAAAATCGTGGTCGTGAAATACGGCGGTAATGCTATGACATCCGAATCCCTCAAGCAACAGGTCATGGAAGATATTGTGTTGCTGCGTCTAATCGGCGTGAATGTCGTACTCGTTCACGGAGGCGGCCCAGAAATTAATGCATTGATGGACAAACTCGGCAAAAAACCTGAATTTGTTGACGGCCTAAGAGTTACTGACCAAGAAACTATAGACATTGTGCAAATGGTTCTTGCCGGGAAAATCAACAAATCACTTGTCGGACTCCTTGAGACAAAAGGCGGAAGGGCTGTAGGACTTTCAGGGCTTGATGACAAACTCATTCAGGCGAAATGCAAAGACCCTAGGCTCGGATTAGTCGGTGAAATCACCAAGATTAACCCCGAATGTGTGCTTGACCTCCTCGCAAAAAGCTATATCCCGGTCATTTCCACAATTGCGGGCGGCGAAAATGGCGAAACCTTCAACATCAATGGCGACACAGCCGCGGCATATATCGCAGGGGCATTACACGCTGAACGCCTAATCATGATGACCGACATTGCCGGGATTCTTCGCGACCCTAAAGACCCGTCAACCCTCATCCCCGAAATCACAGTACCTGAAACGCAAGCCCTCAAAGATTCTGGCGTAATAACAGGCGGAATGATTCCCAAAGCTGACTGCTGCATAAAGGCAATCACTGAGGGTGTGAACAAAGTTATAATTATGGACGGCAGAGTCCCTCACTCAATACTGATAGAGCTTCTCACAGATGAGGGAGCTGGAACAATGTTTCTCGCCTAAAGGAGGATTTGTTGACACACATGAACATTCAGGAACTCGACCGCGAATATGTAGCAGGAACTTACGCACGTTTTCCCGTAACAATTACAGCGGGTAAAGGCTCACTAGTTACGGACATTGATGGCAATGACTATATCGATATGACATCGGGAATCGCAGTAACGTCATTCGGTGCGTGTGATGAGGAATGGTACAAGGCAATATGCTCCCAAGCCGCAAAGATTCAACACATGTCCAACCTGTTTTACACAGAGCCATGCGCCAAGCTCGCCGAAATGTTATGCACACGTACAGGAATGCGCAAGGTATTCTTCTCGAACTCAGGCGCGGAAGCTAACGAATGCGCGGTAAAAGTCGCAAGGAAATACGCTTCTGACACAAAAGGCCCGGACTTTCACACGGTAATTACCCTCAAGAATAGCTTTCACGGACGCACAATATCTATGTTGTCCGCAACGGGTCAGGATCACTATCACGAGTTATTCCGGCCATTGACACCGGGATTCGTCCATGCCGAGCCGAATGACCTCGCGTATATGAAGGTGCTTGC
This sequence comes from Synergistaceae bacterium, assembly GCA_017448685.1. Taxonomy (GTDB): domain Bacteria; phylum Synergistota; class Synergistia; order Synergistales; family Aminobacteriaceae; genus JAFUXM01. The sequence goes on from JAFSKY010000139.1 coordinate 18,769, forward strand.
TGACGCACACAAGACAGCCGCAATAATGATTGAGTGCGTTCAGGGTGAAGGCGGAGTCGTTGCGCTTGATGCTGATTACGTGAAGGGAGTCGCTGAGTTTGCACGGGAAAATGATATTGTCCTCATAGTTGACGAGGTTCAGACGGGGAACGGGCGTTCAGGACAGCTCTACAGCTACATGAATTACGGGATTCAGCCTGATATTGTCTCAACGGCAAAAGGACTCGCGGGGGGGCTTCCATTGGGAGCGACATTGCTCGGCGAAAAGGTCAAAGATACCCTGAAGGCTGGGGATCATGGCTCAACATTTGGCGGGAATCCTGTTGCTTGTGCCGGGGGAGTCAGCATTCTGGGACGGATTGACGATGAGCTTTTAGCGGGCGTGAGGCGTAAGAGCAAGTTCCTGTTTGAGGCGTTCACCGGGGCGGCAGGGATTGAGGCTGTTACGGGGATGGGACTCATGATGGGCTTGAAGACGACAAAGCCAGCGAAAGAGGTCGTGAATGCCTGCATTGCTGATGGTGTGTTGTGCTTGACAGCGAAAGACAGAGTGAGGCTACTTCCTGCTCTGAATATCCCGGATGATTTGCTTGCGAAGGCTGTTGAGGTCATCAAGAAGTGTTGCGCTTAGAGAGTGAAGAGTGAAGCGTGAAAGAATCCCCCGGTTGCGAACATGGCCGGGGGATTTGTTATGTGCTAGCTGTGAGACTTCCTGAGAATGATTGCCGCGAGGAGAATTGCAGTTAGTCCTGCGAGGGAGTTACAGCCTCCCCCTGAGCCTGATACTCCTTTATTGCCGTCATCCTTCTTGTCATCATCCTTATCGTCCGCGTTATCGTCATCATCCCTTATTGATGGTGTCCGTTTGAGCCTTCACGATATGGGTGCTAAAAGTCCGTGCCGTATCAGCCGCCAGATTTGCCGCCGCAATTATCGTTCCGGGCAATGTCGTTACCGTTCCGCCTAACTCCGTGAAGATTTGCGCCGTCGTCAGCGGTGAAGTGGTTGCTGAAGGGCTGAACGATGACTCGCCGAAAACGCTCCTGTCAGCAAGGTACACCCTAAGCTCCGTCTTTGTCCCAACGAGATTGGCCGGGACTATCAGGGGGAATGCGTAATATCCTGACTTGTTGACGTTGAGGCTTCATTGCGTGGATATGATGTCGAAGCTGAGGGCAGACAGAGCGTTTGTGATGCGTGAGGTTGGATATTGGGGGGCGGCCATGTCGGTTGAGGATATGTAGCTCACGTTGTCGGAGGTTGTGCCGAGTTTTTCCGCAATTATGCTGAGGGATTGAGGTTTGGGGTCAGGGTCGGGGGCGGGAGTGTCATTGCTTGGGCGGGTATAGACACCTATTCCCCACTTGTAAGAGCCATAATCCTTAAATTTTTGCGTGAGGACATAAGTATAGTAGTAATGAGTAGCCTCAGTTCCTTCTACAGAGACGAACACTGTGAAATCGTATTTTCCTGCCTCTGTCAGTTTCCCCGTAATATAAGCAGTGTTGCTTCCATCCTGTTTAAGCTCACAATCGGGGGGCAGTTTTCAAATTATCTGAAACTGCCAAGTATCTGGGTCGGCTGCGTTAGATCTCACAAGAGAAGCGGATATACGTACATTAAGCTCATCTCCAACATAAAATGTACTCCCACTTGAATGGATTTGCACTTCCACTCTTGCATACGCGCACGAACTCATCCCAACCAGCATCACAGCCAGCACCATCACCGCATACTTCTTCATGATGACTCCTCCAGTCATGAATTATTTTGACCCGAAAATCCACAATACACATGACCGCGTCCACTTGGGTTATGCTATAATAGCAACATAAAGTAAGGAGGACGGGACTTTTTCTCGCCATGTGTGCTATGTTTATCTGAACAAAATAATTATAGCAAACCTTGCTTTTTTCATGGCCGAAATCAGACATTCCCCACACAAAAAAAATCCCCCCTGCCTTAATGACAAGGGGGAAAAATTTTCTCACCAGCCCGGGCTATTCTCTTTCACCCGTCTAACCCTCAATACACCGCTAATTTCACGCAATCTCTCTGTCGTGTCATCCGGCATCTTGTGCGATATGTCCACCAATGTATACGCATATTGTCCCCTCGCACGGTTGATGAGATTCTCGATATTGAGGCCGTTGTTCCCGAAGAATGACGTTATCCCCGACAACATCGCCGGAATATTCCTGTGCAATATAGCAACTCTCGCCTCAGCCCCGCATGTCCCTGCGTTTGTCTCAGGGTAATTCACGCTGTTCGTGATATTGCCGTTGTCGAGGTAATCCTGAAGCTGTAACGCCGCCATAATCGCGCAATTCTCTTCAGCCTCTTCCGTTGACGCTCCCAAATGTGGCAGCACGATTGAATGCGGAAGGTTCGCACTCGTTGTGTTGGGGAAATCGGATATGTAGCCAGCAACATGGCCGGAAGTCAGAGCCTCCCTCAATGCGGCCTCGTCAACAAGCACATCACGCGCAAAATTCAGTATCCTTATGCCCGGCTTCATTTTCGATATTGCCTCAGCGTTTATCATGTGGCGAGTTGAGTCCATTGCTGGAACGTGTATCGTGATGAAGTCTGATGCCGCGTAAACCTCTTCAGGCGTGTCAGCGTGTTTCACCATAGGACTCAGCATCCACGCTGATTTGAGCGACAAATACGGGTCATAGCCAAGCACCTGCATTCCTAGAGATATTGCCGCGTTCGCAACTTGGACTCCAATTGCGCCAAGACCTATTACGCCGAGAGTCTTCCCTTTGATTTCATGCCCCGCGAAATTCTTTTTGGCTTTCTCCGCTAATTTCGTTATGTCAGGATTCGTTGCATTGCTCTTTACCCATGATATTCCGCCGTAAATATCCCTTGATGCAAGTAGCAATCCTGCAACCACTAACTCTTTGACGCTGTTGGCATTTGCTCCGGGAGTGTTGAATACAACGATTCCTTCTTCCGAGCAACGTTCAATGGGAATATTGTTGACACCTGCACCAGCTCTAGCGATTGCACGGAGTCCTTCTGGGAATTTCATCTCTTTCATGTCAGCTGAGCGCACTAGAATCCCGGCTGCCTCGCTAATCTCATCCGTTATCGTATAGCCCTTACGGAATTTCGCGAGTCCTGCTTCGGATATGCTGTTCAGGCAGAATATTTTGCGTTCTTTTGGTGCGAGCATTAAGCGTGTCTCCTCTCAAATTCGGCCATGAAAGCAACAAGAGCCTTCACGCCCTCAACAGGCATAGCGTTATAGAGTGATGCCCTCATTCCGCCGACAGAGCGATGGCCTTTTATGTTGCGCAACCCAGCTTTTTCCGCCTCAGAGACAAATTCCGCGTCAAGCTCCTTATTCCCCGTAACAAATGGGACGTTCATCAATGAGCGGTCTTTTTTGTCGACAGTACCATGAAAGATTTTCGAGCCGTCTAAGTAATCGTAAAGCAGCCCGGCTTTTTCCTGATTACGTTTGTAGATTGCCTCAGTGCCTCCGAGTTTCAGCAGCCACTTGAACACGAGTCCGCATATGTATATGTTCCAGCATGGTGGAGTGTTGTAGAGTGATTTGTTGTCGGAATGAGTCTTGTACTTCAACATTGTGGGCGTTTTGGGCATGACTTCATCGCGGATTAAGTCATCACGTATTATCACAATCGTAACGCCAGCCGGGCCAACATTCTTTTGGACACCGCCCCAAATTACGCCGTATTTGCTCACGTCAACAGGCTCACTCAGGAACATTGATGACACATCAGCTACAAGGGGCTTGCCGTCAGTCTCAGGAAGTGTGCGTATTGTTGTGCCGTGAACTGTCTCATTCTGGCATATGTAGACGTAATCGGCTTCGGGCGTAACTTTCACCGTTGACATGTCCGGGACGTAGGCAAAATTTCTGTCTTCGGAGCTTGCTATGACGTTCACGTTTCCGAATATCCGAGCTTCCTGCATGGCCTTCTTTGACCATTGCCCTGTAACGATGTAATCCGCATTGCCGTGAGTCATGAGGTTCATCGGAATCATAGCGAACTGAGTGCAGCCCCCTCCTTGAAGGAACAATACGCGGTAATTATCTGGGATATTCATGAGGGTTCGTAGGTCTTTTTCCGCCGTGAACAATATATCCTCGAAATCTTTTGACCTGTGGCTCATCTCCATTACTGACATACCTGAATTGCCGTATTCAAGGATTTCCGATTGTGCCTCGCGCAAAACTTCTTCAGGAAGGACGGCTGGCCCTGCGCTGAAGTTGTATACTCTGCTCAAATAATTATCTCCTTTCATTGTTCATGACTGTATTATAATTCAGACATAATTTTTTTCCCGGAAGTGAAGTACTTTGACCGCAAAACTGTATTACGATGACCCTTACGCAAGAGAATTTGACGCACACATACTTTCACAGTCAGAGCATGACGGAAAATTTCACATCACTCTTGACCGCACATTGTTTTACCCCGGCGGAGGAGGTCAGCCATGTGATTTAGGCACATTAGGCGGCGTTGAAGTCGTTGAAGTTGCCGAACATGGAGAAGACATCATCCACATCACAGAAGCCCCCCTTGAAGGCTCAGACATTCACGGCGTTATTGACTGGCCACGACGCTTTGAGCTTATGCAACAGCATTTAGGCGAACACCTTTTTGCGGGCTGCCTGTGGAACTTGCATCACATTCACACAGCGAGAATGAGAATCGAAGGCGATAACGTCTCCATTGATACCGACATTCCAGCGGACATGATGAAGATACTTGAAGCCGAAGCCGCCGCAAATGAAGCAGTATGGGCAGATATTCCCGTTGAGGTGATATTCCCTGACATGGCCGAAATCAGAGAACGTGCGCGGAAATTGCCCCCTGAGAACGCGATTCCACCCGTGAGAATCATCAAGGTTGAGGGAGTCGACTATGTGCCGTGCTGCGGGATTCATGTCTCTTCAACAGGTCAGGCTGGCCCGGTCAAAGTAATATCCTGCGAGAATCACAAAGGCGGCTCAAGGATATATTTGCGTTGTGGTAGGGCGGCTTATAGGTGGATTGCTTCAGTACATGAGGAAGTGAGGAAGGCTGAAGCTGAATTAGTCTGCGGCTATGAGGGAATCAACGAGAAAATATCCATCCTTAAATCACAGATTCACGACCTCAAAGCCAAGAATGAAGCTGACATTATGCGACTGCTTAAGCCCATTGCGGACTCAATACTGAGTGGGGCTGAAATTCACGGAGCGCATAAAATCGTCCGTCATGTCATGAAAGATTCGGGGCAGGAAGACGTAAAGTACCTTTTCCGGTTCATTACGGAGAGTCATAATGACGTTATAGCTGTGCTTGCTGGCGTGAATGTTGAGGGCGTGTTTGTGGTTGTTGGTCGCAACAAGGGCAATAAGTCCGTTGATGTGAGGCAGGCTTTCACGAGGGCGATTGAGATTCTTGGCGGTAAAGGAGGCGGGAGTCCTTTCTGCGCACAAGGATGGGGGAAAAACTCTGAGGCTGTTGACAAGGCATTGAATGAGGCTGTGAATGTCCTGAAAGAGAGCATGAATTGAGGCGGAAATCCCCCGGCAAAATTCACCGGGGGAATAATGACAAAAAGGGGTTGACATAATGCAAAATGGCATCATAATTGACCAGACCAGAC
>JAFSKY010000140.1 GCA_017448685.1 Synergistaceae bacterium
ATGGGAGTATCTAGCCCCCGTAACCTGTCTTTCATCGAACAATTCGACGCAGGAGTCAGTAACGGTTGTGCAGCCAGTAACCTTGCCGCCACTACAAGCTGAGCTTAGGTAGTCAGTGTGATGCCAGAGGTGAGAGGAGTCTATGAAGTCAGCGGCAAATTGTTCTTCGAGGGCTGGTTTAGTTTCAGTTCTCCAAGTTGAATTTAGGTAGCCCCCCGTAGTGGAATTAGTGGAGTTGAATGTGGAGTCGAATTTCTCATTACGACGGAGGACGATATGATGAGCGTTGTTGGTGAAGCTCAAGGCATAGAAGTAATCGAAGCCGATAATCTGGTACATGTACTGCCACGAATTAGCGGCATCACGGAAGAAATCGCCCAAATACATATCAGTGAACGTGCCATTACGGATGGCTTCACTATGAGCTGCGGTGAATTTTCCGAGAGATTTTCCCCTCCAGATTGAGTTGTGCATGGAGCAAGCGTAATTCCCCGCGACCCCGCCATTAACGATGCCGAGTGTGCGTGCGTTTATGGTGGAGATGGAGGAAGCCTGCGAGGTGTTTACGGCCTCAATGTCTGAGCATCTCGTTTTGAGTCCCGAAATGTCGGAGGTGTGAGTCGAGATTGTGGAGGATTGACTTGTGTTAGTGTCAACGACCTCATTAATCGCGGCAACGAGCGTCCCCTTAGCGGAAGTTTTGAGTGAGGACAACGTACCGACATTTGTTGTAGCCGTATTAGCCTTCGTCAACACTTCATTTATTGCCGCAACAAGTGTATTCTTCGCGCTGGTCGACAATCCGCTCAAAGCTCCCCTGTTGGTAACAAGCTCGTTAATCGCCGCAACAAGATTCCCTTTGGCCGATGTGCTGAGACTTGATAGCGTTCCTATTTTGCCCTCAAGCCCATTCTGTTGCGTGTCTAGGAACGACTCCAACAGAGTCAAAATTTCCTGCAATGATGCATCAGTTGCAATTTTGCCCATGAAAAAATCAATCCTTTCTTGTGATTAGCTGAAAATGCTGTTGAATAACGTTTGAGCCTCTGCTGTGGTCATAACACGGTCTCCACTGTCAGCAATATTCCCGCCCGAATCAACGGTTATGTAGTCATTCGCAGTAGGAGATGCGATTTTGTCGGCCTTATTGGCAACCGTCTCGCTGAGGCTGGTTATCGAAGCTGCCATCTCCTCAAGTGCCGCTACAACAGCTTCGTTGAACGTTACAAGTTGCGCGTTGGTGTAAGTTTTGGCGTTCTGCTGTAATGATCTGATATGTTCCAGCAAAACAGCTTCACTCATTGAAACATTCCCCCTTCATCGGGAAAAAAAGACGGGGTATTGCCCCCGCCTTGATTGTGTGAATTACTCGCCGTAAAGCTCCGTGATGAGTTCAGCGACTTCAGCAGCAGTTGCGATTTTGACCCCGCTGTCAGTCAGATTGCCGTTTGCGTCAAGCGTCGCTATATGCCCGGCTGTCGCATTGGCTACCTTGTCCGCCTTCCCGGATATGTCAACGTGAAGTCCATCATTCTCAACCGTGATTGCGTTGTTGGCCGCGCTCGATATGTGGACGCTTATCGCATTTCCGCTTATGCTGAGTATCTTTGAGCTGTCGCCGGAAGCGATTGTGTACACTTCAACGAGCGTCTCCATGTTGAGGAAGCTGTAGTTGATTGTGTCGCTAGCTGTGCCATTTTCCGGATCAGTTGTGCCTTTGACAGCCAGAACGAGAACGGGCTTGCCTTCGAGATTGGGATTCGTTGCGCCGGGATATGTGGTTGAGTTGAACGCGAACGAGGGAACAAGGGTTGTCCGTGCTTGGTCGAGGAACAAATCTTTGGGGAAATCGACCGTGAAAGCTGCCGTGCCAGTGCCTTCAGTGTTGGTGAAGAAGCTGACAGTGTTACCTGAAACGCTGACGTACTTCAGTGCGCTAGCCGCAACAGCAGCTGCCGCCTGTGTCTCGGCCTGGGCGCTCTGGAGTAGCGATTTCAGTTCGCCGAGTTTGACAAAGCTATTTACATCGTATGCCATGAGAAAAAAACCTCCGTAAGTGTGTAATCTATCTTAAAGCGTGTCGACCCGCGTTAAGACCCATAAAGCTCTTGCCTCAGTGCTTCAGCGTCTTCAGGAGTTGTAGCGACTTTTTCGAGGCTCTCCTGAACAGTTTGCGCATCTACATCTGCGCTGATTGTGCCTTCCTCGTCCACGTCAATATTTCCGCCAATCTTGACGATTCCGGCCTGCGTTCTTGAGGCAATCGGGAGTGTTAGCAAGGGTGTGGGATTCGTTGAGGGTGTTCCCGTCTCACCCTGCGCTATGTCCCCGTCTGTGTCTACGTATAGCCCTAATGCTTCAAGGGCTTTTATGCGTTGCTCATATTGTGCGAATTTCTCAGTGTATGAGGCTTCTCGTTCGTTCCAATAAGCAACAGTTTGGGCGAGGTCTCTTGCAATTTCCGCCTGCAAAACCTCTCCTGCCCGCGTTATGATTGCGTATTGGCGACCTCCGCCGGATTCTCCTGTGAAGGGCTTTGTCAGGGTGAGGCTCATGTTGCCAACGACTTCTTCAATTTCGCAGATTATGTTGTCGAGGATGAAAATATCCCCGCGCTTGATGCCGTCTTTGAGCCATTCGGTATCAGTGCCAACGACTTCACGTTCACTGTGTCTTACAGCGATTGTGCCTTTTTTGTACCACTCGTAGCCTTCCATTTTTTGAGCCTCCTTCTATCATCCCTGCCAGTGTTTTAATCCGACATGCTCAAGGGAATTTATTATGCTTGCCTGTGCTAAACAGTTAAGCTGATACTGTATAAGTTCATTACGCCGCCTCATTTCGCGGAAAATCTCATCAGCCTTAGCGTTTAATTGGGCATGAGTAACTGCTAAAGGATTGTCTGCGAAAATTGCGGTAACGTTCTTTGCTTGGTCTACTATGACTGTAATATCGAGCCTGTAATACACAGCGTCCGGGCCGTCTTGGCCGGGAATGTAATCGGCTGTGTTGCCAGAATTGCAATAGCTGTAGAGATATTCTTCGCCGTCATCGGGGGCTTGAGCGTATAACCCAATCTCACGCAGGAAAAAGCCTTCTGCAAGCTCTTTGTTGGTCATTTCGAGGGAGATTTTTGCCGTCCCTATTGCGGGGGGAATGTCCATCTCTTTAATTTCCACAATCCTATGAGGCTCTATTAGGTCGGTGAACTCCTCAATAATTGCGCCTTCAGGAACATAACCTTTTCCCGCCCACGCCTTTGTGAAAACAAGAGGCTTACCCGTGATAGCCTTAGCTAGGATGTTTCGCCCCGCATTAGTCAGCACTACCCCTCCAAATTGCGCCATGTTGCCACCTCCTTAAATTTTCATGCTGCTGTAGGTATCTCAATGTGAACGTAAGAGCAAACAGCACCGCCCGCGTAAATGTTCGAGGCTGTGAGTGAGTGTGTTTGCTGATTGATTTGCGCTTTGTGGTGAATGCCCTGAATGACTCCTGCACCTGATACGATGTTCCCGGAGGTTTCAGAGTGAGTCGGCTGTGAGAGTCTCGCGCTCTGATGAATGCCCTGAATGAGGCCAATCCCAGCCGATAACGCACAATCACTTTCAGCGTGTGTAGCCTGATTGAGGCTGATTGTGTGCGTGGGTGATTGAAGCATGGCCGCGCCGACTGTGAGAGCTAATTCCGCGTTTGACTCTGTAGCCTGTAAGATTCTTGCGTTCTGGTGAATACCCTGAACGGTTGCCCCGCCTGCAACAATATCACACTCCGTTGCGCTGTGTGTTGGCTGGTCAATGGCTATGTCATGAGCATATGACTGTAGCAGGGCTGTACCGATTGTGAGACTCAAATCGGCCTCAGAGTGTGTGTGCTGGTCAATGTCCACGTCATGACGGATGCCGGGTATCACTGTTGCGCCAATCGCTATATCTTGCTGGGCTGTGTCGTCAATATGCACAAATAGCTTTGACATCCACGAGCGTGTAGCTTTGCTCTCCTGAATAGCCCGGCGAATCGTTTGCGTTGGTTTCGTCCAGTCGACTCGTTCCCAGAATACTGGCGTTATCCTCGCGTCTATCTCGAACGTATAAGGCTGTGCGCCCTCATCAAGCAATTCATGCCACGCCGTAAAACGTGTCTCAGTGCCAAGCATTTCTACAGCTTCAACAATTGCGGCGCGTGTTCCTTTCTTCCTGTGCCATGATATAGAGGCTTTCACCATTGCCCTTTTCGTATCAAGACTGTGCGCGGATTCGTAGAAGTCAACATGCCACTGCCACGCAAGAAGGTCAATCACGCTTTCAGGAAGCTCATCAATTCGCGAAAAAATAAGCGCCTCCCGAATATCATGGGAAACGCTTTGAAACTCTGGGTCTAATGCTTGGATTAATGCAAGTATATTTTTGTCGTGAAGCAATGACGGCGGGGAAATATCCGCCAATGATAACCGCTCAATCTGTTTAGCCATCCTCAAGCCCTCCTAATGTGAGAGTTTTTACTGTCATGACGGCTAATTGCTGAGGCTCAAGCACGACAAATTCAGGCGAGGTTATCTCCGTTCGTTTAGCCCCCGCAGCTACCATCCTGTGATTCAATTCGGAAGGGTTAATGTCGCATCCTAACTTTGAACGTTGCCACGTTACCCAGCCTGTAACAGCCTCTTCAACCGCTCGCTGTATCATGGCCGCCTGCGTTGCTCTCTTGCGGTCTATCCAGTATGACACGTTCAACTCAAACTCTACAGGGTCAGGCGCAAGAACGTGAACAAAATCTGTGTCGGGGCGTTTGTCCTCAGCGTTGCACACGTCATAAACGGCCTCTAAGATTTCCTGCGTTGGCATGTCGCCTCCTATCATGAGGGGATAAATGTTGACGTTACCCGGAGGGATTTCCGGCGGTCCTATGATTGCCACGTCAATTATTCCCTGATGAGCTGAACGCGCCCAATACTCATATGCACCCGTGGGGCCGGCTGTGCTGAAACTTTCAGGAGCTTCCTGTATACGTTCCCGATAATTCTCATCATTCTCAATGTCCGTACCTCCGTATGATTCTGTAACATTGGCTACAGTCATCTCATATGGGAATGGATCAACGAGCCTGCGAATTTGCCCGGCAATATAGCCATTACCCTGCGTCCCTGCTAGTGTGCATTGCGCGGTTACTTCAACATAACGCTCACCTGCTGGAATCTCTACGCTTTCAGTCGTGGCAAAAAGTATGTTGCCTCCGCCGGGTGATGCCCTTATGCCTTCAGGAATGATTATCAGAGTTGGCTGTATGTCGGATAATGTGAATCTAAGAGTCGTCATAGCGTGGGAGGCATCAAGCCTCGTAACGTTCAGTAATGCGCCGATATGGTCAAGATATGAGCCTTCTGCATAGGCAAGTAAATTCTGTTTGGCCGAATAATCTATCAAAGCTCTTTGCTGAATTATCACAAGGATTATTGCTTCAAGGAACAAGCGCACGGGGTCTCCTTTCGCCAATGTGCGCCCGGATATTCCCTCGTATAGTGTGATAATTTCGCTCTCTATGTCGTCTGCTGATTTGTCCGCGAAAACAATATCTTCAAGCGCGGGGAATAAATCACTCTTCATCAATACGAATCCTCACAGTAGCAACTAGTTTTCCGTCTATGTCAGCGTCAAAAGTAACTCGCTTAACCCGGCAACGCGGCTCATATTTTCGGATGGCCTGTATGATTTCAGCTTGTATCTCCGCAATTGCTTTAGGGGTTGGGCGGTCTACTATTGTGCCGTTTATCCCGAATAATCTATCCATAGGAACGCTATATTTTGGTGTGGCGCAAATTGTTCGGACATTCTGAACAACCTCCTCAATGACATTAGCGGGGGCAAAATTTATCTCCCCTCCTGATAAAAGCACGTCAACTTCCATTTTTCCCGGCCTCTATGTATTCTTTCAGCTTCAATGACACATCAGCCGCAATAAATGTCCCGTGGCTGTCTATGACTTCATACGATTCATCAATGCTTTCAAGTGCCCATAACCCGTCTCCTTGTGGTTCGCCGTCAAGGATGAAGGGTACTGCCTTATGACTGGTCAGAATCTCGCGTAATGCTTCAAGCTCTTCTTTGGGATTCACGCCTAATCCAGCATCAAGCCTCACGCTGAAACTCAATGAGGCAGGTGAATACCCGGTGAACTCTAGAAGGGCTTTGCCTCCGTGTATGGCGTGTTCGGAGTATTTAGCACTGTGCTGAATCTTCATGTCGCGAAGTGTGCGTACATGTTCGCTTGAAACGTCAAACACAACGCTGCCTAATGAGCCAATCATGATGCATTCCCCCTAAAAGATAATATCTACTTCATCATCCGTGAGATTTTCGCGTTGAAGTCGCCAGATTTCGCGCTCTAAATACCATTTTGCTTTGTTCAATGCTTCCTGAGCTGACTCGGCATTCTTACGGCCTGCACGGGTTACGTATTTGATGACGTTACCGAGATTGAAATTCAGCCCATGCGATTCTATGTAGTCAATAGCTTCAATTCTGCCTGCGTAGTAGTCAGGGTGATTTATCTGTGCCATGTTTCAGCCTCCTACAATGACATTTGCGCTTCCTGTGGCAACTGTTCCGCCACATGAAACTGCATCGCCTATTCTGCCTAATGGCCTTCCGTTGACGAAAACGGAGCTTGACCCGCTAGCTAACACGCCGTCATGGCAACCGTGGGGGCAATCACTATGTGTGCAACAGTGTGTTGACCATGTATCGCCGACTCGGTGTGCGGGGATTCCGTTGATGTAAACATTTGGGCTTCCGCTCGTTGATTTGCGTGGGGGGAAGCATTCATGACCTGTGCAGGTGTCGCCTAATCTGGCTGCTCCGGGCATGGCTCATCCTCCTTTGTGTGGGTGAATAATGGTGCTAACTGGTGATAACGCTCCCTGATTATGTCGCAATATTCCGGGCTAATCTCCATCATGAGGCATTTTCGCCCTGTCATCTCGCAGGCAATAAGCGTTGTGCCTGAGCCCCCAAAACAGTCAAGGATTATGTCTTCAGGCTGTGTGAAGTCTTCCAGAATATGCATGTGTAACTCTACAGGCTTTTGATTCGGGTGAACTTTTTCATTGAGGCTTTGACTCCCTGCACGCGTGAATCCATTCCACTTATGAACATACTTCTTTATGCGCGTGCTGCAATTCGTGTAGGCTAATTCTCCATCGCTGAAGCTCAGTTTGTCCGTGCCTTTATCCTTGTCCCAGAATATCCAGCCACATGACGGCGGCAATACTCGCGTAAAATTCTGACCGCCCCAGATTATCATGTAATTGCACAGCCTTCGCAGTATGTGATAATGCTCCGTGAACATATCCCCGTTCGTGTCGCCTATCACTGTGGCATATTGCTTCACTCGCACGAATTGACCGTTATATTCCGCCCCTCCAAACTTTACACGCCCTCCGCCCCCAATCGTTCGAGTCTTGCGGTCTACACTCTGAATACCATACGGCGGATCAGTCAGCACCAAGTCAACACGCTCACTACCTACAAGCCTCATTACATCCTCACGACATGTCGCATCTCCACACATTAACCTGTGGCGACCTAACTGCACTATGTCTCCGTAATTCATGACCTGCCTCCTTGCATATTCTTCACTCTCATGTAGATTATTTGAGGGGCTACCCATAACCTTTGGAATTTGCGCCATTCACGATTTACTTCCCCCGTTTTATCTCGCCATAACATAGCATATGGACACATTCCCAACTTCAACACTTCCATAAATCGCGATTCGGCTTTCTCCATCGTGTCATTCGGATAACCGCAAAGACAATACACGCTTACTTCGCGCATCTTCAGCAATCCATATTCCGACAGTAGTTTAGAGGCTTCCCGTAATGGCTCGTAATCATCTGGAGTGTCATACGCAAAATATATTCGTTCAGGCTTTATCCCCCGCAACAACTCACAGTGCCATGCTTTGAGCAATTTCGCCTCAAGCCCTCCTGTGAATCTAGCTTTATGCTTTTGCCGCGATAACATCTCAAACACTCCGCGTATATGCCTCTCTGAACAGGCCAATAAGTTATCATCTAGCACATTCCAGCCATCTTTGATTTCTAGTTCATGAAGCCCCTTATATTCACGTTTAGGCACGGCACAAAACCAACAATGATTAGGGCATCCTCGCGAGGTTATTACGTAGCCTTCTTTCAGGTACATTCCGGGGTGAAATTCCCCGCCCGGCTCATTGAATGTTGGACCGCCTAACTTCACGGGATAATACTTACTCCATGCGTCCGCTAAGTCATATGCCCGTTCTAGATCATACGTGAATGCACACGACACATGTACTTCTTGCACGTCATCCGGCATAAATAGCCCGGGATATTCCGTAATCGCGTATTCATCTTCGGGAGTCGCCTTGTTACGGCGCGGAAATACTCGGAGGATTCTCCCCATGACCTGCCCCCTAATTCATATCAATACGAGGCGCACGATAAGCGAGCGGTCCAATTGATGAAATGGAAGCTCCTCCACTTGAACCGATACTCACATCATCACCAGCTGAGACTATTGCGTCATCTCCGCCAACTAACATTGCGTCATCGCCTGCTGAGACTAACGCGTCATCTCCGGCACTCAATGTCGCGTTTTTGCCCGCTGATATGTCGGTGTCCTCATCCGATTTCATGATGATATGACCCTTCGCATGTATCTCTATATCTCCCTGACATTCTATTTTCAGCAACTTATTCTTCCTGTCGTATAAAACTTCTGTCCCATCATCATATGTCGTTTTGCGTATATCAGCGTTTCCTTCTGGAGGCTTGTTCTTGTCGTCAAATAACGCACATAACACTACCCCGCTTTCGAGGCCGTTACCCATCATTGCACAGTACACATGCTCCCCTATATCTAGGTGGCACTCATCGCGATTCTTTTTCGAGTTCGGCACAGCTACGGGTATCCACGCTGACACAAGATTTTCTTTGTCGGGGAATTGTATACGCGCCATATGCCTTTGTTGGTCATAATCTGACACATAGCCGAATCTGCCATGCGAACCTGCCTCTTTGCTCCCCTCAGACATCAAGCACCGCCTTCCCTGTCCTGTAAACGTTATCGCCCGTGTATATCAGGCTTCCTAATGATTTTGCGCGTTTCTTAGCTTTGGCCTTGACTGCCGATTTCTTTTTGCTGGCCGCCTTCTTGGACTCGCCGCCCATACGTAAATCCAGCTTCGTTGTGTATGAGCCGCTTACCGTGTGAGTCGCTTTCTCGATTACATATTTCCCGTCAAACGTCCCGAAGCCCGTTATTGTGAGGTTACTCCCTCCCACAAATCGCAAATCCCCCATTAGCGTTATGTTGGCTGTGATTTCGCGCTTGTTGGCTTGGCGTAAACTTTCAGACGCAATTTTGCGGGCATCGCTCTCACTGTCGGCCTTCTGATTCAATTCAAGCACTCGCCCTGTTCCTTCTGCATCGCCGTCCTCCGTTACTGAATACGTCTCATCCTTCACAGGGTCATGATATTGCAGGCGCGCTGATTTGTATGTTCCTGCCGTCTTGGTCGAAAAGCTCCAACGGATTAACTTCATGTCGCCAAATGCAAGCTCACCTACTGCTGTATGGGCTTCGTATTCTTCCTCGTCATA
This sequence comes from Synergistaceae bacterium, assembly GCA_017448685.1. GTDB lineage: Bacteria > Synergistota > Synergistia > Synergistales > Aminobacteriaceae > JAFUXM01. The sequence goes on from JAFSKY010000140.1 coordinate 9,641, forward strand.
GCAAACTAGCTGTGTGTCGGTTACCTTCACCGCAATACCGTAATCACGGCATAGGCCAGCGAGAAATTCAAGGTCAGATGTTTCTACTTGGTCTCTGCGTTCAAAATAGGGGTCATCTTTGCTGTCCCAGAATAATGCGAGGCCGCTTCGGCTTGCTGCATCCCCGGCTATTGTTGACAGTTTGACGTTCTCCCATGCCTTTGTGTGTTTCTCTTGTCGCATTGGCTTTGACACAAGAGTCGACACGGCTTTAATCGTTACTTGATTGGGAGGCCCGGAGCATTCAATCTGATCAACCTCAAACAACCCACAGGGTAATGATTGCGCAGTTCCAGCTTGTTCCCAATCGTGAATGATTATGCTTGCTCGTACCTTATCGCCTTTGGACGGAAACCAATCGCCTATCCATAAGCGGTCGCGGTCTTCAAGCGTTATCGATATATCATCGGCCTTATCGCCGGAATTGTCCGTGTATGTGAATGACATCATGTAGGGAGCTATGTTGCGGGAAATGTCTTTACCCTCGTAAATGAGGCTGATTTCAGCGCGTCTAGTTTGCTGAGCGTCCATTGAGGATTTCACCTCTTCCATGCCGGGAGATTCAGCACAATGGGAGCTGAGACTTCCGGGATATTCAATTCGACTCCTGCTGAGAATATGACTGTTTGAACATGGCCGGGATTCGCGTCAATCAATATGTCAGTGAGTTTTTCCGCGCCTATATCGGGGTACATTCGGAGGGCTATTATGTCCCATGTGTCGCCTTGCTGTGTCCTGTATGTTTTCATTCGAACGCCACCCTTTGAAGCCTATTCTGGAAGTCGGCAAACATATCCTCGAATGTGTCCTGCAAGATTTGACGGAATTTTGACTCCGTGTCTGTGTCGCCTCCGTTCACCGTGATATTGACGCTTGGTGAAAACACTGGGGCGATTGTCTTTTCTGACCGCTGAGTCCCGAATGAAAACCCCATTTCCTCGCCTGCTGCCTTCCAAAGGGGAATGCCTCTTGCGCGGTCTTCAAGCGGGATAATGGCTTCACGTCCTGCCTCACCGATAAGGGCGATTTCCGGGTGTGAAATGAATCCGCCGGAAGCGAATCCTCTCATATGGCAGGGCATTTGATTCTTAGCATTGCCGGGATTTTGAAGCAGTTTCTTCCCCTGTGCAATTTGCTCGGCTGATACCGCTGGTGTTCCCCAATCCTTGAACGGGTTGAGTGATGATACATATTCAGCGAATGCCTTGAACGGGGCTTTGATGCGCTCTATGACATCAAGAGCAAACTTGTAAATCGGCGCGAATATGTCGGCTAATTTCCAGTCTGACCACCTTTTGTTGAACTCTTCCCATTTCGCGCTGATTTGGGTTTTGACCGTTTCAACATAGGTCTTGACGATCTCGAATATGTCTTTGAGATTCCAGCCGTCCCACCATGATTTGAGTTCATTCCATTTTGCTTGGGCGGATTCTTTGGCGTTCGTGGCGAGGTTCATTATCGGCGTGAATATATCTTTGAGACTCCATGATTGCCACCAACCCGCAAGATGCTCCCATGCTCTGGACGCGTAACCTTCCGCTGTGGTCGCAAATTCAATCACAGGCGCGAATACGTCCGCTAATGTCCATGACTGCCACCAATTAGAGAGGGCTTTCCATGCACTGGACGCGTAACCTTCCGCTGTGGTCGCAAACCCTATCACAGGCGCGAATATATTCTTGAGGCTTGACTTATCCCACCAAGCCCAAAATTCATTCCATTTCCCTTTGACCCAGTTATACGCAGACAACGCATATCCCTTCAAGGCCGCAAACACATCTTTGATTGTCCACGAATCCCACCATGCTTTTATACTGTCCCAATTCTTATAGACCAGATAAGCTAGCGCGGCAAATCCCGCAACAACCGCCGACAACGCAAGCACTTTCAATCCCAAAGGACTGAATAATCCGCTGATGAGGCTCTTACCAAAACTCAATATGCCTGTAAACGCCTTACCGATTCCGCTCGCTAACGTCTTAAATGCATTCCCGATTCCTTTTGCGCTTGACTGTATACCCTTCCACGCCTTAGACAGCAATCCCGTTCTCTTTCCGGCTTCCGTTACTGCTTTGGCATTGGTGAGCATTCTCACGTTCAGAAGGTCTAATCCAACTCGCGCCGTCTGGAAGGGCAGTTTGAGCAAATTCCAGCCCACTTTAGCCCCAACTAGGCCAACCTTCATGGCCGCCAACGCTCCAACACTACCCACAATCGCCTTCGTTAACCCTGGATTCGCCTGCGCAAATTTCGATAACCCTGCTGTGAAATTCGTGAACACTATTACGGCTTCTTTCACAGTCGGCAACAAAACATCACCTATCGTGATCATCAAATCGCTTACTGCTGAACCCGCTATCGTCATTTGCCCTTTCAGTGTATCGATTGTCTTTCCGGCCATTTCGGAGGCTACTCCAGATGCCTTATCTGCTACACCGTTTAGCTCCGTAAAAGCTCCTTCGCCGATGCCCTTCATTAACATCTGAATGCCTTTTGCCGCGTCTGCCCCGAATATCTTGCTCAATTTCGCTAGCTGATCGGAATCGCTCATCCCGGAAAATGCCCGATTCAAGTCGTTCAACAGGTCGGGCATATCCCGTAACGTTCCATCATCACCAACTATTGAAATGTCATAGCCTTTCAGAGCTTTCTGCATGTTCTTGGAATTTTTCAGCAGACTCGTGAAGGTCGCATTTAGTGCCTTGTTCGCGTCCGAACCTTTCATCCCGCTTTGCGCTAATATCCCTGTGTATATCGACAAATCACGGTAGGAAATCCCTAGCTCTTCTGTCAGAGGGTCAAGACCTTTCATAGCTGTGCGCATGTCATCAAGGCTTGCACCTGTTGCTTCAGACATTGCAGTGAGGATTCCTGTTGCTTCATTGTTGAATTGGTGAAGCTGTTGCAATGAGCCGTCTAACGCTCCATTCATCACAGCCATCATTCCAGACACAGAACGTACTCCGAATATGTCAGCGAGGTATTTCGTCTTGTCTGCCTCGCCCATGTCTTTCATTTTCTCGGATAATGCAGTCAATATGTCCGGGAGCTTACGCATGTTGCCTTGTGCATCACGGCTCGCGACTCCAAGTTTGGCTAGTGCCTTCTCGACCGATTTCGGTTCTTGCGCCAATCGCAAAAACGCATTCCGTAACGCTGAACCGCTTTCTGTGCCTTTTATGCCAGCATTACCCATTATTCCGAGCATGGCAGAAACTTCCTCAACCGACACTCCCAAATTGGCCGCTACGGGGGCTACCATCTTCATGGATTCACCGAGTCCAGATATGCTAGTGTTGCTTGCCGCGCTTGTCTGCGCTAATACGTCTGCAACTCGATTCGCTTGGTCAGCATTCATCTTGAAGCCGCGTAATGTACTTGCTGCTATGTCGGAGGCTGTTGCCAAGTCCATACCCTCAGCTGCTGCCATGTTCAATAGTCCGGGCATCGCAGCTATTATCTCGTTGGCCTTGAAGCCTGCACGGGCTAAATTCTCCTGTGATTGTGCTGCTTGGACTGCTGTAAATTGTGTGTCGCGTCCTAATTGCCGAGCTTGTTCCTGTAATGCCTTGAACGCTTCCGCATCCGCCGCTTTGTCCCGGCCTGCCCCAGAAAACGCAACCGCATTCACTCGTGCCATTGCCTGCTCAAAATCGGCCGCTTCATTCACTGGCTTATAGAGACTGTAACCGAGTCCCGCCGCCGTCATTAATTCTCCCTTGATGTTGTCCCATGAGAGATTTTGACGCGTCTGCTGTAAGGCTGCTTGGGAACGCTGTAATCGTGATTGCGCGTTGGCGAGTTTCTGCGATTGCTGGCTTAATCGGGATTGTTCAGTTGATAGATTCTTGGTGTCAATCCCTGCACCTGTCAATTCTGTGCGCAATTCTCCGAGCTGTTTGCGCTGGTTGCCTAATTGAGTCTCTAATCGGTGCGCTTCTTGGCAGGCTGTCGCAAATTCCTTCTTCAATGCGGCTGTTGGAGTTCCGGCGGCTTTCATCTGTAATCCGAGTTCCTTGACTCGCATTCTGGCCGCGTTCAGCTTCTCAGAGCTTTTAGCTATTGCTCCTTGCATTTTCTGGTAGCTCGTTATTTGACCGCTCTGTTTCTGCAAACTTCCGCTCTGTTTCTGCAAATCTGCTAACGCCTTGCCTGCCTTACCGAATGCTCCTGAAAAGCTCGCTGATAACGCCGCTCCAATTGCAAACGTCATCTCCATCATCTTCGCCACATTGAATCACCTGCCTCACTATTTCCGCGCATAATAAAACCCCCCGCCTAATTCGGAGGGGGGCTGATTCGTTTCTCGTTCTACAGTGTTTCTTCCTGATTCTTGAACAGGTTGATGAAGTACTCCTGCCCTTTGCCCGTTACCTTTGTCGTAAAGTGGAGCATTGTTGTCCCATCGGGATTAGTCGTTATGCTCTCGCGTACCTCAAACAATTTCATGTCAAGGCTTTTCTGTGTGGGCATGTTCCAATTTTCGCCCCTCTGCGCTGTCAAGTAGCCGTGCTGCCTCATCCACTCAAACAGCTTTATCGGCCCGGTATCTACTCCATTTTGCCGGAGTATCTTCGCTAGGCTTCCTATAAGGATTGAGCTTTTGCTCGTTGATACTGCCTCCGCAAACATTACCTTGGGACGGTCTTCCTCCGCTTTGGCTTCAAGGGCGAATTTCTCCGCTTCAATCGCCTCACGCTTGGCCTTCTCCAACTTGTACGCCTGCAACGCCTCTATAAATGCGTCAGGATTGGCTAGGATGTCTTCAATCTTTGTCGGAGTCGCGTACATCCCGCGTTCCATGATTGATGGCACTACCTCACCTGCTACCCACATCTGATAGGGTAACGCTTTGGGCTTGTCAGAGCGTCCCAAGAAGAAGTACACTCCCTGCTCGCTCAGGCACAACATATTCTGCGCGCCGCCAGGGGTGGAAATCCGTTTTCCCCCCTTCCAGATTTCCGGCACATGTGCAAAATACTTCTTCATTCCGCCATCGAGATTGTATTCGAGAGCCGTAGCAATGTCCTTTGCGCAGAACCAGATTTTGCCGTCTTCCTCGACCGTGCGGAGTGGAACTCCCTCAAAGCTGAACACCCTATGCGCAATTGCGTTTTCCATTGCAAGCTCCTCCCTTCGCGAACGTAACCGACATCCACTCGTCCAAATCACGAACCGCGTAGACCTTCCCATGCCTGTTGCGGAATATCACTATGTCATTCGCGAGGTCAATCTGTATTGACGACTGGGGCTTCATGAGGTCATCGCGCAATACTATGGGCATTTGTCCAACTCCGAGTGCGGGCATCGTCCCCTTGTTGAGGGCGATTATCTGTATCTGTCTCTCGCTGGCTGTGTCATTCTCAATCCAATTCGCGTGGCAGTTGTGGCAAACGTAGGTATTTCCCGCCTCATGAATCAGGTCATACGCTCCGCAGAACGGGCAAATCTTCTTCCATTCTGGCGCATCCTCACGCACTAGAGGATACTGCACTAGTAATTTGTGCATCGTCATATCCATAAAAAAGCCTCCTGTGCTTTGTGAAAGCGTACAGAAGACTAGTTCATGCTATAATAAGCACTAGCTTCTATACGCGCCCCGTTTAGCTGGTAACTTTCTCAGGGTGTAACAGCTATTCGGGGTTTCTTTCTGCCTTTCCACGCGCAATATATTCCTCAATCGCACGGGTTAAAACAGTTGTAACCTTATCTCTGCGTAATGCGCACTCGCTCTTGAAACGCCTCGCAAGGGAATCCTCAAGGCGGAATGCTATTTGTGCTTCTTTCCTCCGCTCCATAATCACCCCTCATTTGCTTTAAATTGGCTAGCATTTTACGCAACAAAGGGTATTTTGTCAAACGAGGGGAAGAATCACTTGCGCCGTTTCTCCATTTCGCGCTCTAATCTCTGTGCCTCATCAGCAACAATTTCTGCCCATTCAGGAAGCTCACTGACTCGAACTTTCAGCCATTCCGTTACGGGTGTTCCTGTTTCAGCACGGGATAATCTGACTGCTACACGCCGGATTATATTGCGGGGGGAATCTCCGGGCTTGCTTCCGTATCTGTTGCCTCCGAGTCCGAGTTCAGCAAAAAATTCCGCACTTCATTCACTACCCTCGCAAAATCTCGCGCCCCCATAAACTTCAACACTTCAACGGGCATATGCAACGTACGTGCCGCAACTGAAATCAGATATACCCGCGAAAAATCCGTTGTCTGTATTGGGGTGCCGGTCTTCATGATTTGGTCTTCAACCTCGATTAGGTCATTCCCTGTCAGGCTGTCCAAATCCAAATCAAGCGTCGTTATCTCGCTGCCCTTATGCGTGATTGCCTTCTTCAGCTCTATCTTCAACTTTCAAGCCTCCTCAGTTCTTGCCTAAATCGGAGCGCACTGTCGCTAGGTAATCTACTCCGTCTACCTTGTAGATATAGTTGTATTTGTCCATCTCTACGCGTTCTTTGTTGTCAAGCTCAATCTTCATGTACGTAATCTCGAACTCAGTCTGTGTGTCCATGTTGTCGCCAACTGTGAGATTACCGGGTGTGCTGGTCTTTGTCGTGGCCTTCAGGTATACATGAAGCGGCTCTGTCTTATACTCACCTAAGCCGGGATCGTATCTCTGCAATGAGCTGTAGAGGTCAATATCGTTTGTCTTATGCCCGTACAGCTTCATGAAGTCGTCCGTAACTGTGCGCCATGTAAGGCTGAGTGTCGTTGATGCGAAATGCCCTAGCACTATGCTATTGACCACGCCCGCAACGCCTGCCCCCTGTACATCGCTGGTCATGGCCTCAAGTGCCGGGATTGTTCCTTCCGCTATGCCTAAAAGGTCTTCTCCATTCAGGTACACGCTGAAATTTATACTCTTTTCGGGAATTATATTTGCCATCTGTCATTACCCCCTTTTACCTGACCGCGCTGAATAGAACGTCTAAATATTCCGGGTCAAACTCGAATATCCCAGTGATTTCTTCTGCTGGGGATGGCGGCGTTATGTAGATATGGAAGCGTAATTTGCCGTCAAGTAGATCAGCTGAAGTGTTCTCTGTCGAAAGGAACTCAATGCGCCCTCCGAGTATTGCTCCCATTGCCGCTAGTCCGTTCATTTCAACATTGAAGCTGTTTATCACCGTGCGAATCAGACGGGTATTTGCAGGGTCATCAACTTTCTCCCAGAATTTCAGAATGAACCTGTTACCTATCCAATCAAACATCCTGCGAACGGGAATCATCATGTCTTTAGCGTCTGTGCTGGCTGGATATGCGCCTGTCCTGTTACCCCATGCGCGCCAACCTCCTGTCCAATTCAACGCCGTAACTATGCCTTGTCCGTTAAGGTAATTGGCCTGTTCAAGCCCTAAATCAGCCTCACGACCTGAAGCTACTACGCATGAATCCATTTGAAGTGCCTTATTTGAGGGCGACTCGTACGGTATATCTTCATTGCCGGAGTCTACTTGATTCATTAGCCCGATTAGCTGTGTTGAAAGGTGATATGTCTTGTCGCCGAGTTTGACTTTTGGCCAGCAGACTATTTCGCGTTCTGCGGTGTAGTTGTTGCGATTCTTCCATTCGGGAGCTTCCGTATAAACATCTGCACCAGCCGAATCACATGGAATGTCTACTACTGCTTGTGCTGTGAAGAGACCGTTAATGTTCTCAGCCTTTGCCCGCATTACGGCGGCCACTTCGGGAATGCATGACCATTTTGGCGCACCTATGAGGCCAGGCACTAGCCTAAAACGTGGGAATACGCTCCCAACTAGCTCAAGACCTGTATATACACCTGTCGTTGCGTCTACACCTCCGATTATGTCTGAGGCTGTTACTGCATTGGGCTTTATCTTCGTGAAGCTCATTAGGACGGATGATTTTCCTTCAAGCGCACCGCCCTCAATCACGGTAAGAATCGCATTGCCTGAAGCATCATACGCAACTGAATAATCACGTCCCAATGTGTGAATGACGCGCTCGCTTTCATCATTCAGAGTCGCAACAACAAATGACTCGTCATTGATTACAACGTTCGCTCCAAGATTGACTTCACCGCCTGCGATTTCATATTCCCGTGATGATACGGCTTCTTTGTGGCGTGAGGGGTCTAACACGTTGATTAACACGCACGGCGACATTGCGAACAATGCGAACTGGCTGTATATGAACTCGCACAATGTGTAATTGTCCCAGTCATCACTGTACCCGAAAAGGCTTACGGCCTCGTTGTAATTGTAGATGAGCTGAGGCTTGTTGACGTTGGATAATCCTCCCTCCGCAAGATGAAGGGGAGCTGTGCCGATTATCACGGGCAATCCTGTGTCTGTTTGAACGGGGGCGGTTAATGAGGTTGGGACTTCCTGCTTGTATACTCCATGCCTAAATGCCATTTATGATTTCACCTTCCCTGCTGCTTTCTGTATCTCATGAAAAAGCCGGGACTCGTTAGTTCCCGGCCTGTTGATTTTCGCTTTCGTCTGTTCCAGTTTGCTCACTGGCACTATCAGCGATTCTATTTCGGGGATTTCCTCAATTGCACGCTTCACATATGGCGGTAATCCTCCCTTGTATACTTGGTATCTCTGCAACGCCATTCCGTATATATTCGGTCCGGCGTATATCAATGGCTCATCGTTCATGCTTTACCCTCCGTGCTTCATGTCAAAATTTCGCGGCATTAACGGCCTTCCTGTTTCCCATTCCGTATTTATCTGCCCGAAATATATCGGCCAAGATTGCTCCTCAAATAGTGCGTGGGTCAATGGCATCTCCAATCGGTAACGGCCATCAAGAACACGTCCCGGCATTGTCTCCAAGTCCTGACGAATTACCTCAATGATATTCATCACATCGCGGTAACCTTGACAATCTGGAGAATCGTCATACGTTCCAACAAGCAAACGCATCTTCACACGAGTCTGCGTTAATGTGCCTTCCTCGTTGTCTGTTGACTCGTCCACCTTCACCACTACGCAGGGGAAATTGCTCTCTATGTCGCTTGATGTGTAGCCTTGTGGCACGATTGCTTCGGTGTCAGATTTGGCTTTGAGGGTAATTCCTGATGGCTGGGGAAGGTACTGCGTGAAAACTTTGACGGTCTGTAAGAGTCCGCTTTTCGCGGGTAATTCGTAATCCTTGAACACTGCCCGTAATCGTTCAGCGAGTGAATCAAGGAGATTTAGCTCAATCATGCTGCCTCCTTTATCGAATGCCCATAAGCCTGTGCCTACGCGCATATAGGGCTTGTAACTTCTCACAGCATCATCCCGGCACGTTTCAGCTCATGTTGAAGTCTGCGCTCGAATGTTTCCTGCGCTTTCTCGGTTGATGCGGCTATCGTTTCGCGGTTCGTCAATATTTGCGGGATTGACGGACTCATAAGCACCCTCAGCCTTGAAGCTCCGTTGAAATGATCGCGAATAACAGCTGTGTTATGGCGTGTCAGGAATGCAAGCGGAATCGGCTTCAATCCTCCTGCCCTCAATACAGCTCCG